>NZ_BOMA01000012.1:0-244039 GCF_016861935.1 Pseudomonas sp. 008 | reverse complement strand
CTGGCGTCATCGTCGAAGGCGAATGGCATCCCGATCGTGTTTAGTAAGGCTCATCACTGAGTGCGCCTTAATAATGAAGGAAAGATAAGAATACTTCTTACAAAATTATCGAAAAAGCCTGGATGGGAATAAATAATTAATTCATAAAAAAATGCACTTCCCCTAACCTTTAAGCATCAATTGCGGAGGTGCATTTATGTTGATTTTCATTAAGTCGATGATCATTGGGCTTTGTATTGCAGCCCCTGTGGGACCCATTGGGCTGTTGTGCATACAGAGGAGCCTTGCGCTTGGATGGAGAGCAGGTTTCGCGACAGGGTTAGGGGCGGCCACAGCCGATTCGATCTATGGATTTGTCGGTGCGCTGGGAATCACAGTCATCATAGCGACACTCATTAGCTTTAAGCCATGGTTGTGTATTTTGGGGGGGATGTTCCTCGCGTACATTGGTTATCAAACAATAAGATCGAAAGCGAGCTCAACAGCCCTGGCGGGTGAACGAGCCAACCTGCTAAAAGCCTACTTGAGTACACTGTTTTTGACACTGTCGAACCCAATGACCATCCTGTCGTTTATTGCGATATTTGCTGCCATGAGCGACGGCATGGCTAATGATCAAAGCGGTCAGCACTCAGTGCTGCCTATGGTGACAGGTATATTTCTAGGCTCGGCTGTCTGGTGGCTGGGATTGAGCGGATTCTCCTCCATATTCAAGACCAGAATCTCCCAATCAAAGCTCAGGTTGATCAACTATTTTTCCGGGTCAACCATAACCATTCTGGGGGCCTACCAAGTAGCCACTGGCGTTATGCTCGCCACAGCAGCTTAAGCGGGAAATGAGACAAGGCTTATTTCTCTTTGACTGATGAGTAAGCCTTGGCATCAATCCCCTACGGTCTGACGGGAGGATGCTTTACTGCATTCTGGATTCAATGTACGCCCTGAGGTTGCCTATCGCTTGTTTGATTTCTGATTCTGTCGCATTGCTAAACGACAACCTGACCTGAGTGACAGCCTGATTCGTCAGCGAAAACAAGGAAGTGGGAAATACAATAACCTTGAAGTTCCTGGCGCACTCGCACATTTCAAAATATTCGAAGGTGAAAGGCAGCTGTACATTGATGAAAAAACCTCCCTCTGGATGGTTCCAGGTGACACTTCTTCCAGAACCAGCCTTGATCGGGAATTCACGTTCAAGGCATTCAATCATATAGTTTCTTTTTTGCCTGTAAGACAACACTCTTGGTTGATTAAGCTGTTTTAAAGAGTAATTGTTCTCTATCAGTAAACCTCCGACAATTGCTTGGCACAGGGCAGGTGTATTGACGGTGATCAAGCTTTTGGCTTTACATAATCTGGCGCTAAAGGAAATCACCCCAGCGTTCTCCGGGGCGACTACATAGCCCATACGCAATCCCGGAAAAATTGACTTTGCAAAAGAGCCAAGAAGGAATACTCGACTACTGTCGATCGACTTCATCAAGGGGATTTTATCTCCCTCGTACCTGAAGTAGCTGTAGGCATTATCCTCCAGGATAAAAAAATTCATTTCATTGGCCAAGGAGAGCATGGCCTTTCTGTCTTCATAGGAAAGGCTGTTAGCAGTAGGGTTGCTAAAATCTGAAATCGCGTACAGCGCTTTTACCTTTTCCCCCCTGGACTCAAGATCTTCAGCTACCTTGCGCAGGGCAGATGGATCGAGGAAGGTGTCCTCGGGAACGGGAACAATTTTTATTCTTAATAATTTCGCAATACCCGTTATTCCGGAAAATACAGGGTCAGGTACTAATAAAACACCACTTCCTTCAAAAATTGATAGCAGTGTCAAGGTCGCAGCTTCCTGAAACCCCATACACACGACAATACTTTCAGGGTTGAAAATCTTTATGCCTTCATCCACCTGCAAGTGTTCGGCTATTATGCCGTTGATAATCCCGGTGGTTTTTCCATATTGGCAAAGTAGTGTCGCAAGCGAGTGTTCCGGATTGACGGCGTATCGTGTATAGCTGGCCAGCCCTTTATCGATGAGGGACAGGTCGCATTGCTCGTCGTCAGGTCGACCGGACGCCAGAGAGATTGCCTCTGGATTTTCACTGGAAATGGAATTTAGAAGATGGATAACGTTCAGAGTAGGGTCTTCGAATATCGTTTTTTCGAGTACGCTGGGCAATCTCGCTTCTCCATAAAAAAGCAACGAGCCGTTGAAGGCTCGTTGCTCATGATTAATATCTGTTACGCAGGTTTAAGTGCACTTTTTTGATTGGCCATATTTTCCATGGCTACAAATGCCTGAAGCAGATCCTCTTTAAGATCCTCAAGGGTCTCTAAACCAAAACACAATCGAACCAAACTCTTTTCAATCCCCATATCCGCTTTTTCCTGCTCAGTCATCGAGGCATGGCTTCCACTAAAGGGTTGCGCAACCATTGACGTGACACAGGCCATTCCCGTACCCGTTCCAAACCATTTGAGGGCGCTGGTGAAGGTTTTGTAAAAGGGGACCAGATCGGGCCGAATATCAACAAACACAATGCCACCGTAGCCGGTCAATTGTTTACCATCGACTCGTGGATAATAAGCATGCTCAATAAAGGGCAGTTCCCGTAGATAGTTGAGCATGCTGGAGGTTGTGTTGCTGTGTTTCTCCATGCGCAGGTTAAATGTCTGCATGCTTCTGCGAAGCAGCCATGCGCTATTAGGCGCTAATATTGAGCCTGAGTAAAAGCGGCCTTCGAGGAGGCGCGTATAAATCATTTCATTGTTGACGAGTACCAGGCCGCCCATGACATCGCTATGCCCGGAGAAATACTTCGTTGCGCTGTACAGAGAAATATCCGCGCCGAAGTTCAGAGGCTTTTGAAATATCGGAGTGGCCCACGTGTTGTCAACGACCACCAGAGCGTGTGGGTTGTTTTGCTTAACCGCCTTGCTGACCGCATGAATATCAATGTCTTTCAGAAAGGGATTGGTCGGTGTTTCGAAAATGACCATGTCCACGTCCGACGGCAACTCTTTCAATCCACTTTCCGTGGTGAGATCCAGAATCGTCAGTTTCGCACCGATACGTGCCGCATATCGCTGAAACAGCTTATAAGAACAGCCATAGATATATTTGTTGATCACCAGCGACCCACCGGGTTTCAGCAGCTCCAGCACCATGTAGATGGCACTCATTCCGGTGCTGTAGGCCAAGGCGTATTCGCTTCCTTCCAGTGCAGCGACAACCTGTTCCAGCTCAGTCACATTGGGATTGGCTTTTCTCGAGTAGAAGAACGCCGAGTCAGCGCTAAAAGCGCTGCACTGATAAATAGGCGTCACGGATGGGTGGGCCTCTCGGTCATCGACCCTGATATGGAGTATTTCAGTAGACACGCTCATGATTTGCTCACCAGTTTGATAACCTGCTCATACATGTTCTGCTTGCCTTCATACCCAATGGTCGGCGTGATGTCGTTTTGCGAAATACCAATCTCTTCAATCGACTCGGTTGGGAAGTGAGCCCTGTCGAATACTTCATGAAGATTTGAGTTCACCCCCTTGGGAAGCCAGACTTCAGGGCCTGATTCATCAGTTCGTGCCTTGGCAATAATAAATCGATAGCTTTCATACGGCCGCAATGTCAGTGATTTCCAATCGCTGTTGAGCCCGTCGGTATAGTTGCGCCGCAGGTAGACGGTCTGTTCAAAGTCTTCAGTATTCAGCACTTGGGCGTGCAGCGATACGATATCCCCATGCCACTCGAACTTTCGCTTCTCGTAAGAGGTCAATGCAGCCTCTCGCAGTTCAACTGGCGTGTTCGCTTTGTGTTCGCCCAGTAACTTGAAGTGTGCGTCGTGCCCACACCGGGCACAGCAACCGTTGCTGTCCAATCCGATGAGTTCAGCATTCAAACCGTAGCGGGTAACGAGTAGAGCGTTACAATTATTGCAGTTGGTATTGGTGCCCTCGACATCATTTACGTTACCCAGATAAACATGCTCAACCCCCATGCTGCGGGCAATGTCCCGAGCCTTCAGGAGTCTATCCACGGGCGTCCTGATGCTATTACTCATTTTATAATCAGGGTGAAACCTAACAAAGTGGAGTGGTACATTCGGGCCCAGTTCATCCAGTACCCACTGGCTGATTTTCCTGGCGGTATCCTCATCGTCACTGATATCGGTAACCATCAAGGTGCTGACTTCAACATATTTACCAGCATCGTATACTTTCTTGATGCCAGCCAGAACGGGTTCTACCCAGCCTGTTGTGACTTTTCGATAGTATTCGGGGGAGATGGATTTTAGCGAAATCGAGAATATGTCGATGACTGGCAATAGTTCATCAATGGCTTCTTCACTGATAAAAAAAGCTGATTTATATAAGTTGATTAAGCCCGCTTCCTTTGCCAGCTTTGCCGTGTCGAGGATGAATTCATGCCAGACAACAGGGTCGTTATACGTCCAGGAGATAACGCGTATACCATGCTTCAAGGCAGTTTCTACAACCTGCTCAGGCGTATAGTAGTAAACATCTTTATCTGTCACATACTTGGCCTGAGAGGTCTTCCAATTGTGGCAGTAGCCGCAGTTAAGCATGCAGCCGATATTGCCTAGGGAAAGGATTCGCTCTCCGGGAGCAAAGTGGAATACCGCCTCGGTTTCGATGGTCTCTTCGGTGCTGTGAACACCTTTGCCATAATTCAACGTAACTAACCGGCCGCCTCTGTTTCCGCGCACCTTGCAAAAACCTACTTTGCCCTCCTGAATGACACAGTTTCGGGGAGAAAGATGACACTTTACAACGCCGTTCGGGAGTATTTCTTCCAACTTTGCAGGCGTGCTTTCCAAGGTCCAGTTTTTATTTTTTGTAGTGTCCATCTCTCACTCCTCATCTCACGGAAGTTGCTGTCAATATCATCGGTTGAAATAGTCGAGGCGAAACAATCCCGCCGCCACAGTGGCAGCAATCCTCTAGTAGTTATTGATAGGCGGAAGAAACGCTGGTCAATCCATAATTCTTAAGCGAAAAACGCCTGGCGTTTATATTCATGAATGGCTGTATAAGAGGTCCTATGACCAACAAGAATGCAATGGTGCCCACACCGAAGGGCCCGCCTAGAAGCCATCCGGTTGAAAAGATGCCAATTTCAATTATCATTTTGGCTTTTGTGAATGACCACGCCCATTTGGACACCATGGTAAGCACCACAAGGTCCATGATCCTGATACCAATACCGCTCATGATAATCAGTGCAGACGAATAAGCACACAGCACCAGACCCATCGCCAACATCGTGTACTCATTCACTCTGACAATCAAATACTCTCCAAGCCCCAGCACGGACCAGAGGTCAATCAACAGGCCTGTAAGTGTCGTTGTAATAAATGGGCTTATCGGAGGGTATTTCTTGTTCCAGAGCATCCACCACAGCAGAAAAAATAGAGAAACGATACCCGAACAAACGCCCATTCCGAGCATGAGTATTTTATTTATCGAGATGATCAGGACATCTAAGGGGTCAGTCCCCAGTTGACTGACTATGAAAAGCTTGGCCCCCACCGAGAAAAGTGCGACTCCAGCCAGATACATAAAAATCTGATCCATCTTGAAATCACGAAAACTTAGGACTTGCGTTCCAATATAATTCGCGAATGATGAATAGGATTTTTTTTCACACTTTATTTTTTCATCTTCCATACGAGCACCATCCTTGGAGGAGAATATTTTATTATGCAGTGCGTAACGCTAAGGATTCAGAGCTAATGATTGCCCGGGTTCTTGTTAGGCTTTATCGGGCTGCAAATAGACTAGCACTCTGCTTTATTTTGGTGCATTATTTTTTAATGTAAATCGGGTGCTTTTCATTAAAATTTATACTTTTTGCTGTGGGAGCTTACATGGATCGTATAGACATCAAAATCTTGGGGAAGGTGCAGGACTTTGGTCGCATTTCCATCACGGAGCTGTCCAAGCACGCAGGTCTTTCTATTCCCGCCACCACTGATCGGTTGCGAAAGCTCGAAGACTCTGGGGTCATCAAGGGATATAGCGCTCAGTTAGATCCAACCAAACTAGGGTTCGGCATATCTGCTGTCGTCGGCATGACCACCCTCAAGCCTGCGAAATCCAAATTGATAGCGACGCTCAACGACATACCCGAAGTCGTTGAGTGCCTGCACGTCACGGGTAACGACTCCTACCTGATCAGGATCTATGCCAGGTCAATGGCCGATATCGAAAATATCATTGCGAAGATCAACGCGTACGGTGAGACACGTACAAGCATTGTCTTGTCTGTCCCTATCGAGAGAAGAAAGCTTGTCCCTTGAGCCTGTGCATAGAACAGTCAGCTGTCAGCTATTTCAAGGGTGATCATTTTGTTTGCCCGGAACGGCGCCAGCAGCGATTCATCTACCCCTGAATCGGTAATTAACGTCCACGGCTCTTTGAGGAACGGTGAGCAATGTCATGCCGGTCGCAGACACTTGGGGTACTGCGGCCGATGTGCCTGCACCCACTAACGTACTTGGCCGTTATGGATCACCCGAAGAGGACATCGCACCGGTGGTGCTGTTTCTCGCCAGCAAGGATGGGCAATTTTTGACGGGGTATAGCCTGACGCCTGACGGTGGCCAAATCATCGATAGCGCACGCTGATTTTACCGTCCAGTCTGCAACCGATTGCCCCACTGGGAACACAAGACTCGCCTTGGCGCGTCTTGTGTTTTTTCAAGCGATGCTCTCCGATGCAACAGGCTCTCGCGAAGCTGCGCGTGCCGCCAGGAAGGCAAGAACTGCCGCCACGCCTAGCAGTGTGGCGCTCAACTCGAAAGTCGCTCGATAGCCATTCGAGTCAAATACCAGCCCGCCAACGGTTGCGCCGGATGCAATGGCCAGTTGGATGATCGCCACCATTAAGCCGCCTCCGGCTTCAGCATCCTCTGGCAATGTTCTGGCCAGCCATGTCCACCATCCCACCGGCGCCGCGGTCGCAACCAGCCCCCAGAGGCCCAACAAGACGGTGGTGGTAGTCACAGAACTGCCGAACGAAACGAGTGCCAGCGCGATCGCCGCCATCAATATCGGGATGACGATGAGGGTGCGATGCAGGCCATTTTTCAAGAATGCTTCAATCAGGAAGGTTCCCGCGAGGCCTGCCAGGCCGAGGACGAGCAACATCAGTGACAGCATGGAAATACTGACGTGCGTGACCGTTTCAAGGAACGGGCGCAGGTAGGTAAATAGCATGAACTGGCCCATGAAAAAGACACTGACCGCCGCCATGCCTAACGCGACCGGTGTGTTTTTCATCAACCTGAAAACATTTCCAGTGCCTGAACCGCTTTGCGACTTCATCGCAGGAAGGCTCACCCAAAGCCAGAGACTGGCGATTACCGCGACCGGGATGACGCACAAAAATGCACCGCGCCATCCGATGAAGGCTCCGAGAAAACTGCCCAGAGGTGCTGCAATCACTGTCGCCAGAGCGTTGCCGCCATTGACGACTGCCATGGCGCGAGCGATCTGGTCGTCGGGCACCAAGCGTATGGCAGTTGCCGCCGACAATGACCAGAAGCCACCAATTGCCACGCCGATCAGCGCGCGGCCGGCCATGAACACCCAGTAGTTCGGCGCGAACGCGACCACGGTTCCCGAAACGATCATCAGCAGCGTCAGGGACAACAGCAGTGGCTTGCGGTCGACCCGCGCCGCCACCGAAGCGGTCAGGAGGCTGGCGAATAGCGCAAACAGCCCGGAGACTGAAATGCCCTGGCCCGCTTGCCCTTCGGTGATATGCAGATCTGCGGCAATCGGTGTCAGCAGGCTGACGGGCATGAACTCCGATGCCACCAGGACGAAGGCGGCGAGCGACATGGCGAATACGGCACCCCATGATTGTTCAGGTTTTCGCGGGGCTGAGAGCGTGGGTTGGATCATTGATTGAATCCCGTAATGCGCGAAGCGTCGCGGCCCCGGGAACGAGGCCGCGCGTGAGAAGGGATGCCCGGCCAGGGCACTGCTCAGTGCTACTTCAGGTTGCTTTTGAAGAACGTGGTCAACTTGGCGAATGGAATGAGGTTGACCCGGTCGTAAAGATCCACATGGCCGGCATCTGGAATGATGAGCAGTTCTTTAGGTTCTGCCGCGCGTTTGTAGGCATCCTCACTGAACTCGAGTGAGTGCGCCCGGGCGCCAGCAATGAACAGCAGTGGGCGAGGGGAGATCGTCTCGATGTCGTTGAACGGATAGAAGTTCATGAATTTCACGTTGCTGGTCAGCGTCGGCATGGTGGTTGTCTGTGCCGATGCGCCGGCAGGGGTGACCTCACCACGCGGTGTGCGATAGAAATCGTAGAACTCGTCACCCACGGCGTTGCCGGTCAGCTTCAGTGGTGAGCCGCTGGTATAGCGGACTTCGCCACCCCAGAATTCGGCGTTGCGCTGCTGCGCCGCTTCGCGAATGATTTGTTGGCGTTGTTCGATCGTTACACTGTGCTTGAGGCCATTACGATTGGCGGCGCCCATGTCGTACATGCTGACGGTGGCGATGGCCTTTAGACGCGGATCGATCTTGGCCGCACTGATGGCGAAGCTGCCACTGCCGCAAATACCGATGACGCCGATACGTTCACGATCGACCAATGGGCGAGAGCCGAGAAAGTCCACGGCGGCACTGAAGTCTTCGGCGTAGATATCAGGCGAAACGGCCTGGCGAGGCGTGCCCTCACTTTCACCCCAGAAGGACAAGTCCAGCGACAGTGTGATAAATCCCTGCTCGGCCATTTTTGTGGCGTAGAGGTTTGCACTTTGCTCCTTCACTGCCCCCATTGGATGACCGACAATGATCGCGGCATTCTTCGATTGAGGATTGAGGTTCTTCAGGATGAACAGGTTGCCTACCACCTTCATGCCGTATTGATTCTTGAAGGTGACCTTTTCTACCGTCACTTTTTCGCTTTTGTAGAAGTTGTCCGCGCCGTTCGACAAATCGGCTCCCGTTGAAGAAAAAGAGGTAACAAGCAGCCCTAGGGCAAGCAAAATGCCTTTCACTGGATAGTCCTTTTGATGAGTGGTTATTCGCTGGCGCTTTTTGCTTAGCCAGCCAATGTGGCGTTGTCGATCACGAAGCGATACTTGACGTCGCCCTTGAGCATCCGCTCATAGGATTCGTTGATTTGATCGACCCGGACCAACTCGATGTCGGCGACGATGCCGCGCTCGGCGCAGAAATCCAGCATCTCCTGCGTCTCGGGGATACCGCCGATCATCGAGCCGGCAATCGTTCGTCGTTTCATGATCAGGTTGAACACATTGGGCGATGGATGCGGCGAGGCGGGCGCACCGACCAGGGTCAGCGCACCATCGCGCTTGAGTAGAACCAGGAAGGCATCGAGATCGTGGGGGGGCTGCGACGGTGTTGAGGATGAAGTCGAAGCTCTTGGCATGCGCGGCCAACTCCTCAGCGTTGCGCGATACCACCACTTCGTCAGCGCCCAACTCCTTCGCCGCTTCGCGCTTGGATTCGGATGTAGTGAACGCCACAACGTGGGCGCCCATCGCGTGGGCCAGCTTGATGCCCATGTGGCCCAGGCCACCAATGCCGACCACGCCGATTTTCTTGCCCGAAAATTGCGTGCCTGCCCACTCGGCGCGCACCTGGTGCAAGTCCGAATGGCAGATGCCGCAAAAGGCGATATCGATCTGAACGTCATGGGCGGCGGGTGTACGGCGAATGATTTGCAACGGTTCAAGGGGCTTGTCGCCCGCATGAGCACCATAGGCTTGTACAAGCATGGGAGAGTCCTCAATGGCTTTGTCGGATGAACATTTTCCGGCTATGCCCAGACTCCCTGTAGTGCATTGCGCTGGATTACTTGCCTGATTCTATGAGTCTCTGTTTTTTTGCAGGACGGTCACGAGCGGGCGAGTTAGAGTTCAGCGAAGAGGTACAAGGCGAACATGACGATCAAACACGACACCGCTGCTCAACACCTGTCGCCACAAGAAACGCTCGCGCGGATCATTGGCGAGCAGATCCCGAAACCAGGTGATTACGGAACGCCCATTGCGGGCCTGGGCTTTTTCAGGCGCGAACATCCGTCGCCGCCCGTCGTCTGCATGGTCGAGCCAAGCATCATCCTCGTCGCCCAGGGGGAGAAACAGCTGTGGGTAGGTGGCGAGGGCTACCCGTATGACACGTCGCGATTTCTGATCACCTCATTGGACTTGCCCGCCAATTCTGAGGTGCTGGTGGCAAGCCCGGAGCAGCCATGCCTGGGGCTGACTTTGAAGCTCGATCTGCGCATGCTGGCTGAGCTGATAGTGCAGGGTGACTTGCCGCCAACCCGTGATCGATCAGTGGTGAAAGGTGTCGGGATTGGTTCAGTAACGCCTGCCATGTTGGCGTCGTTCGAGCGCTTGCTGGCGCTACTCGATGAACCCGAAGCCATCCCTGTGCTTGCGCCCCTGATTCAGCGCGAAATTCACTATCGTCTCTTGAAGAGTGATCAGGCTGCCAGGTTGCGGCAGATTACCTCGGTCGATGGCCAGGGTTATCGCATCGCAAAAGCCATCGACTGGCTGAAGTTGAATTACGCCTCGGCGCTTCGCGTCGAAGAACTTGCGGCGCGAGTGCAGATGAGCACACCCACCTTTCATCACCA
Organism: Pseudomonas sp. 008; assembly: GCF_016861935.1. Classification (NCBI taxonomy): domain Bacteria; kingdom Pseudomonadati; phylum Pseudomonadota; class Gammaproteobacteria; order Pseudomonadales; family Pseudomonadaceae; genus Pseudomonas; species Pseudomonas sp. 008. The sequence continues at coordinate 233,394 of NZ_BOMA01000012.1, read as the reverse complement.
CTTCCGCCAGCTCACCTCGATGAGCCCGTTGCAGTACCAGAAGTGGTTGCGATTGAACGAGGCGAGGCGATTGATGCTCAACGAGCATCAGGAAGTATCAAGCGCAGCCTATCAGGTCGGCTATGAAAGCCCGTCGCAGTTCAGCCGCGAATACAGCCGTCTGTTTGGCGTACCCCCCAAGCGGGATATTGCGATGTTGCGAGGGCAGGGGGTAGCAACATAAATACACCCTGTCAGGCAGGCGCCATCAGGACGGTTCTCAGCTGGCAGCTAAGGCTATACAAGGCCGACAAACGACAGAATAACCAGGACAATCACAACTGCCCCGACGATGTAGATAATATTGTTCATGAAAACCACCTCTCTATCCCAACAGGATTGCGACACCACGGTGCCTAATACAGATGACACCTTCGTTCGCAGTTACGTTCCCCGAACCAGTCTCGGCGGCCGCACTCACCACTGAAGGACTATCAGATAATGTTCTCCAATAAATCAGTCGTGTGTCGCGCTGCAACAACTCCTCGAGGCAGCCACTGTCGACCGGCTCAAGTGATGAAGTTTGTGGGCGCTCGGAAAAGTCGTTCAAAATGGCCGATTTGTGACTATATATCTTGTCGGTCACAAGTTGTCAGTCCTCGATAGGATGAGTAAGCTGTTCCCATGAATCAGCCATCAATATCTTCAGCTTCGCCCAGCCCCCGTGGCCCAGCCGATCACGACATTCGAGACCAGATTGTTGCGGCGGCCAACGAACACTTCAGTCAGTACGGCTACGGCAAAACCACGGTTTCCGACCTGGCTAGGGCCATTGGGTTTTCCAAGGCCTACATCTACAAATTTTTTGATTCCAAGCAGGCGATCGGTGAAGCCATCTGTGCAAATTGTCTGGCAGAAATCGTCGCGGCTGTGGAGCAGGCGATCAATGTAGAAGACCTGTCGCCGACGGAACGCTTTCGACGATTGGTCAAAACTGTGGTCGCCACAGGCGTGAATCTGTTCTTTAACGACCGAAAACTCTATGACATAGCAGCATTTGCGGCGTCGGAAAGCTGGCCCAGTACGCAGGCTTATGACGCACAGATCAAACGCTTCGTGTTGCAAATCGTGCGGGAGGGGCGAGAGATCGGCGAATTTGAACGCAAGACTCCCCTGGACGAAACAGTAGAAGCGATACATCTGGCTTTGCGGCCTTTCGTCAATCCTTTACTCCTGCAGTACAACCTCGATTATGTCGAGGAGGCGCCCACGCTCACCGCCAACCTCATTTTGCGTAGCCTCATGCCTTGACCTTCGGCTAACGGTTTTACGTCATGCCTGTGTAAGCGACACATCACCAAAACGGCTTTTCACTTTGCCCTTCTTCCAGTCGTCGAAGGGCATTTCATTTATTCGCATTGTGACCGTTGACTGAATTGGTCACATGAATAAATATGGTGAGCCGTTGCTTCTACTGCTTCATCTCAGTGATCCCATAGAGTTCAAACAATGAAAAAAATATTGCTCAAGAGCCCATTTGGCCTCGCTGTCGTGCTCGCATCTTCAAATGTGTTTGCAAGCGGTTTCGCTCTCAATGAACAAAGCGTCAGTGGGATGGGGTCCGGGTTTGCCGGGCGCTCCTCATCCGCTGAAGATGCGAGCACGGTCTTCGGTAATCCGGCGGGTATGTCTCGATTGAAAAGAGAGCAGGTCAGCGTGGGCGCGGCGACTCTATTCGCGAAGACCGACATAAGCCAAACCCGCAGTACATTCGGAGGTCAGGAAGACGGCGACATGGTGCCAACCACCACAGTGCCTATGGGTTACTACGTCAAACCCATCGATGAGCATTGGGCGTTTGGTGTAGGTTTTTATGTACCTTTCGGTCTGATGACTGACTATGGCAGCGGTTTTGCCGGGCGTTACTACGCCAACAAAAGTGAGGTCACGACCCTTACGTTCCAGCCCACCATCAGCTATGCCTTTAACGACAAAGTTTCGATCGGGTTCGGTCCGACCATCAACCGCATCACCGGTGAGCTGTCCGGGATGGTGCCCAATCCACTTAGCCCAGGTCGCAATGACGGAAAACTCAAAAGCACGGGCGATGACACGGCCCTCGGTTTCAACGCCGGTATCCTGGTGCAGGCTACAGACCAAACTCGCTTGGGCATGACTTACCATTCCAAGGTCAGTTACCACTTGGACGCCAAGACCAAGGTCACCGACGGCATCTTTAGCGTGTTGGGGGTCAGCGGCCGGAGTTATGACGCTTCGCTGGATGTGGATACCCCAGAGTCAGTGGATTTCTCGGTGACTCATCAGCTCAATAATAACTGGACTCTATATTTGGGGAGTACCTGGACACGCTGGAGTCGCTTTAAAGAATTAACCATCGAGAACACGGGTTTACCCCCTTTGTTGAGCGGCTCGCTGGGCACGATTACCGAAGAACAGAACTGGCATGATACGTGGGCTCATGCTATCGGCACGGCGTACAAATTGAACAGCCAATGGGTACTTCGCGCAGGCTTCTCGGTCGACCAGTCTCCCACCAATAACACCAACCGTGGACCACGTATTCCTACGGGTGACCGGAAGGTTATCAGCTTCGGTGCTGGCTGGACTCCGGTGGACAATGTCACGATCGATGTTGCTTATTCCTACCTATGGGAGGAGAGCGTGCAGATCAACGACGCCTCTGCGAATAGAGGTGCATACAGTGCCAAATTTAAGAACAGTGCGAACGGGCTCGGTACGTCTGTGAGTTACCGCTTCTAATTGAGTGCTGTTACACGATGAATGTCCTGTCGGGAGCACGCGTTGCCTCCCGACCTTTAGGAACACATCTCGGGCCTTTCCCCTGAGGTAAAAGGCCTCTTTGTCGCCCCCTCAGACTCCCATCACCTGCGCCATAAGGCCCTGATGAAACCGACGAGGCGTGGCCCAAGTCAAGACAGTAATGGCCTTGTTGCCAAAACCCGGCACCACACTCATGCGTCCGGCTTGCAGTGCACGGATTCCTGCACGCACGACGGGTTGAGGCTGCATCATCACCATTTTCAAGGCCGGTGTGATCCGTTGCTTGGCGCTTTCTGCAAATCCGGTATCCGACATTCCTGGGCACAGTGCGGTAACGACGACGCCGTCATTTTTCAGTTCGCGATGAAGCGCATCAGAGAAGCGAAGAACATAGGCTTTCGCGGCAGAGTAAACGGCGAAATTCTTCACGCCCTGGAAGGACAGCAAGCTGGCGACCATCAGGATGTGCCCACGTTTGCGGGCTCGCATGTCGGCCGCGAAAAGGCGTGTCAGGGCTGTCAGGCTGGCGATATCCAAATCAATCATGGTCAGGGACTCATCCAGAGGTTGATCCAGGAAAGGCCCCTGCAATCCATGACCCGCATTGTTGATGAGCACATCGATCACTATATTGCGTTCGCTGAGTCGCTCATGCAGTCCGATGATCGCCGGGATCGAGGACAGGTCTACTTGTTCGACGATCACATCAACGCCGAAGCGTTCGCGCAGCTGCGCCGATAGCGCTTCGAGCTTACTCAGCCTTCTTGCTACCAGAACGAGCGATTTTCCCTGCGCTGCATATTGCCGGGCAAACTCCTCGCCAAATCCGCTTGATGCGCCGGTGATGAGCACCCAGGAATTTTCGTTCGACTTCATTTCGCTTTACTCCGGTTGGTTTCTATTGAGCAATTGGCTGCTGACCGCGTCAGTCGGTGAGCGAACCCACTCTCGGATTGGGTAGTAGCTGAAAGAGGGGGGAGGTGCGTGCATCAAGTGCTACGTCACCTGGTTAAATCATCGTGTCGCAACAGGCTGAGTTTCAGGAGGCTGCCAGCCACCACCGAGCGCCTTGAATGCCGCGACTGCCGCCCGTGCCGATTCCGTTCGAGCTTGTGCCCGAGCATCGGAAGCCTGCAGCATCGTCTCGTCGGCGTGCAGGACATCGATCAGGCTGGCTGTGCCTTTCTCATAGGCAATGAACGACGATTGGCGAGCCTGTGTCAGAGACGCCTCTCCCCCGGTGAGGGTGGTTGCTTGAGCTTCCCGATTCACCAGTGAGGAGAGCGCGTTCTCAACATCCTCGGTGGCGCGCAGCACGGACTGACGGTAAGCGGCCAAGGTTTCGGCTTCTTGTCCCTTGGCTTGGTCGATTTGGGCGTTTATGCGACCGAAGTCGAAGAGTCTCCAGCGCAGTCCCAATACGCCCGCCGACTGGCTGGCACCGCTGGTGAAAAGATTACCTGCGGATACAGCCGTAGCACTACCCAGCAATGCGCTGAGGGAGAATTTCGGGTAGTACTCAGCAATCGCCTCCCCGATGCGTGCGTTTGAAGCCGCAAGACGGCGCTCAGCCACAATGAGGTCTGGCCTGCGGCGCAGCAAATCGGCCGGCGTTCCCATCGTCTTTAACTGCGGCGCTACAGGAATGCTCCCCGCACTGGCCAGTTGTGTGCGGTGAGTGCCTGGCGGCGTGCCGAGCATGACATCCAGCGCATTCATGGCAGCATCGAGACCGGTCTGCAGGACCGGCACTGTCGCCTGGACCTGCGATAGCGCCCCCTCGGCCTGGCGAACCTGATAGTTGGCGGCGAGCCCCTTGCTGTAGAGCAACTGGACTTTCTCTAGCAACTCCTGCTGCGTTTTAACTTGCCGATTCGCAATGTCCAGCCGGGTCTGCAGTCCGCGGATAGTGATGTAGATATCGGCGGTCTGTGCAGCGACGGCCAATCGTGTGGCAGCGACGCCCGCCTGGGAAGCCTGGTACTCGGCCAGAGCAGCCTCGCGTCCGCGGCGCAATCCGCCAAAGACATCTACCTCCCAGCTGGCATCGAGGTTGGCCTCGTAGGAACTTCCGTACCGATCATAGCCAGGTGTTGAGTTCAACACCTGGCCGAGCGGAGTCTCGATTGACTGGTAGGAGCGCGCGGCCTGTCCGCTGATGTTCCCCGAGGGCAGTAAAGCGGCATTTGCGGCGCCCAGTCCGGCCCGCGCCTGCGTGACTCGCGCCGACGCCTGCGCCAGATCCAGGTTCTGCTCAAGTGCCTTGGAGACGAAGTCGGCTAACAGCGGATCACCAAAGCCTTCCCACCAGGCGACAAGACTGGCCGGCGTCGCCCCAGGCCTCTGTTCGACAGAAGACTGCCCCAAGTAATGGTCCGACAGTGGGGCGTCCGGACGGTGATAGTCCGGACCGACCGCGCAACCTGTCATCAAGCTGGCACTCACCAAGAGAGCAATGGGGCGGAGGGGAGGCATTGAGGTACCTTCAATCGAGGATGTTTGTGACTATATTACGTTATGGTCACTATCTGTCAATCGACGCTCTTTGGGCTGAGCTCGAGCTTGGCCAGCAGTGTTCGGCAATACTAGTGCTGAGATCATGGGGTTCGGTACTTCATAATTCGTGACCATTGACAGTTATGGTCACTAGACTGAGAATGAGGCGCCTGTCCTATTTTTTAAGTAAGGGAACCTATGCGCCGGCTTCGACCTGTCCCCATTGCCGCTTGCTTGTTGCCTCTCGTCCTGACGGCGTGTGGCGACTCATCCACCGTTGAAGATCCACGTACGCATGCCCCTCTGGTGAGGTCCTCTGCGGTTCAGGGTTCGTCCGACGTCTCACGTTCTTTCACGGGTGTCGTGGCTGCCCGCGTCCAGGGCGATCTGGGCTTCCGGGTGTCAGGCAAGATACTTGAGCGTCTGGTTGACACCGGTCAGACCGTTAAGCGTGGTCAGCCACTCATGCGTCTCGACCCAATCGACCTGGGGTTGCAGGCGCGAGCACAGCAAGAGTCGGTCATCGCCGCTCGGGCCCGAGCCAAGCAGACTGCAGATGACGAGGCGCGATATCGCGACCTGGTCGCCGCAGGCGCTATTTCCGCATCGGCTTACGACCAGATCAAAGCCGCAGCGGATACCGCAAAGGCGCAGCTCAGCGCTGCTGAAGCGCAGGCTGATGTAGCCCGCAATGCTTCTGGTTATGCGGTGCTGTTTGCGGATTCCGACGGCGTAGTGGTGGAGACGCTCGCCGAGCCCGGACAAGTCGTCAGCCCGGGACAGCCCGTGGTTCGACTGGCGCGGGCGGGGCAACGCGAAGCCATCGTGCATCTGCCCGAGACGCTACGCCCCGCAGCAGGATCCACCGCGCAGGCGACGCTTTATGGCAATACCACGGGTGCTGTTACAGCGAAGCTGAGGCTGCTTTCTGACTCGGCCGACCGAATGACACGCACCTTCGAGGCGCGGTATGTGCTTGAGGGGGCGCTGGCCAATGCACCGATAGGTTCGACCGTCACGCTTCGGATCGCTGAAGGCACCACGCAAGGGCAGGGGCTACAAGTGCCGATCGCCGCCGTTTATGACCCAGGCCAAGGCACTGGCGTATGGGTCATTGCCGGTACACCTGCGAAGGTGGCCTGGCGACCTGTTCAAGTCTTGGGCTTGAGCGACGACGCAGCGCGAGTCGCAGGCGATCTCAAGGTCGGCGAGCAGATTGTAGCGTTAGGCGCGCATCTGCTGCGCGATGGTGAGGAGGTGAGGCTGGCTCAACCGGATGGCGTCAAGGTCGCAGGGAGTCATCAATGAGCGAGGGGCGCTTCAATCTCTCTGCGATCGCCGTTCGCGAGCGCTCCATCACGGTGTTTCTGATCTTCCTGATCGCCGTTGCGGGCATCCTGTCGTTCTTCCAGCTGGGGCGTGCGGAAGATCCTCCGTTTACGGTCAAGCAGTTGACGGTCATTACCGCGTGGCCGGGCGCCACGGCGCAGGAGATGCAGGATCAGGTAGCAGAGCCACTTGAAAAGCGCCTGCAAGAACTGAAATGGTACGACCGCACGGAAACCTACACCCGTCCTGGCCTCGCCTTCACCATGGTGTCACTGCGCGATAGCACGCCGCCCTCGCAAGTGCAGGAGGAGTTCTATCAGGCGCGTAAAAAGCTCGACGATGAGGCCAGGAAGCTGCCGGCGGGTGTCATCGGGCCAATGGTCAACGACGAGTTTTCGGACGTGACATTTGCACTGTTCGCCCTGAAAGCCAAAGGCGAACCGCAGCGAATGTTGGTGCGTGATGCAGAGTCGTTGCGCCAACAACTGTTGCATGTGCCGGGCGTGAAGAAGGTCAACATCATTGGGGAGCAACCCGAGCGCATCTTTGTTTCCTTTTCCCATGATCGGCTGGCCACCTTGGGCGTATCGCCTCAGGACATCTTTGCCGCGCTGAATAATCAGAACGTGCTCACGCCTGCCGGCTCGATCGAAAGCGACGGGCCGCAGGTTTTTCTTCGGCTGGATGGCGCCTTCGATAAGGTGCAGAAGATTCGTGACACACCCATTGCGGTTCAGGGGCGGACGCTGAAGCTCTCGGACGTGGCGACGATCGAACGTGGTTATGAAGATCCGGCAACCTTTCTCGTGCGTAATAACGGTGAAGAGGCCTTGTTGCTGGGGATCGTGATGCGTGAGGGTTGGAACGGTCTTGACCTGGGCAAGGCGTTGGACGCGGAGACGGTCAAGATCAATCAAGGCATGCCGTTGGGCATGACGCTCTCCAAGGTCACCGATCAATCTGTAAATATCAGTTCGGCCGTCGGCGAGTTCATGGTCAAGTTTTTCGTCGCGCTGCTTGTGGTGATGCTTGTCTGCTTTCTCAGCATGGGCTGGCGTGTAGGCGTTGTGGTCGCTGCGGCTGTGCCGTTGACGTTGGCGGTGGTGTTTGTGGTGATGGCGGCCACTGGAAAGAACTTTGACCGTATCACCCTTGGCTCGTTGATTCTGGCGCTCGGACTGTTGGTGGACGACGCCATCATTGCTATCGAAATGATGGTGGTGAAAATGGAGGAGGGCTACGACCGCATCAAAGCTTCCGCGTATGCCTGGAGTCATACAGCCGCGCCGATGCTTTCCGGTACGCTGGTGACGGCTATCGGCTTTATGCCCAACGGTTTCGCGCAGTCGACAGCCGGCGAGTACACCAGCAACATGTTCTGGATCGTGGGCATTGCCCTGATTGCCTCCTGGGTGGTTGCGGTAGCTTTTACCCCGTACCTGGGTGTGAAGATGTTGCCGAACATCAAGAAGGTGGAGGGTGGTCATGCGGCCATCTACAACACCCGAAATTACAACCGCTTCCGTCAGGTGTTGACGCGTGTCATCGCTCGCAAATGGCTGGTAGCCGGTACTGTTATCGCAATGTTTGGCGTGGCGATTCTCGGCATGAGCCTGGTCAAGAAACAGTTCTTCCCTACCTCGGACCGTCCAGAGGTATTGATTGAAGTGCAAATGCCTTATGGAACCTCCATTGAGCAGACCAGCGCCACCACCGCCAAGATAGAGGCCTGGCTGCAAAAGCAGGGTGAGGCAAAAATCGTCACGGCCTATATCGGGCAAGGCGCGCCGCGTTTCTATCTGGCGATGGCGCCGGAACTCCCTGATCCATCGTTTGCGAAGATTGTGGTGCTGACGGACAGCCAGGAGGAGCGCGAGGCCCTCAAGTTCCGTCTCCGCGAAGCCGCTGCTGAGGGACTTGCCCCAGAAGCGCGTGTCAGGGTGACTCAGCTTGTATTTGGTCCATATTCGCCGTTCCCTGTTGCCTATCGGGTGATGGGGCCTGATCCGTCAAAATTGCGCGAGATCGCGAGCCAGGTACAGGACGTGATGCAGTCGAGCCCGATGATGAGAACCGTCAACACTGACTGGGGGCCACTGACGCCGACGCTGCATTTCGCTCTGGATCAGGATCGCTTGGAGGCGGTGGGGTTGACGTCAAACTCAGTCGCGCAGCAACTGCAATTCCTGTTGACCGGAGTACCGATCACCGCAGTTCGTGAGGACATTCGCTCGGTGCAGGTGGTCGGTCGCGCAGCGGGTGATATCCGGCTCGATCCCGCCAGGATAGAAGGTTTTACTCTGGTAGGCTCGGCGGGTCAGCGGATTCCGCTGTCTCAGGTGGGAGAGGTCGATGTTCGTATGGAGGATCCGATCCTCCGACGTCGTGACCGCACGCCGACCATTACCGTGCGCGGTGACATTGCCGAAGGCCTGCAGCCACCGGACGTCTCGAGCGTGATCATGAAGGAGCTGCAGCCGGTCATCGACCAGCTGCCTGACGGGTACCGGATCGAGCAGGCGGGTGCAATCGAGGAGTCGGGCAAAGCCGGTAAAGCGATGTTGCCGCTGTTCCCGATCATGATTGCCATGACGCTGCTGATCATTATTCTGCAGGTACGTTCGATCTCGGCGATGGTCATGGTGTTCCTCACCTCGCCACTGGGGTTGATTGGTGTGGTGCCGACACTGCTTATCTTCCAGCAGCCGTTTGGTATCAACGCTCTGGTAGGTCTAATCGCCCTTTCAGGCATTTTGATGCGCAATACGCTGATTCTGATTGGGCAAATCCATCACAACGCGCAAGAAGGGCTGGATCCGTTTCACGCGGTGATCGAAGCCACGGTCCAACGTGCCCGCCCGGTACTGCTGACAGCGCTGGCGGCAATCCTGGCATTCATTCCCCTGACACACTCCGTCTTCTGGGGGACGCTGGCCTACACGCTGATCGGAGGCACGTTCGTTGGAACCATCATGACGCTGGTGTTCCTGCCAGCGATGTACTCCATCTGGTTCAAGATCCGTCCTGACCATGCGGGGAAAACTGAACCAGCCAATAAGCAAGCAAGCCTGGTGGATAGGACGCCACCTCGTCCTCTCGACGTTCACCAAACCACAGAGCTTTAGCCGTAGGCCATAGCGTGCTGCTTTAGTGGGCGTCGACGTGGCTGTTTACCTGACACCGAACCGCCGAGGGGACGCAACGTCTCCTCGGCGGCCAACGTTCAGTCAGTCACAGACCCTTGCGGTATTCTCCCGGCGAAACTGTCCACCAGGCTTGCCACCACCATCTCTCCCATTCGCGTGCGAGTCTGCAGCGTCGCACTCGCGCGATGGGGCTGCAGCACCACGTTCTCGTTGGCAAACAGTGTCTCGGGGACGTTCGGTTCATCGACAAACACATCCAGTGCCGCACCCGCGATCTCTCCAGCGGCCAGTGCCGTCACCAGATCGACCTCGTTGACCAGCTTGCCGCGCGCCACGTTGATCAGATACCCGTCCTTGCCCAGTGCCTGCAGCACCTCGGCATTGATGATGGCTTCAGCCTTGTCGGCGGCGGCCGCGAGAATCAGTGCATCACTGTTGCTGGCCAGCTGCTTCAGATCGGCGATGAACGTGTGGTTCACGTCGCTCATCGGCTGCAGATCGGTGTAACTGATCGGGCAGCCAAACGCTGCGGCCCGGGTCGCTACTGCACGGCCGACCCGGCCCATGCCGACGATCCCGATGCGCATGCCCGACACCTGACGCGCCAACGGCAACGGGGCCAACGGTGTCGGGCTATGGGGCCATTGGCCCGAACGCACATAACGATCACTGGTGCACAGACTCCGGCACACGGCAATCAACAATCCGATGGCCAGGTCGGCGACGTCTTCGGTCAGCGCTCCGATGGTTGCAGTTACGCGGATTCCGCGATCCCGGGCGTAAGCCAGATCCACCGCATCGGTGCCGACGCCATTGACCGCCACCACTTCCAGTTTCGGTAGTTGCGCCATCAGCGCCTGGCTGATTCCGGTATGCCCGCCGGTGATCACCCCGCGAATGTTCGCACCGTGTTCCTGCAAATAAGCCTGCTTGTCGGCCTGCTGGAAGTAACGTCTGACGGTAAACAGCTCATCGAGCCGCGCGTTGATTTCAGGGATCAGGATCGGGCTGAGCTGCAAGACTTCTGGCTTCATGTAAACCTCGCATAGCGGAATAAAAAGACCGGTTCAACCGCGACCGGCAAACGGCATGGCAGTGGCCATGACGGTCATGTTCAGGACGTTCGCTTCCAGCGGCAGGCCGGCGATGTAGCGCACGGCATCGGCCACATGTTTGACGTCCACCATCGGCTCCACGGCGATGGTGCCGTTGGCCTGGCGCACGCCTTTGGTCATGCGCACCGACATTTCGGTCAAGGCGTTGCCGATGTCGATCTGGCTGCAGGCGATGTTGAATTCGCGCCCGTCCAGGGCCAGGGATTTGGTCAGCCCCAGCACCGCATGTTTGCTGGCGGTGTAGGCGCTGCTGAAGGGGCGTGGGGTATGCGCCGAGATCGAACCGTTATTGATGATGCGTCCGCCCTGTGGCTGTTGCCGGCGCATCAGTGCGAAGGCACCACGGGCGCAGAGGAAAACGCCGTTGAGGTTGGTGTCGATCACGTTTCGCCACTGCTCGAACGTCAGCTCATCGAGCGGCACAGCAGGGGCGTTGACCCCGGCGTTGTTGAACACCACGTCGAGGCGTCCGTATACCTCGGTGATGGTGGCAAACAGCGCATCGACACTGGCCGGGTCGCGCACATCAGTGGGCACCGCCAACGCTTCGTGTCCTTCGCTGAGCGCCAATTCGACCAAGGCCTGCAAAGGCTCCGCTCGGCGACCGGCCAACACCAGGGTGAATCCGTCTGCCATCAGAGCCAGCGCCACGGCGCGGCCGATTCCGCTGCCGGCGCCGGTGACCAGGGCCACTTTCAAAGGACTGGACATATTGTTATCTCCTTTTTTCAATTCACGAGAGCGTACGTCGGGTTCAAGGTCGCTGACCGACGCGCATTTCCAGTTGGCCGATGCCGTCGATCCCGGCATTGATGATGTCGCCCGGTTGCAGCACATCGACGCCCGCCGGGCTGCCGGTCATGATCAAGTCACCGGCCCGGAGCGCTACCGATTGCGAGATGCGGCTGATGACTTCACTGACCGACCAGATCTGGCTGTCGAGGCTGTCGCGTTGGCGCTCTTCGCCGTTGACGTTCAGCCACAAATCACCGTCCGGGTGTCCGGCGCGAGTCACCGGCACGATGGCGGTCATCGGCGCGGCGCCGTCAAACACCTTGGCACCTTCCCACGGCAAGCCATTGCTTTTGGCCGCACGCTGGACATCACTGCGGGTCAGGTCAAGGCCGACGGCATAGCCCCAGACATAGGCCAGCGCCTGGCTCTCCGGAATATTGGCGCCGCCTTCGCCGATGGCCACGACCAATTCGATTTCGTGGACAAACTCTTCGGTCAATGGCGGGAAAGTCACTTCGCCCGTCGCATCCACCACGTTGCTCGCCGGTTTCATGAAGAACACCGGCGGCTGGCGGGACTGGCCTTGGGTGTCTGGCCAAGGGTAGTTGCGGCCGACGCAAAAAACTCGGCCAACGGGAAAGCGCTGCTGGCTGCCGGCAACCGGCAAGGTCACGGGCAGATCCGGGGTAAACACGTACTCGGTCATCGTCATTTTTGTTGTCGTCCTGTTTGAAGCGTCAGCGTACGGCGGCAATCTTTTGCAAAGTTGGACGAAAGCCGCCTCGTGTTGGAGAAAAACGGTTTCTTGGCTCAGCGCGCCTTGAGTTCGATGCGATACAAGCGACCGAGCAGCAACGAATAGGACAAGGTCCCCATCAGCGCCACGCCGCCAATGAACCAGAAGGCGTAGGCAAACGAGCCTGTCGCGTGGACGATGCCGCCAATCACGATTGGGGTGACGATCCCGCCGATGTTGGCGGCCAGGCTGGTGACCCCGCCAGTCAGGCCGATCAATTCCTTGGGCGCGACTTCCGATACGGCCGCCCACGACGACGAAGCGATTCCCTGGGCGAAGAAGGCCATGGTCAGCACTGCAATGCAGATCACGTTCGAGTCGGTGAAATTCACCAGCACGATCGACATGCCCAGCATCGAGCCGACCACCAATGGCAACTTGCGGGCAAAGGACATTGAGTAACCACGGCGAATCAGCAGATCGGAGATGATGCCGGCGAGCAAGATGCCGACCGTTGCACCCACGAACGGCAGCACGGCGAAGACCCCGGCCTTGATCATGGTCAGCTTGCGTTCTTCGATCAGGTACGTCGGGAACCAGGTCAGGAAGAAGTACAACGCCGAGGTGCTGGCGAACTTGCCGATGCAAATCGCCCAGATCTGCCGATAGCTGAACAGCTCGGCGATCTGCCGCCAGTTGAACCGGGTGCGCTCCTGACTGCTCTTGACCAGTCCGCCCCCGGCTTCGATGTACTTCAGTTCTTCCTGGCTGACGTTCTTGCAGCTCAGCGGATCGCGGTACACGTAGAGCCAGATCACACCAAACGCAATGCCGAGTATCCCGGTGCTGTAGAAAACATGGCGCCAGTCATAGGTCGTGGCCAGCCATAACAGCACGCCGGTAAACAGTGCCGTGCCCAGATACTGACCGCACACGTAAATGCTGCTGGCCAGGCCCCGTTCGCGGGCCGGGAACCATACCGTCACCGCACGGCTGTTGGCCGGAAATGCTGGAGCCTCCATGGCACCGACAGCCAGTCGCAGCCCGAACAGCGAAGCGAACCCAGTGGCAAAGCCTTGGCACACGGTGACCGTCGACCAACTGATCAGCGACACCCCGTAGGTGAACCGGGAACCGAAGCGATCGGCGATGAACCCGGCGGGGACCAGAGCGAGTGCGTAGGTCCAGGCAAACGCGGAAAAAATCAGGCCCATTTCGATCTTGTCCAAGCCCAGATCCTTGGCCATGAACGGTGCGGCAATCGAGATATTTACGCGGTCGATGTAGTTGATGATGGTCGCAATCAGCAGCAATGACAGCATGAACCAGCGCCGACGCGTCGGTAGTCGCTGAGGCAACAGGGCGTCCCGGGCGCCGGCGCTCACCGACGGTGCGGTGGACGGGGAGGTTTGCGAATTCGACATGGGTAGACCTTCTTATTGTTAGGAGAATCGAGATGTTCGCGCGCAGCCGAAGCCGATGCCCCCAGTGCCGGGGCAGGGCGATTGCTACTTGAATGAGGGCGCGGACAGCTACTGTCAGGCGCTCAGATACGCCTTCGGACTGGCTCGGTCGGGGGAGGGTTGGCGAGGGAAAAAAGCAGGTTCATCACGAGCGCACCTTTTGATTGTTTTTGGAAGGGTCGGGCTGCATTGGTTGTTACAGTGGTCGTACAACCTCTCAAAATCAACGGAGGCGTTAGATCGTTTTTTCTCCTGTAAAAGGCGATCAATGCAGGTGTCCAAGAAAAATCAAATCAGCTCATTTCCTTCGTTATGCTTTATTCGATTCATAAGTTGATGTTTTTAAAAGATTAAATATTTTTTCGTGCTCGTAGTTTTTTGGACAGACGACACATCACACACGGATACAATTAATTCTCTGTATTTCGTTGTCATCCTATGACGTGTTGAAGCCAGCGGTGTCTGCCTTCACAATCACCGCGGTCGCCGCCTGCGTCGCGGCGCGACGACAACCTGTCCATGTACCTGTCGAGGATCCTCAGGCGATGTCGTCACCGAGTCGAGTACCCACTTATGTCATGCAGCAACGCAGCGAATTGACGGACTTTTACATCCGCGACAAAAAGGGCCGGCGCGCCGAAACCAGCCCGCATCGCCATGAGTATTTCCAGATCCAGGTCAACCTCGGTGGCGATACCGTGCAGCACATCGGCAACGTCGAGCGGCCGTTTCCGCGCAACACGCTGGCCTTCATCCTGCCGCATCGCGTGCACGTGATTCCGCATCCGGCCGACAGCAATTTCATGGTGATCAACTTTTCCCAGACCTTCCTGTTGCCGCATTTGCAGTGCGACCCGATGGACCTGGAGGAGGTCTCGATTCTGCTGGCACCCGAGTTGTCGCCGTTCCGCTTTCAGGAGCATCTGGATTTCATTCTGGCCGATGAAGATTTCAGCAAAGTCTGTGCCCTGATCGAACAGATGCGCGTGCTCGATGAAAACCGTCAGTTCGGCACTCGCGAGATGCTCAAGGGGTTGTTGCTGCAACTGGTGGGGAGCGTTTGTGCCTTGTATGCCGAGCCGCTCAAACGGTTGGCCGAAGAGAATGCCGCCGAAGTCAGCCGACGCGATGCGCTGAGCAGGATGTCCGAATACTTGCGCAAGAACATTGCCGATCCCGACCTCAACCTGATCAAGGTGGCTGCTGCGACTTACCTGTCACCGACATACCTGACGCACTGGTTGCGCAAGGAAATCGGCAAGACCTTCACTGAGCTGGTGCTCGAGCGCAGGATGCACGCGGCACGCAATTATTTGCTCAATGGGACACGACCAGTGGGGGAGGTGGCGAGGTTGTGCGGTTTCGCTGACGAGGCTTATTTTTCGCGACGCTTCCGCCAGATCCACGGCCAGCCTCCAGGGCAATTCAGGCGTCAGCAACTCAATCCTGATACGCCGCAATCACCGTCCAACACGTGATTGTTCATCGCTCACGTTGCAGCGCAAACTCGACGGCGCTTAGCAAGGCATCGCCGTTGAAGGGTTTACGCAAGCATTCGATGGGCTCATAGCGGCTGGATTCGGCCAGTGTGGCTTCATCCCAGTGTGCCGACATGCAAATCACTGGAAACTTTCGGCCCTTGAGCGTCAGCGCACGCATGACGTCCAGCCCTGACAGGCCGTTCATTTTCAGATCCAACAGCAGGCAGGCAACGTCATCGAAGTTTTCGAGGGCCAGGAATTCCTCGCCCGAGGCGAACACCCGAGAACGGTATCCGGCCGACCGGAGCAGATTGGCCAGGCTTTTGCGTACGGACGCATCGTCGTCCACGATGCAGACGATGATCATGGCGCTACGGGATGATTCGGGGGCGCAGCCAGTCTCCGTAGTCATGAAGAACCCTGCATGCCAAACGCTGGCTCCGTGCTGATCAAACCATACAGCTTGACCAGATTGACCAGAGAGCGTGTCTGCATTTTCTCCATGATGTGTTTGCGATGGACCTTGGCGGTGACTTCACTGGTGCCCAGCTGGTTGGCGATGTGCTTGTTGGACAGACCTGCGACGATCAGCGGCAGCACTTCGCGCTCACGGGGGGTCAACAGGGCAGCCCTTTGACGGGCGCTTTGTATGCGTTGCCATTGCTCGAACGCCGTCGCTGCACGCTGACGGGTGGCGCGCAGGGTGTCCAACAACTGGTCGTCGTTGAATGGTTTGGTCAGGAATTCGACCGCACCTGCTTTCATGGCCTGCACCGACATCGAGATGGTGCCGAAACCGGTCATGAAAATGACCGGCCACGGATGCCCGCGCTGTCCGAGCGCCGATTGAAGTTCCAGGCCTGTCGTTTCGGGCAGACTGACGTCAAGCAACAGGCAAGCGGGGCCGGTGTCGAGGTCAGCGTTGAGCAATTCTTCGGCCGAGGCGAATATCCGGTGCGCGATGCCTTCAGCCCGCAGCAGTCGGCTGAGAGCTGTACGCACGCTCGCTTCATCGTCGACGATGAACACCGGCACGCTGTCAGGATCGATCGTCTCCTGATCCTCTGGCGCCAAAGGGCCCGGTGCCACCGGATGGAACAGGGGCAGGGGCGGTTCACGTTTTTTCAATAATCGGTAACCTCGGCGCGGGACCGTCTGGATAAGTTCTTTTTCTCCGAGCAACTTGCGCAGTGAGGAAATCTGCACCTGCAGATTGTTTTCCTCGACGACGGTGTCGGGCCAGACCTGTGTGATCAATTCATCTTTGCTGACAATCCGGCCATCGGCGTGCATCAGCACCGAGAGGATTTCGAACGCCCGGCCCCCGACACGCAGCGGCCGTCCATCAAGAAAGGCTTCGCGCCGCTCCAGGGAAATAGTGGCTTGGCCGAGTCGGATCATGCGTTCTTCTGCACTGCGTGGATGGAGAGTGACGCCGGAGCATCGATTCATCAGAGGTACACGCTAGGGGACGGCCCCGCATAATGCAATTATCCCGAGGGATAACACACCGTGATTTCAGTGCGCAAAAACCATCGGCAACGGGGCAGCACGACAGCCATCATGGTGCCGATTACGGACAGGATTACCGGCATGCAGCCGTTGGGCCAGAGCCTTGCGTATACTCCAGGGCTCAGCCCGAAACGAATCTTCAGCGGTGATTGTTCATGTCCAGCCGTCCTCTCTCATCATCCGGTTCCCGCAGTCTTGAGGTCGTCCACGATGAAGCCTGGCTGGAACGCTGCACCTTCTCCATGCTGCGCCGGGAAAATGACCTGACCTGGTTCACGCTTCAGGACCGACCGTCGGGCACACACTGGCTTGCCGCCCGGGCGCCGATTCAGCTGCCCGCCACGTGCCAGCGGCTTGAGCGCGATTTTCATCTGCGCCTGGATCCGGCATGGGCGATTGCACCTGTCGCGTTTATCCGCTCGGCCGAGGGGCCCTTGTTGATCTATCCCGCATCGGGGACGCCGCTGATGGATCTGATCGGTGACGCCGGGCTGCCGCTGAGGCGCTTGTTGGCCATCGCCGTGGCGGCGGCCAACGCGCTGGCCAGCGCGCAGAACGCGGGTGTGCGCCATGCCAGCCTGCTGCCCCACCATTTGATGGTGGAAACCGCCGATTCGGTCAGACTCCTGGGTTTTCACAGTCATGCCGCAGAGGTGCCCACCGCTGAATTGCCCGGTCTGGAACAATGGCCGTACCTGGCGCCCGAACAGGTACGGCGCGATGCCGCCAGTTTTGACGCGCGCAGCGATATCTACGCCCTGACCGTAATCCTCTATCAAGCGCTGACCGGCCGACTGCCGCTCACCGCCCGCGACCCCTCGCAATGGCTGCACGTGCACGCCGCCGTGCAACCGCAATCACCGGCAATCCATGTTGCCGATCTGCCGGAAGGCATCTGCCAAGTGCTGCTCAAAGGCTTGGCGAAGGAACCGGGTGCCCGCTATCAGCGCGCAGAGTCGATGGCCGCGGATCTGGCCTGGTGCCAACAGCAGTGGCTGGAACACGAGCGCATTGATGGGTTTCGGCTGGGCGCCTTCGATGCGTTGCCTTCTGCGGCCCGCGGTGATGTTCTGTTCGGCCGCGAGGCTGAACGCATGCAGTTGATCGAGCAGATAAGTCATGTGCGCAGCGATGGCATCGCCCGGGTCCTGCTGGTCGGTGGCGCGCCGGGTGCCGGCAAGTCGACGCTGATCCACCAGGGTGTCCGGCCCTTGGCGCCCGGCTACTGGGCCAGCGGCAAGAGCAATCTGCTGCAGCAGGAAATTCCCTACGCGCCATTGGCAGAGATCCTCAAGTCGCTGATGACCCAACTGCTGGGCAAGCCGGCTCTGGAACTGGAGACGCTGGGCGAGCAACTGATCGAACGCCTCAAGGGACGGGGTAAACTCCTGGCGGATCTGGCGCCCGAGGCCGAGCTGGTCATCGGTGTCGCGCCTGAACTGCCGAACATGCCGGCCCGGCATGCGCTTGATCGCGCCAATCAAACGCTACTCGATGTTTTGGAAGTCTTCGCTCAGCCGGGACGACCCCTGGTGCTATTCATAGATGACGTGCAGTGGGCCGACGATTCGACGCTGTCGTTCTTGCAAGCCTTCATCGCCCGGCCGCCCCGGCATCTGGCGCTCATTCTGGCGTACCGTGAGGCCGAATCGCAGTCCCTCCAGCGTGAGGGTGGATTGCTGCAGGTGTTGGAGCATGGGCAATCGTTACCCTGTACAAGCGTCATGCTGGGTCCACTATCGGTGCCAGCAGTCGCGGAACTGATCGCCGCTGAACTGGACACCGACCCCGAGGCTATCGAGTCGCTCGCACCAGTCGTGCACTACAAGACGGCTGGCAACCCTCTTTTCATCAGCCAGGTGTTGCGCGCGTTGATCGATGAACGTTTGGTGTGCTTCGACGTGCACGGTCGCCGCTGGACCTGGAACCAGGAGGAGGTGGATGGTTACCGTTACGCCGATAACGTCGCGGACTTGATGGTGCAGCGATTCGAACGGCTGGCACCGATGGAACGCGAAGTGTTGCGCACGGCCGGGTATGTCGGCGGGCGCTGTGATGAATCGCTGCTGCACCGGTTGTTACCGTGTGATCAGCAACAGATCAACCGTGAAGTGCAAAGTCTGGTCGATGCCGGTTTTCTGTTGCGTGAGCGTGAGCAACTAGTGTTTCCCCACGACCGTGTACTTGAGGCAGCCTGTCAGCTTGCTGCGCCAGCGGGACGCGCCGCCGAGCATGCCCGTATCGCCGTCGCCATGCTTGATCAGTGGGGTGAGCAGATCCATGAGCGTGTATTTGAAGTCGCCAGCCAGGTTCAGCGTATTGACGTGGATAAACTGGAGGCGCATCGCCGTGCCGCGTTCGTCGAGCTGTTGGTCGAAGCTGCCGAACGTGCCAGGGACACCGCGGCTGTCGAGCAGGCCGTGGGCTATCTGCGCACGGCCGAGCGTCTGCTCGGGCAGACCGGTTGGTCGAGCCTTTACACTCAGGCGTTCGCCACCCAATGGCTGGCTGCCGAATGTGACATGCTGCTGGCCGATCTGGCCAGCGCCCAACACCGCCTCGACGACTGCCTGAATCACGCCACCACAGCCCTCGACCGCGCGAAAACCTATCGGTTACGGGCCACCTTGCGCACGTTGCACTCCGATTACGAGGGTGCGATAACCGAGGCGTTGACCGGGTTGACCCTGCTGGATATTCCCCTGCAGCGCAAGCCCTCGCACGATCAGCTGAGCCTCGTGTTTGCCCAGGTACGCGCACTCGTGGGCGCGCGCCGCATCGCCGATCTGGTGCATTTGCCCAAGGCCGATGACCCGCTTGTCGAAGTGGCCATGGAGTTGCTCAGCACATTGATTTCCTCGTTCTTCGTCAACGACGACATTCGTTTTCTGCATTTGGCGAAAATGGTCGAACTTACGTTGATGCATGGCACCACGCCGAGCAGCGGTTATGGGTTTGCCTGGTTTGGCGTGATGATTGCCGAGCGCTATGGCGAGTATGTGGACGGGCAGTCCTTCGCCGAAGTGGCCCTTGAACTCACTGACAAACACGGCTACGAAGCCGGACGCACAGGTACGCTGGTGGCGCTTGATCAAGTCAGCCCGTGGACCCGACCGATGGCGTACGCCCGACAGAAGGCGTTCGCAGCATTCGAGTGCGGTCAGGCCGGCGGTGACCTGGGTATGTCCTGTTATGCCTGCAACCACATCGGCTCCGATCTGTTGTTCATGGGCGAACCCTTACAACGAGTGTTGAGCGAACTGGAGCATGGCCTGGCCTGGGTGCGTCAGTTTCACTATATCGACATCGAACGCATCCTGCTGGCGCAACAGGCGTACGCCAGCGATCTGCGCGATGGGCGTCAGCACCGGCCGCTGACCGAACTGGACGGCACTGAACATGACCGTTTCGGCCCCATCGACCGCACCAGCGTGTCACAGCCGACTCTGTTCTGGACGTGGCTGTATTCAGGCATGTCCGCGTTTTACTACGGCGATATCCCTTACGCATTGCGGCGTTTCGAAGAGGCGGCCGCGCTGACCTGGTCCATTCCGGCACACATCAATCTCGCCGATTACTACCTGTTCTACAGCCTGGCTCTGGGCAGTGCGCAGGCACCGGGGGAGGTGGCCGAAAAACTGGAACAACTCGAACGGCAACGTCTGCGGTTTCTGTCATGGGTCGAGCTCAACCCGGCAACCTTTCGCAGTAAATTGCTGCTGATCGAAGGGGTCATCGCCCGTTTACGCGGTCAGGAGCTGGTTGCCATCCGCTGTTTTGATCAGTCCCAGATCGCTGCTGCAGCGGCCGGTTTCATCCACGAGCAGGCGCTGGCGCATGAACAGCTAGCCGATATCTGCTTACCTAACGGGCTGGTGTCGGGTGCCAATCACCACCTGCGCGTCGCGCGCGACTGTTACAACCTCTGGGGGGCCAACAGCAAGGCCCGCCAGCTGGAAGCCTTGCACCCGTTTCTGAACACAGAGTCGTCGTTCGAACCTGTCCGGCCTGTGACCCAGGTCCGCCTTGATCTTGAAGTGGGAATCGAGGCGGCGCGCGCACTTTCGCAAGAGGTATTGCTGGAACGACTGGTCGAAACCCTGATGAACCACCTGATGATTCAGGCGGGTGCCGATCATGGTGTTCTGATGATTGTCAGCGGCGCCGAGCTGCAACTCGCGGCAACCGCTTCTGTCGAGGCCGGCAACGTGCGGGTCGCGCTGGACACCGGGCAGCCGCTCGAACAGATGGCGCCTGCCTCGGTGCTCAACGCCAGCAAGCGCACCCGCAACACTCTGGTGCTCGACGATGCCCGGGCAGATTGTCCCGAGGCCTACAGCGCTGACCTCCTACAGCGCCAGACGCGTTCCATGTTGTGCCTGCCGTTGCTCAGACAAGGCACATTGATCGGTCTGGTCTATCTCGAAAACAGCCTGGTCCCCAAGCTGTTCAGCGCCGAGCGCCTGACCATGCTGGAAATACTCGCCTCCCAGGCCGCCGTGTCACTGCATACCGCCAGGCTGTATGCGCAGCTGGTCGAAGACACCCGACTGCGTGCGCAAATGGAAGCGGACTTGCGCAGTTCCCGGGCAGAACTGGCGCGTAGCTCGCACCTTAAAGTCATGGGCGAGCTGTCTGCTTCGATTGCCCATGAAATCAGCCAGCCGCTGCTGGGCATCTTGTCTAACGCCTCGGCGAGCCTGCGCTGGCTTAAGCGCGATCAGCCCGATCTGGAAGAGGCGATTCAGGGGCTGGAAGACATTCGCTCAGACAGCGCCCGCGCCGCCGATATTGTCCAGGCACTTCGCGCGCTCGCCAAACAGGCGCCGTTGCAACGGCGACCGGTGCAGATCGACGAGTTGATCGGTGAGGTCGTGCGCCTGACCGCCACCGATCTGGCGAACCGCAACGTGCAACTGCAAACCCGGCTTGATGCGCAATGCCCGGTTTGGGTCGACGCGGTGCAGATCCAGCAAGTGGTGTTCAACCTTATCACCAATGCGCAGGAAGCCATTGCCGGAGCCGGGTTGCCAGATGGACGCATCATCATCGGCTCAGCGGTCAAGGACGATCATGTTCAAGTCTGCTTCCAGGACAATGGGCCGGGAATTGACGCACCACAGCGCGAGCAAATCTTCGATGCGTTCTACACCACCAAAGGCAGCGGCATGGGGATGGGGCTGGCCATCTGCAGGTCAGTGATCGGTGCGCACGGCGGGACGCTGGTGGTCCAGGACAGCGATCAGGGCGCCAGGATCTGTTTCAATCTGCCGATCGCGGCGGCCAGCGTCGGATAAAAAAAGGCCGCATGAGCGGCCAAAGGGGAGGAGTTCGTTCTGTTGGCCTCGATCAGTTCACGCGTGCAGCGCCTGCGCGCGAAGTTGTCGCAAGCCGTCGACCACGCTATCGGGGATTCTCCTGTCGGATATGTCTCGATCAATCATTGGTGTGTTGGGACGTCGGTTTGTGATCACGTGATCAACGGCCCGCCGCCAGGCCTTGGGTGTCATCCCTTCCAGCCGGCTAAAGGTGTGGGTGAAATGCGAGTGGTCCGCGAAACCGCATTCATAGACGACGTCGGTGATCGGCATCGAGGTGATCAGCAGGCTTTTGGCTTTTTCGATTTTCATCCTCACCAGCCAACCTTGGGGTGAGTGGCCGGTACTTTTTTTGAACGCCCGGGAAAAATGGCTGCGCGAAAGGTTGCAGTGTTCGGCAATCTCGCTGATGCGAACGCAACTGCCCATATCACGCAGCATCAGTTCCTTGGCGCGGCGCTCTTGCCAGCTGGACAGGGCGCCCAGCGGTCTCGCAAGTTCACATGGATGGTCTGAATTCACCGATTGCGGGTTCATGGCGGCTCTCCTGATCGTTAGGGAAAGTCTGTCCGCCGGCGACCTTTAAAGTCCTTAATCAAACCTTAAGAATTATGAAACGCCGCGACCGATCGGCGTGGGTGATTAAAGCCATGCGAGGCGGGCGCGCGTAGGGTGCTCAGCGGGGCGAGTCCCTTGCTCTATTTTTGGCTGAGCGCCGCGATCGATACCCCCGATGCCACAAACGTCATTCCTGCCCCCACGTCAGACCATTCACAAGTCGTGGCCGCTGGCGTAGAAAACCGGAAAGTGTAGTGGCGAAAGCGCCCATGAGCGCGAATCCAGCTGCCGTAAGTACAGCAAATCACACGCCGTACACCTGCATCTGGATACTCACTGAGCCGCGGTGCGGGTCGACAAACTGCGGAATGAATGCCAGCACGAAAAGGCCCAACCATTTAAGTATTTCCAAGCTGTCTGGCTTAGGGGCTGCATTCTATTTTGGCAAAACCTCAGAGGCGCCGAACGGGCGACGCTGGCTCCCCCAACAACATCTTTTGCCGCCAGGCGGGTGCGCTGGTGGGGAACAGCACTTCGTTCGGTCGCCAGCGAGCAACGCCGAAGGCGGCCGCAATACGCTGGCGTTGCTGGCCCTGGACAAGGACGCGCCGGTAACTGTTCTCACTCTGCTGTAGCCCCAGCACATAGCCCACGCCCGTCTGGAAATCGCCTCCATGGGCCCGCCACCAGGCGGCGATCAACTGCGGGTCGGGCCAGGGCAGGTTTTCATCGGGGTCCATGGCGACATTAGCGTCCTCAGGATCGTCGTTCGGGCCGGCATCGAAATCCGGCAGGTCCTGCAATTCCAGGTCGAGCAGCGCCAGGTCAGCGCCAGTGATCAGACTGAAGGCTTCGCCGGCGACGCGGGCATGAGACAGGTCGCTCATCTGCTGGATCAACCAGGGCACACTGAACGGATCGCCCAGCAGCCCGATGGCCTGGATGCCGATGCGCTGTTGCTCAGGGTTCTCTATCAATTGGCGTATCCAGGCGATGCTGTTTTCACGCTTTTGCCAGGCCAGCAATACGCAGAGCGCGCGGTACTGGAACTCGCCCGGTTGCTCGGCGAACTGGCGCAGCGGTTCCAGGGCGTGCTCATCGCCCATTTGTGCGGTGGCCCAGTTAGCCCAGAAGCGCGTGGCTGGATCCGGGTGTAGACGGTGGGCACGAATCGTCGGCATCAGATCACGACGACGCAACTCGCCGGCAGTACGAGCAGCACGAGCCAGGACGCTTGGGTCGGCGTGGGAAAGTCCGGTAAGCAGGGCTGGGCCAGGGTCGTGGCGGTGCATGCCGCAGGCGGCCAGGCCGAGGCGGTGGAACAGGGGTTCAGGGGAGGCGAGCATGCGGTCGATCCAGGGCGATATCCACTCCCAGTCGAGCCAACCCAAGGCCATCAGATAACCGCGCTCCGTTTCCGCGGCACTGCGCAAGTGCTCGCTGAGCCGCGACAACACCTGCGCGTTACCCGCCTCGAAGGCCAGCACCACACTGGCGAACATCTCGCCGATGGCGTGCGGGCCGAGTTGGGTCAGGAGGGTTTCCAGGCCGTTGGGGCCGGCGATTCGAAGGCCGTCGAGGTGGGCGTCGATGCGGCTGTCGAGCTTGCTGAGGTCATCCAGATCGTAATGCGGCGCGCGCTGGGCATAGTCGCGCAGGACGGCTAGGAAGCCGGCTTCTTCGGCGTGTTGGTCGATGATGGGTAGGGATATCAAACTAAGCCTGCCTGGGTCGATATCACGGGGTCACCTCGGTCCAACGCTGCCCATCCTCGGTCCAGACTACGTTCTTCGGTCCGCAGGACCAGAGAACACCATCATTTGCATGGAGATGGCGGCTACTGGGCTTACTGGGCAAATTCATGTCGACTGCAACCAGATTGTCATTGCCGTCGAGGCGCAATAGACCGGAATCACAGGCCAAATAGAGCTCGCCGTTGAACCACTCCATACCCCAGAGGTCTTCGCTGGTTGCGTCCTGTCCAACGGCTTCCCACTGCGAACCATCGCCACGCAGCAAAGTGCCCATCTGCCCGCATACAAACACTAAATCTTCGCGAACGACCTTGACCCGATGCAATACGAGATTGGTTGGACTTTCCCGATTGAACCATTTGCCTTCCAGGCGTTGCCAAATTTCGCCATTGAATCCGACGGCATAGAGATTTTCTTCTCTGATACCGTCGATGGAGTTGAAACCGCATAGTTCAATCTCGCCTCTGGGTAAAACCACTCCCTGGTCCTGACGCGTCCATTTGGCTGGTCCCTCGCGACGGTAAACCTGGCGGCCCATGCCAGTGGCGTAGGGAACACCGTTGATGAGTTGCAGATCCCGAATAGGACCGCGACGAGCAGGGCCATCGAGCGAGTCGTCGATCTCTTCTTCGGTTGAGCCAACCATTGTGCTGACTGACACAATACCGTCTGGACCTGTAGCGAAAACCATGATTTCCGGTACTTCAATTGCGCAGATTCGCGTGGCGTGCCACTCGAGGTTGAAGGAGAACCAGCGGTTCTGGGACCTGTCCCACTTGAGCAGTTTGGAGGCGGTCGAGCCACTTTCCTTCAATACATCGACTTGGGCGATGACTCGACCAACATTGCGGCTCTGCATGAAGCCGGAAAGGAAGGAGTATTCGTTAGACATAGCAAACCTATCGTTCTTGAAATTGAAAATTAAGCGGCAGAGTGGGCGTTGGATGTGATGCCTTTGATGGCCTCGATCGCCTGGTCGACGGCGTTCTGCTGCGTGGCAGTCAGCGTGCCGGAAGAGCGCTTGTCCGAGCCTGGATCGCTGCGCACTGGCGTGTTGTCTTCCATGTCACATTTTTTCTGGTGATAGTCGTCCAGCTGGTTGGCTATGCACTTCGAGTTGCAATGAGGGAATGCCGTACTGTGGGCAAGTGCACCTGCTTCACGGGCATTTTTGTAAGTCCATTTGGCATTAGCGGGTAGTCGCTGGTCGCTGCCTGGTTTGATCTTGTCACCGGAGTCCGGCCAGGATTGCAACACCGGACCGTCGTTGTGGGCCGCCTCCATCTGGCCCTGGACCGCGTGGAGGATTCCATGGGTACCGTCGTCGCGCGACTGGGATGCACACACGCACGGCGCGTTGTCTTGCTTGTACTTCTCGAAGCCAGTCAAGGCAGTGCCACGTTCCCCCGTCTTAGAGAAACAATGTACCTCGATCAGGTGGTGACCTGTGATCTCCGGGTGACAGCAAAAACTCTTGTCTTTTTTTTTCGGTTTGAGCACGCATGCCTTGGCTTTCTTGCATTCATCGTCGCAATCCATTCCATCCGGTACTTTGTTGCCTCTCTCGGTCTCCCGCTTGGGACGTATCTTCGCATCCTTGCATTTATCCTCGGCAGCGTTTTGCTCGTCTTTGCAGACCTGGCCTTCGCTGGTGTCGAACGCTATCGCATCCACATGCATCCACGTTGGCGTGTTACCAGGTGATGATGCGTGGTTGTGGGTTGTCAGGTCCATGTGTCGCACTACGTTCTCGCCTTCGAACTTCACATCCATCGACCAGGAAGTGAAGTAGACCTTGCCTTTGATCTTGCTGGTGATCACGCCCTTCTTCGGCGCGCAACCGGCCTCATCCCCATAGCTGGTCTTGAAGTAACTCTTGTTCTTGAGCATCACTTCCTTACCACTGATCTTCACCGTACGACTGCCCTTGGTCGTGTCCTTGGCCATGCCGGTATTCGGATAGGGGATGGGCACTCCGGTTGGCGTGGGGGGCGCCTGAGGCGGGGTGAAGCAGACATCCGGAAAGCAGGCCACCGACTTGCCATCCGCCGCCTTGCAGGAGATCTCCATATTGTTGGCAAAGACCTGGTTGGCCATCACGCAGCCCTCACAGTCTGGTAACTGAGCATCGCGGCGGCGCGTTCGCCGGCGTCGTTGCCCAAGTGGCAGAAGATATTCGGGCCTTCGCCATAGCCCTTGCGGCTGGCGGCCAGGGCCACGATGAGCATCGCCGGGCCGATGGCGGCGCCGATTTCGCCGATGCAGTCGGCGGGGTGCCAGAGGTGGAAGAACTCCTTGCGCACGCGCAGGGTGCGGCTCAGGGCCAGGGACGCTTCCTTGAAGTAGTACTGCTCGCCGGAGATGTCGGTGAGCCGATAATCCATTTGCTCCAACCCACAGCCGACTTCGCTCAGGGCGGCGCGTACGGCTTGAGTCAGGCCGTCGGCGCGCAGGGGAATGTCTTCGGCCTCCACCGTGGCCTTCTCCATACCGAACCCCAGGCCGATGCAGGCCAATTGCGGCTCTTTGCTGGCAACGGGGGCGGCCAGCACCACGGCGGCGGCACCTTCGCCGGGGATAAATCCGTTGGAGTTCTGGCTGGTGAGCAGGCGTTCGCGTGCTTCGAAAGCGGCCAGGGTCGGTCCGCTGAGGAAGGAGTCGACGCCGGCAATCAGCACGTGGCGATGGCCGCCCTGGTAGATCAGCGTGCGTGCATTCAGCAGGGCCACGGCAGCGCTGACCCGACCACGGGCAATGACGTTGGAACCGGGATGAAAGCGCAGGCCCAGTTCGGCTTCGATGGCGTGCAGCAGCCCCTTATCGAGACCATCGAGGCGGCCGGGGCGCTCGATTTCCGCCACCCCCAGCAGCAGCGGGGTTTTCTCCGGGTCGACGTTGGGGGTGCTTTGCAGTGCCTCGGCGATGGCGCGGGCGGCCATCTTGATCAGCTTGGTGCGGCCGCGCCAGGGCTGTTCCAAAGGCACGCTGGCGGCAATCAGCCATTCGCCGCCTTGGTCGATAAAGCGGGTTTCCTGGAAATTGTCGATGGCGCAGCGGATCGCCGCGCAGCTCGCGGGTGCGCTGAGGCCGACAGCACTGACCATGCCGGAGCCGATGATGCAAAGCGCGGTCATCAGTCCGTCTCCTCGGGTGCGTGCTTGTCTTTTACCAGGGAGGAGAGCGACGGGTAGTAATCCTTGCCCAGTTCGCGGGCGCGCCACCAGCCCGTGGACATCGTGCCGACCAGCACCTGAGCGATCTCGAACATGTTGCGCCGTAGCGGACGGGCGACACGCCAGGTCAGCTGCACCTGGAGCGCATCGGTGTCGATCAGCAGGGTATCGATTACCGCCTGCACAGTCTCATGACCGCCTTTTTTCAGGAAGAAGGTCACCGGCACGTCGATTTCGGGGATGCGAAAGCCCGCGCGCTCCTGGGGCGTGAGGTTGAGCAGCAGCACGTCCTCGCCGCCTCGCAGATACTGGATCTGCTGATCGTCAGGGGCCGCCTGAAAGTAGCGGCGGTCGAAATCACCCGGCAGAAACGGAAAGCAGTCGGCCAACCAGGTCTCGTCATAAGTACCGGCGAAGCGGGCGCGTTGCGGCCAGCTACGGCCGATGGGGCCGAGGGCCATCGGGCGGTAGTCGCCAGAGGGACTGTCGATCGCCTTGCCCAATTCCTCGGTGTTCGGCATCGGCATGCCAACGATGTCAGCACTACCCATATGGCGTGGGAACCAGCCACAACCGGTCGGATTGTCCAGGTAGCAGTGACGCATTTCGGAGTCTTTGGCCATCGGATGACTGCCGCCAAAGGCCTGGGCATAAGAGATGTGCTGCTCGGTGAAGGGCTGCGGCAAGCCGGGAGAAACGCCCAATAGCCCCGGTTGCCACTGCCGGGGGCCGAGGACGGAAAAGGCTTTGCTCATCTGACCGACGCGAATGCCCGCAGCCAGTTGCCTCACGGGCCGCCCGCCTGGGGCATAGGCCTTGCCGCGCACCAGCACATCGCAGAATGGCTTGATCGGGGCGAAGTCCATTTCCTGCAGCGGGGCGCTGAGACCAGGCTCGCCGAGGAAGGTATCGGCCATCAGCAGCGGTTGCTGGCTGTCGGCGAGGGTCGCCGCGTGGCCGTCAAGCGGTAAATTGAAAGTGCCTTTGGCCACCACCACCAGGGATTCGCGGCCATCGGGCTCCATGCCCTGGGTATAGGCAGCAAGCAGTTTGCTGGCGTTGAGCAGTTCCATGGGCCGAATACCTGTCTAGTTGATCTGCACCGAACCACCCTTGATGCGGTTGACCCCGCTGGAGCGGCTGGACAGGTAGGTGCCCTGGATAATCACTTTGCCTGCGCGGGTCAGGGTGATACTGGCCTTGCCGCAACGCAGCACGATCTCGCGTTCGGCACTCAATTCCAGGCGCTGGTCATCCAGTTGCACGCAGGCAACCGGTGCGGGCGCCGCAGCCTGGCCAAGCAGGCGGCCGATCACTAGCGGGCGGAAAGGGTCGCCATCTTCGAACATCAGCGCCACCTGGGTGCCGATGTCCTCAGGGGCGAGCAGGGTGGTGCTGCGGGCGGCGATGCTCTGTTCCTCGGGGCAGCCGGGGTAGGTCACCAGGGGCGCACTGGCCTGCGGCAGGTCGAGCAGGACGCCGATGACCACGCCATCGATGCGGGCCTGGGTGGGTAGTGGGTATTGAACCGTCATACGCGTTACTCCTAGTTTTGCAGGATCTTGCGTCCCTTGATCACCACGTTCTTGTTGGCCTTGATGTTGATCGCACCAGAGCCGTCTATGGTGATGTCCTTGCCGCGGATGCTGATGGTGCCGTCCTTCTTCATGACGATGCTGGCTTTGCCGGTGGTGATGGTCACCGAGTCACCGGCATCGATGACAAGGTCCTTGCCCACCGTCAGCGCATCGTTGTTGTCGATATCGGTCGTGCGTCCTGCACCGACCTTGCGCGATTCGTTTGCCTTTACCGTGGTTGAAAGATTGGCACCCACGTCCACCGAGCGGTTGGCGCCCACATTGGTCGACTGGTAGAGGCCCACATTGACGTTTTGGTAGGCCCCGACATTCACCGTTTGAAAGGCACCGATGACAACTTCCTGCGCTGCGCCGATGGCGATCGTCTCGTTGATACCTACCGCATGGGTGCGCTGCAGGGTCACGGTCGCGGTTTCGTTGGCGCCGACGCTGATCGTGCGGTTGCTGCCAATGCTGATGGTCTCGTTGCTGCCGACGTGTTCCGTACGGTTGAGGCCAATGGTGATGGTCTCGTTGTTATCGACGGTTTCGGTGCGGTCGTGTTTGACGTGCACGGTTTCGTCGTTGTCGATGCTCTTGCTGCGGTCGTGGCCGACCCAGTGGGTCTCGTCGTTCTCGACCTCGATGTCCTGGTTCTTCTCGGCGTGGATAAACAGTTGCTCCGCGCCTTTCTTGTCTTCCATGCGGATTTCATTGAAGTTGGCCGGTGAGCCGCCCTTGCTTGAACGGCTCTTCACGCCGCTCTGGGTGGCATTGGCCGGCAGCGTGTAGGGCACGGTCTGTTCGGCGTTGTAGACGCGGCCGGTGATGATCGGCCGATCCGGGTCGCCTTCGAGGAAACTGACAATCACTTCCTGACCGATTCGCGGGATTTGCATCGCCCCCCAGTTCTTGCCGGCCCAGGCCTGGGAGACGCGCATCCAGCAGGAGCTGTTCTCGTTGGATTGGTCGTGGCGATCCCAGTAGAAGTGCACTTTGACCCGGCCATACTGGTCGGTCCAAATCTCCTCGCCCTCGGGGCCGACCACCACCGCGGTCTGCGGCCCTCGGACAATCGGCACGGGGGTCAGGGGGAGGGGGTGGAAAACCTGGCTGGCATCCATGCAAGCGAGTTCGCCCACGAACTGCTCGGAGAGATCCTGGGTGCCACTTTCATAGGGCTCCTGGTGGATGTGGTAGCGCGCGCTGACCACCAGGTATTCGCGGTTCTGGTCTTCGCGCTCGTAGCCGGTCAGCGTGAACAGGTGGCCGGAGCCCAGCCCGCGGGCACGGCCGCGCAGTTGTACGCGCTCGAACTGGCTGTGGATGGCTTCGATGCGGGTACGCGCATAGTGCTCGCCGTCGTTGCTCTGTGCGTATTCACCGGGGTAGTCGTAGAGCGGGTAGTCGCCGTTGCCATGGCTGCGCGACACACTGGAGCGCACCCCAAGGTTGGCACGGGGGCGCTGGAAGTCGTAATCGTTGAGCTCCAGCGAACCGGGTTGGACTTCCCGCGTCAGTTGCCAATCGTAGAAATGATCGCGCTCGCGCATTTGCCGATCGGGCGGGTAGAACGGCACTGAGTCGTAATCTGCCACCGTGGAGTGGGCGCCATAGGCGTCGGCCAACACCAGTACATGTCGCGCTTGCTCATGGCGGAAGTAGTAATAGATCCCTTCCTGTTCCATCAAGCGGCTGACGAAATCGAAGCTGGTTTCGCGGTACTGCACGCAATATTCCCACTGGCGGTAGCTGCCGCTCAGGCTGTCTTCGAAATCGGAAAAACCGAGGTCGCGGAACACCTGCTTGATGATGTCCGGCACCGTATTGTTCTGGAAAATCCGGCAATCCGAGGTGCGCGTGAGCAGCCAGAACCAGGGCCGCAGGCTGACGTGGTAGCCGGCGAACTGGCCATGGCCGGTCAGTTGTCGACAGCTGCAGGCGATGCCGTGGAAGTAGCGTTTGCCGCCGTCGTGCAGCTCCAGGGTCAGGCCCATCGGCTTGCCCAGCAAATGGTCGAACGTGATCGCCCGGTCTTCGGAGGTGAGGTTCAATTCATAGTGGAACAACCGCCCCAATTCTTCGTTGCCTTCCATGCTCCGCAGCAGCAGGACATCGCCGCCGAGGGGGCAGTTGACCTGCACCAAACGGTTGTTTTGCGTGATTGCCATGCACGGCTTCCTCTGCCTCGTGTTTGGGCGTCAGTCGGCCGTCTCGAATACATAACGCAACGTACGACTGAATCCGTTTCCTGCGGATTAACCTTCTGCCCAGCGCCTCTTTGGCGTCATCTCTAACCCTTACAATTCAAGGAAGTGTTAGCGCTGTTCAATGCTTGTCAAGAAACTCTCCGACCAGTGGGGTGAACACTGAGGCGTTTCAAGATCGGTAATCGGAGGTCATTATTTAGTATCTTTGGTTATAGGCTTTATTCTAAAAAGTGAGTACCCGCGCAATTTATTCAGGCGCGAATTCAGTCGTGCTTATGAAGAGCATCTTTCAAAGTTGCGTAAAGGATGAGTACTGTAAAACTAAAGTTCGCGAACTTTTAACCACCGAAGACCTGATGGCAGCAGAACCGACTATCCTTTCGGATAGTGAACGCTGCACTCTTGGCAAAAAGGGACGCCATGCCAGACTATGATCGCGCCATCGGCTCCACACCCGGCATTCCATGCGGTGATCGAACCTGTCTGATCGGGCCCTGGTTACTCAGGCGTTGGCTACCCTGGATGGCTTCAATTACGGTTTTCTGTCTTTTCACGGCAACGCCCGGATACGGCCAGAATCTGCCAACCGCGGCGGGTGTCGAAAGCGCCACGGTTACGGTGATTGAAGCGCAGGAAATCGTTTCCAGGGCCACCCTTGAAGCCGTTCGCTGGAGCGGCCCTGAATCCGGCCCGAAAGCCCAGCGGGGCAAGAGCATCGCCCTTGTCGCAGAGGATTTGCGTAACGGAGGCATCGTCGGTGTCGCGCAGGGCGCTCGCGAGGCAGCCAAGGCGATGGGCTGGACGCTGAAGATATTCGATGGCGCTGGATCATCGGCCGGGCGCGCAAAGGCCTTTTCCGATGCGCTGGCAGAGAAACCCGACGGCCTCATTCTGTGCGGCTCCGATGCCCTTGAGAACAATGCGGCGCTGATCCTCTTCGCCGACAGGGATGTGCCGGTGGTTGGCTGGCACGCCGGGGCACGCCCCGGGCCGATTGACGGCACGCCGGTGGCTATGAACGTCACGACCGACCCGCTCGAGGTGGCTCGCCTTACGGCCATGGCGGCAGTGGCACAGTCAAACGGACACGCCGGCGTGGTCATCCTGACCGACTCCAAATACAGCATCGCCATGGCGAAAGCCAAGGCCATGGAAAACGTCATTCGGGCCTGTCGGGAATGTACGTTGCTGGAAGTGCGCGATGTGGCGATCTCTGAAAGTGGTGAGAAGATGCCGGCGCTCACCAAGGAGCTGCTTCAGCGCTATGGCAAGCGCTGGACCCACACACTGGCCATCAACGATATCTATTTCGACTACTCGATTGCCTCTTTGACCAACGCCGCAATACCCAGTGACGGCATCAGTCTGTTGTCTGCCGGTGATGGCAGCGCTTCGGCTTTCTTGCGCATACAGGCAAAAACCTACCAGACCGTCACCGTGGCCGAGCCGCTCAACCTGCATGGCTGGCAAGTGATGGATGAATTGAACCGGCTGTTTGCAGGGCAGCCGGTGAGCGGCTTCGTAGCACCGATTCACCTGGTCAATGCCGACAATATCGCCTTCGACGGCGGGAAGAAATTCCAGTACGACCCTGACAATGGTTATCGAGACATTTATCGCCACCAATGGAATCCATGACATTGGACGTTACTTCCCGGCTCGGACGCCGACTATTGCCGCAATCGTTGCGCGCCCAGTTCACACTGGCGTTCCTGACGCTGGCGCTGCTGATTCTGGCGGGCGGTGCCACAGCGGTCTACGCGTTGCGCACGTCAAACAGCGCCACCCGCCAGCTGACGGATGAACGACTGGTCCGTATGCAAAATGGGCAAGACATGGTGCAGCGGACCTTGCTGATCGAACGCCAGACCGATCAGCTTCTGACAACCCGCTCCCCCGACGCCCTGCGTTCAAGCTATGCGGCGACTGTCGAACAGCTTGAAGCCCTTGATCAACTGGTGCAGGAGCTGACTGCCGCGAACAGTGGCGAGGCGATACTCGACATGCATCAGTCGAGTCAGATGTTCCGCAATACCGCCAACATCGTTGCGCAACTGCGAGAAAGCCTGTTGCAGACCGAGGTCACCTTCGAGCGAGCCCTGGAGGATCACGCTGCCCGGTTAACCGCGACCCAGACCCGGGCCAGCCTGGAACTGGCGGTGTTACTTTTCGATCTGCCGCAGGCTAATGACAGTGATGCCGTACAACGGCTGCGGATCCGATATGAGCGCCTGTCACGCGCCGCTGGCAAGTTACCCGACGCTGCCGTGGAAACGCCCGATCTCTTCTCCCTGCGCCTGAGGCTCATCAATCAGCACAACGTCATCCAGCGCTTCAATGAGGAGTTGAAGAATGAGGCCGGGGTGCTGGTCGCGGTGGCCCGTGCGCAATCCAGTGCTTACACCGAAGACTATCGCGAAGCCGTGCAACGTCTGGTCGAGGCCTCAAATCGTAGCCAGCGATGGGTACTGATCATGTTGGGCGCCAGCCTGATATTCGCCTGGTTTGTGACCCGGG
The DNA here is from genome assembly GCF_016861935.1 of Pseudomonas sp. 008. Lineage (NCBI taxonomy): Bacteria > Pseudomonadati > Pseudomonadota > Gammaproteobacteria > Pseudomonadales > Pseudomonadaceae > Pseudomonas > Pseudomonas sp. 008. The sequence goes on along the minus strand of NZ_BOMA01000012.1, from coordinate 199,493 downwards.
TCTTCATGGGCCGTCATGTGCTCGTGCGCCTGAATGAAATAAGCCGGCAATTGCGTCAGGAACGCACTGACAAAACGCATTTGATGATGGTGGAACATGGGAAAGACGAGATCGGCAACATGGCTCGCGCGGTGAATCAATTCCTCAAAGACCGTCTTCAGCTGGAAAAAAAGACGGTCCAATTGAGTATCGCCACAGAGCGGCTCGCCCTGCAAAACAACCGATTAGAGCAAGAAGCCATCATCCGTGCCGGACAAGGTCATGTCCTGGAGCTGATCGCCAGGAGCACCGAGCTTGCAGAAGTCCTCGATAGTCTGGCTCACCTGGTCGAGTCCCAACTGGAGGGGATGATGGTGTCCATCCTGGTGCTGGATGAGGATGGCAAACACCTGCTGCACGGGGCTGCCCCCAGTTTGCCGAAAGCCTATAACCAGCTCATTGACGGGATTGCGATCGGTCCAAACGTCGGCTCTTGCGGCACCGCGGTGTATCGACGAGAACCGGTCATCGTCACGGATATCGAGCTGGACCCGCTGTGGGAGGAGTACCGATCAGCCGCTGCGCCCTATGGATTTCGCGCCTGCTGGTCGACGCCGATTCTGTCCCATGAACGAAAGGTATTGGGTACGTTTGCCTTGTATTCCAACACCGTACGCAGCCCTAGCTCGACCGAGACGCGACTGATCGACATGGCGACACCTCTTGCCGGTATTGCGATAGAACGCCAACTGACCGAAAAGCGTATTCGCTATATGGGCGACCATGACGCACTGACCGGGCTGCCGAATCGCACACTGCTCGAAGACCGTCTCAAGCAGGCAATACTTTATGCCCAGCGCTACAGCCGGCTGGTGACGGTGGTGTTTCTCGATCTGGACAAATTCAAACTGGTGAATGACAGCCTTGGGCACAGCGCTGGAGACGTACTGCTGAAAACCGTCGCCCAGCGCATGCAGGAGTGTGTGCGCCGCACCGACACCGTCGTGCGACTGGGTGGCGACGAGTTTGTGATCATCCTGTTCGACCAGCCCTCCGACCTCGACGGCGTTACTCCAGCCCTGCACAAGATCCAGGAAGCCATCCTGCGGCCGATTCAGCTCAGCGGGCATACACTCCACGTCACCTGCAGCATGGGGTTGGCCACCTACCCAGCTGACGGCAGCGATACCGACACGTTGCTCAGCAATGCGGACGCCGCCATGTACCGGGCCAAGGAACTGGGTCGCAACAGTTACCAGTTCTATACGAGCGAGATGAATAACAAGGATCAGGGCAAGCTCGCCATGCAAGACGGGCTACGAAACGCACTCAACCATGACGAGTTCCTGCTGCTGTACCAGCCACAGGTGGATTTGCAGTCAGGTCAGATTATCGGCGTAGAAGCACTGATCCGCTGGCAGCATCCCGAACTCGGCATGGTGTCTCCAGTCAAATTCATTCCGCAGGCCGAAGAGACCGGGTTGATCGTGCCCATAGGCGATTGGGTGATTCATACCGCGTGCAGACAGAACAAGGACTGGCAGGATGCGGGCTGGCCGCCGATCACCATGTCGGTGAATATTTCAGCACGCCAGTTCATCGAAAGGGACCTGATCGACCGGGTGAGGCATGCCTTGCAAGAGACCGGACTGGACCCGATGTACCTTGAGCTGGAGCTGACCGAAAGTCTGATCATGCAAGACCTTCAGCAAGCCATCAGCAAAATGAAGGAACTGCAATCAATGGGGATCAGTCTGTCGATCGACGACTTCGGCACCGGCTACTCCAGCCTCGCCGCATTGAAAAGCTTCCCCATCGCAAGGCTCAAGATCGACCAGTCTTTCGTGCACGATCTGCCCGACAACGAGAACGACAAAGCCATCGCTACCGCAGTGATTTCGTTGGGGCACCAACTGAACCTCAAGGTCATAGCCGAAGGTGTCGAAACCGAAGAGCAGCAAACCTTCCTGCGTGAGAACGGCTGCGATGAAATTCAGGGCCACTTTTTCAGCAGAGCGGTCAGCGCAGAGGAAATCAGTCTGTTACTGCGTACGCCCCGATTATCTCAACCGAGCCGCATTACCAGCCCTGACGCGGTAAGGCGAAAACGCGATGTAAAACGTCCACGCAGTCCAATGTCCGGGCATTAATGACTTAGTGAAAACGCTGTTGTGTCAGAAGCCGATCGCCTGGGTACTTCGCAAACTGGCAGTGACGGGCGTCATAATCGGAGCTCGCCCTCCAGCACAAGTAGACGGGCTGATTGCAGCTTCGGAGTTGCGCTTTCGAACCATGGAAATCGGTTGAGCAATGGCCTTGTCTGCATTACTTGATTGACGTCAACCGCCTGTGTCGGCCTGCGCTGTATTCTGCGCTGAAACCGACTGTTGGTAGCGCAAGGCTTATTGCTCATGACTGAATTGATGCTGACTCACCTCGACTCACTGGGACGCGTGCGAATGGTCGATGTTACGGATAAATGCGTAACGTCCCGAGAAGCCGTGGCTGAGGCATGGGTTCATATGCTTGCCGAGACCCGACAACTGATTGCCAGTGGTGCTCACCCGAAAGGCGATGTATTTGCGGTAGCGCGGATCGCGGGCATTCAGGCGGCCAAACGCACGAGTGAGTTGATTCCGCTCTGTCATCCGCTGCTTCTGAGCAGTGTTAACGTTGAGTTGAGTTTTGAAGGTGACCAACGTGTACGCATTGTTTCTCGGTGCAAGTTGTCCGGACAGACCGGCGTCGAGATGGAGGCACTGACCGCCGCCAGTGTGGCGGCCTTGACCCTGTATGACATGTGCAAGGCCGTGGACCGGGGCATGAGTATCGAATCGGTGCGGCTGTTGGAGAAGCAGGGTGGTAAAAGTGGCTGGTATCAGGCGCCGCAACAATGAAGCTGAATGTTTTGTATTTCTCGCGGTACCGCGAAACGCTTGGCCTTGACGATGAAACGATTGAAGGTGATTTCACTTCCGTCGATCAGTTGCGTCAGCACCTGATACGTCGTTCTGGCGTCTGGCAGGTGCTGGCCGAACAGAACCTCATGTGTGCCCGCAATCAGGACATGTGCGGGCTCGATGAGCCGTTGATAGACGGTGATGAAGTGGGTTTTTTCCCAACCGTAACGGGGGGGTGATTCGATGATTCGAGTGCAGACAGAGCGCTTCGACCCCGGCACCGAAATCAATGCCCTGCAGGCTTTGAGCCTGAATGTCGGTGCCGTGGTGAGTTTTGTCGGGTATGTACGTGACACCAACGTCGGACAAGAAGTCGCCGGGATGTTTCTTGAGCATTACCCCGGTATGACCGAAAAGGTCCTGGGCAAGATCGCCGACGAAGCCCGGCAGCGCTGGCCGTTGCTCGGACTGGTGCTGATCCATCGAATCGGCGCGCTGCAACCGGGAGAACCCATTGTCTTTGTCGGCGTCAGCAGCAGTCATCGTCAAGCGGCTTTTGATGCCTGTGCGTTTGTAATGGATTACCTGAAAACCCGAGCGCCATTCTGGAAGAAAGAACAGGTGGCCGAGAGTTCCCATTGGGTCGAGGCTCGCAACAGTGATTGCGAGGCGGCGCAACGATGGGAGTGACGTTTCCCTCGCGATGAGTGGAGCGTGTTCAGCTGTATTGAGAGCGAGAATCCCATGCTCTATCCGCTGTTTCTGACGTTGCATCTGTTTGCCGCGCTGATTTTCATCGGCACGGTGTTCTTCGAAGTCCTGTTCCTTGAAAGTATCCGCAAACAGCTGCCCGTCAAGGTCATGTTGCTGCTCGAGCAGGGTATCGGTCGACGTGCACGCACCTTGATTCCATGGGTCTTGCTGGTGTTGTTCGGTGCCGGGTTGGGGATGGTCTGGCTGCGCTATTTACCGGTCCTTGCCACACCAATGGCCTCATCGTTTGGCACGTTGCTGATGTTAAAAATCGTGGCGGCCGTCAGCGTACTGCTGCATTTCCTGGTCGCCATGTTTTTGTTCAGAAGTGGCCGGATCAGTGCTCGATACCTGCATTTCATCCATGGCAGCCTGTTCTGCCACATGGTTGTGATCGTGTTGTTGGCCAAGTGGATGTTTTACCTGACGTGGTGACTGGGCTTGTCTGGTGTCTGTTGCGCGACAAGCACTTTGCTCGCGCTTGATGCAAATCAAGGAGCACTGCTCGCCAGACTCCGACACTGGCGGTCCGCAGCCAGTCTCGGAGACCCGTTATGCTCAATTCGTTTCACAGCCCTGGAGAGCTGAACGTCCGGTGCGATCAAGGCGTGCTCGACCCCAACGGCCATGTCGACACTGAAAAATTTCACGGCGGCATCGGCTCTCTGGATTTGCATCGTGCATTGCGCGTAAGCCGTCAGAAGTGCCGTCCGCTGTCGCTGAACGTGCAACTGCCTTCTAACCTTAAGCCTGCCTTGTGCTCCCCTCGCGAAATTTCATGCGAGCACAGTGGTATCGAACACTATCTTCAGCGCCTGCAACATGAGATCGACCTCGTCGGTTGTCATCTGGGAGCCGGGCAGCGGGTCGAGCAGTTCCATCTGGGGGGCGGAACACCCGCCATCGCCCACCTGAGACGGCTGATGAATCACCTGCGTGGCCGATTCAACTTCCTTGGACATGAGTGCGGTGACTACAGCATAGAAGTGGACCTTCACCATACGGATTGGTCGACCATGGGCATGCTGCGTGACCTGGGGTTCAACCATGTCAGCATCGGCGTTCCGGACATCGGTGCCGACCGTGCGATGTCGGTGGCCTGCTACCAGAATCCGGCACCGATCCATTCGCTTATCGATGCCGCTCGTACCTTCGGCTATCGATCCATCAATGTCGATTTGGGTTATGGCCATACCTGGCAGACGCCAGAAAGTTTTGCGCTGAAACTGACAACCATCATCGAACTGGAGCCGGATCGGCTGCTGGTGTTTGACTATGCCCGGCCACCCCAACGCTATCGGCCAAAGGCTGCAGACACAATCGGGGCGTTTTGCAGCGAGGAAGATAAAGGCGCCATGCGCCGGATCTGTTTTGAACAGTTGATCGGCGCCGGTTATCACTACATTGGCCTGGGGCAGTTTGTCCGGCCCGATGACGATTTGGCGATTGCTCAGGAGCGCGGCCGATTACGTCGCAATTGTGAGGGGTTTACCCGTCACGGGCATTGCGACCATATCGGGTTCGGTTTGGGCGCTATCAGTCAGATCGACGGTTTGTATGCGCAAAACACCGACGAACTGGAACGGTACCAGCAGCAACTGGACATGAACCAATTGCCGACGAGTCGTGGCTGGCGATGTGAGGAAGGGGGTCAGGTCAGGCACATGGTCATGGAACGCCTGGCGTGTGATCTGGAGCTGGATATCCAGGCAATCGAGACGCGTCATGGAATCATTTTTCGCCAGTACTTTTTCACCGCCTGGCCTGTGCTGGAGCAATTGAGCCGTGACGGGTTGATTGAGCTGTCTGACCGTTTCATCAGTATTCTTCCGGCCGGTCGGCCGCACGTGGATGCCGTCTGCAACCTGTTTGAAAAGGATTCGGACGGTGCGGGGCATGAACCCCATTACGAATGGATTGATCATGACAACTTCATTTGATTTCAATCGCGCCCTGGTCGAAAAGTATGACCTCCCGGGGCCGCGCTATACCTCTTACCCGACCGCGCCGCAGTTTCATCAGGCATTCGCCGTCGATGACTATCAGCGTGCGGCCTCGGACAGCAACCAGGCGACAACGCCAAAATCGCTGTCGGTGTACATCCACATCCCGTTCTGCAAGAGCCTTTGTTACTACTGCGCCTGCAACAAAATAATTACCCAGAAAACCCACCGCGCCGTCGAGTACCTGACGTACCTCAAGCGCGAAATCGTGATGCAGGCTGCCTTGTTCGACCGCACCCGCAAACTCACACAACTGCACCTGGGAGGTGGCACGCCGACCTATTTGACCGGCGAGCAACTGGCTGACCTTATGGACTGCCTGCACCAGGCGTTCGACATGGATGACAGCGATGACCATGAGTTTTCCATCGAGGTCGACCCTCGCACCATCAGTACGCAACAGATCCAGTTGTTGCGTCAGTTGGGGTTCAATCGTTTGAGCTTTGGCGTACAGGACTTCGATCCCGATGTGCAGGCTGCGGTCAATCGGCAGCAAAGTGAAGAGCAAATCCATGCGCTGGTCGCTGCGGCACGCCAGGCGCGATTCAAATCGATCAGTGTCGATCTGATTTACGGCCTGCCATTGCAAACAGTGAAGAGTTTCGATGTCACCCTCGGCAAAATCATCGCGCTGCGTCCGGACCGGATTGCCGCCTACAGCTACGCCCATCTGCCGGAACTGGTGCGCGCACAACGGCTGATTCGTTTGGCAGACATGCCGCCACCGGAGCGCAAACTGGAATTGCTTGAACTGACTGTCCGTCGTCTGACTGAGGCCGGTTATATCTATATCGGCATGGACCATTTTGCCTTGCCGGACGATGAGTTGGCGCTGGCCCGGGCCAATGGCACGTTGCAGCGCAATTTCCAGGGTTATTCCACCCACGCCGACTGCGATTTGATCGGTCTCGGGGTGTCTTCCATCGGCAAGGTCGGCGACAGCTACAGCCAGAGCGTCAAGGAGCTATCGCAGTACTACGCCCGCATTGATCAAGGCTTGTTGCCTGTGCATCGGGGTTACCGTTTGAGCGCCGATGATCGGCTGCGCCGTGAAGTGATCAGCGATCTGATGTGCCACGGCCGGATCGACTTCGGCAAGCTTGAAGCGCGTCATGACATCTGCTTTACCGATTACTTTGCCGATGCGCTGATGCAACTGGAGGAGCATGTTCGCGATGGATTACTGCAGATTCACAAAGACGCGTTGGTGTTGTTGCCCCACGGGCATTTGATGATGCGCAGCGCGGCGATGGCGTTTGATGCCTATTTGGGCGCTGATCAAAAAGGCCGGTTTTCACGTACCGTTTGAAGTCCCCAGTGCTGGCGTCCGCGATGCCAGGAGGAAATGATGAGAACCGAGTTTCAGGATCGTTTGGCGGTGGTCACGGGTGCCAGTTCCGGGATAGGCCTGGCCCTGTGTGCGGCGCTGTTGCCGCGCGGGGTCAAGGTGCTGGCGATGTCACGGAAAATCGGTGAGTTGCCGGCCTTGCAGCAGATCTATGGCGAGCGCTTGCAATGGTGTGCCGGTGACGTGACCTGTCAGGATGACCTGCAGGCGCTGGCTCAACGTGCGTCGACACTGGGGCCGGTGGATTATCTGGTGCCCAACGCGGGTATCGCCGAAATGGCCGATAGCCTCGACATGCCGGCCTTCCAGCGTCAGTGGGTGGTCAACGGCGCCGGGGCGTTGAATACCTTGGCGGCGTTACGCGGGGAGTTGGCGAATCCGGCTTCGGTGGTGTTTGTCGGCAGCTTCCTGACCGGCTCGAGTTTTCCCGGTCTGGCCGCCTGCATTGCCAGCAAGGCCGCGCTGGCGGCGCAGGCGCGCACATTGGCGGTGGAATTCGCGCGTTATGACGTGCGCATCAATCTGGTTTCGCCGGGGCCGACCGCGACCTCGATGTGGGACAACCTGGGGTTGAGCGACGGGGAACTCGACGACGTTGCCGACACCCTCGGCAAACGTCTGCTGCCCGGTCATTTCCTCGATGCATCAGCGGTGGCCAACGTGATTGTCTTTCAGCTGTCTCAAGGCGCCCGGGGTGTTTATGGTCAGGACTGGAAAGTCGATAACGGTTACACCCTGGGCTGAAGAAGCAAGACACAAGACCTAATGCGACGTCCCCTCGGCAAACTCGATCTTGTTGCCCACGTTGTACTTGCCCGACGGCTTGTTCATCGGCAGGCGCTTGATCTCTTTGAGGGTGTTGCTGTCGTAGACGATCAGCGCACCGTCAGTGGCCCAGATACTCAGCAGCAGGTAGCGACCGTCGCGGGTGAATTCGACGTGGGCGGCGGTCTTTCCGGGCATCGGGCGCAGGGTGTGGGCGATTTCCAGGGTCTGTTTGTCGATCAGGTGGATCGCATCGTTGTCGGGGCCGAAGAACACGTCGGTCCAGGCATACCGCGAGTTGACGTGGCTGCGCATGAAGAAGCCCGGCCCCAGGGTCGGTATTTCCTTGAGCAGTTTCCAGGTCTTGAAGTCGATGACCGAGATCAGGCCCTTGCTGATGTTCGGCGTGGCGAACACCCACTCACCGTTACGTTTCCAGTAGGTCCCGGACCCCAGGTGCGGCATGCCCGGCAGTGGAATGTCGGTGACCACCTTGCCACTGTCGAGGTCGATCACCTGGCCGCCCTTGGCCGCGCGCGACGTGGCCAGCAGTTGCTTGTAGTCCGGTGAAAAGGAAAAGTCGTCCAGCACATCCCCGGCGTGGATCCGGCGCGGTTCGAAGTCCGGCGTGCCTGCGCTCGGCAGCTCCCAGACTTCCTTCACGTCCTTGAGCGCCACGATGAAGCTGTCCCGTGGCGGTGCGGTATAAACCGCGCTGACCCGTGACGCGGTGCCGTCCTGGCCGATCGCCGGAATGGTTTTGACCAATGACAGATCACGGGCATCGAGCACCACCAGGTTACCAGGCAGGTAGTTGCCCACCAGCACCCATCGGCCGTCCTTGCTCACCGCGAGGTTGCGGGTGTTGAGCCCGGCGCGGACCTCGGCGATCAGTTTCAGGTTATGCAAGTCATACAGGCTGATCCAGCCATCGCGAGAAGCCACGTAGACGAAGCGTCCGTCCGGCGAAAACTTCGGCCCGCCATGCACTGCAAAGTGCGAAGCGAACCGAGCCAGCACTTCAAAGCGGTCGCCGTCGAGGATGTCGATGTGATGATCACCGGCTTCCACCACCACAAACAGGTTCAGTGGATCGGCGCGATGCTGGGGCGTGTCGGGCAGTTTGTTGATATCGGCGAGAATCGAATGACTGCCGCGAATGTCATCGTTACTCCAGGTGGGTGGGGTGGCGGGTGGTTGCTGGAGGTAGTCCACCAGTGCGTCGATCTGCGTGGCGTTGAACACGTTGACATACCCGCTCATCTGACTCGCGGGACGACCGTCCTGGATCACGCTGCGGATTTCGTCGGGTTTGATCCGGCTCAGGCTTTCCGGCAGCAAGGCCGGTCCCGTACCGCCGAGACGGTTGGCGCCATGGCAGCTCTGGCAATGCTGTTGGTAGAGGTTGGCGGCCGCGTCGGTGGGCGGAATCGCTGCACCGGCGTGAGCCGCACCGATCCATAACAATGGGCCAAGCACCATGCGCCTCATATCGCCACCTTGCGCTGGCGTTGCAGCGCTGCGGGGTAAAAGCGCGCCGGGAATTCCTGTTGTTGGGCAGCGAACAGATCGACCACTTTGCCGATCACCGCAAGCGTCGGAATGCCAGGTGGGCATTCCCGCGCCAGGGTCGGCAATTGGTGCAGCCTGCCTCGTGCAACATGCTGGTCGGGACGCGTGCCATTGCTGATCAGCGCCGCCGGTGTCTCGGCGGGCATTCCGGCTTCGATCAAGCGCTGGGCGATAATCCCGAGATTTGATAACCCCATGTAAAACACCAGGGTCTGGCTGCTGTCGACGAGGCTGCTCCAGGGTAATTGCAACTCACCATCGTGTTGCAGGTGCCCGGTGATGAATCGACAAGAGTTGACCAGATCCCGATGGGTCAGCGGAATGCCGGCGTAAGCGCTACACCCGGAGGCGGCAGTAATGCCGGGGACGACCTGGCAGTCAATGTTGCGTTGCAGCAGATACTCCAGCTCCTCGGCGCCACGGCCGAAGATGAACGGGTCGCCACCTTTGAGCCGGACCACACGCTGCCCCAGATCGGCGAGGTCGGCGAGTAGTTCGTTGATCTGATCCTGTGGCAGGCTGTGGCAGCCGCTGGCCTTGCCGACGTAATGCCGGGCGCAGGTGAGGGGGATCAATGCCAGCAGCTCGGGGCTGATCAGGCGGTCGTAAACCACGGCGTCGGCTTGCATCAACAGGCTCCAGGCGCGCAGGGTCAGCAAGCGTGGATCGCCGGGGCCAGCGCCGACCAGGGCGACTTCGCCCGGTCTGAACGGGGACTCAAGTGCCGCCGGTAAAATAATCGATGGATGCATGGGACGTCCTTGGTACTTCATCAGGTGGGCCGGCCCCATCCTTTGTCAGATGGCTCGCCAGGCGGGTGCTTCAGTGCATGACGCAAGGGATGGTCGTTAATGGTGGTATGCCGATTTCTTCATCGCTGAGGTGGCATCCGGGGTCCTGGCCCCAGAGATCACCTTCGGCCCAGGCGCGGGTGCGGGTATTGCCGTTGCAGATGCTTAGCCAGCGGCATTGAGCACAGCGGCCACCGACGGCCCGAGGATGCTCGCGCAGCTGCTGCAACAAGGCGTCCGGGCGGTCCAGCCACAGCGTGCGAAACGGCGTGCGCCGGACATTGCCCACCGAGTGCTGCCACCAATAGGTGTCGGGGTGCACTTCGCCAGTGTTGTCGATGTTGGCGATGCCGCTGCCCGAGGCGTTGCCGCCCCAGGCGCGGAGCATATGTTCCAGGCGCCGGTAATGTTCGGGTAGATGCAGGCCCACCCATTGCAGCAAGAGAACCGCGTCGGCATCGTTGTTGCCGCTGACAAAATCGCTGTCACGACCGTGCTGAATGTCTTCCCAGGCCCGTTCGAAGATCAGCGTCATCGCCTCGCGGCTCATCTGCTGCCGGGCGTCGAGCTGGCGGCTGCGTTTGCCGCGGCCGCTGTAGTTGAGGTGCGACAGATAAAACTTCTGCACGTCGTACTCGCGCATCAGCGCCAGTAATTGCGGCAGCTGCGCATGATTTTCCTGGGTCAGGGTGGTGCGCAGGCCGACCCGAATGCCCTGTTCGCGACAGAGCCGGATCGCCCGCATGGAACTGGCGAAGCTGCCCTTCAATTGGCGGAAGGCGTCATGGGTGGCTTCCAGGCCATCGATGCTGATCCCGACATAGTCGAAATTCGCTGCGCGGATCTGCGCGATGTTCTGCTCATCGATCAATGTGCCATTGGTGGACAACGCTACGAAGAAACCCTTGGCGCGGGCGTAGGCGCTGAGGACAAACAGATCGTCACGCAGCAGGGGTTCACCGCCGGAAAGAATCAATACCTTCACGCCGGCATCGTGCAGATCGTCGATCACCGTCAGCGCGGCGGGCGTATCCAGTTCGTCGCGAAAGACGCTGTCGGCGGACGTGGCGTAGCAGTGTTTGCAGGTCAGGTTGCAGCGCCTGAGCAGGTTCCAGATCACCACCGGCGGCCGGTTGCTGCCCGGTGGGCTGGTTCTGGGGGCGGGCACCTGGCCGGTCAGGGCACGCAGGTATTGGCTGATCCTCAACATGCAACTCTCCTTATGCAACTCTCCTTGAACCAGCGCGTGTTCAGCGTGGCACTGGCGGTAGCCGTAATCCGGTTTTTTTCAGGATGCGACTGCTCACCAGCATCTCGTCGGCGACACAGGCGTCGCCCAGCAAGTAGCGCAGGTGTTCGCGGTAACTGTCGATTTCCTCGCGGCTGCGACCGTGCACCATGGCGAACAGGTTGTAGCGCCACGCGGTTCGTCGCGGGCGTCGATAACAGTGGCTGACAAAAGGCTGTGCGCCGATCAGCGCGCCGAGGCGCGGCATGTCGGTGTCGCGCACATCCCAAACGGTCATGCCGTTGTAGCGATAGCCCAGGCGATAGTGGTTGGGGACGGCGGCGATGCGCCGGATCGCGCCCTCGGCCTGCAAGCGCTTGAGCAGATCCAGGGTGGATTCGATGCTCAGGTCCAGCTGTTCGGCGAGCCAGGCCCACGGGTCGTCCAGCAGCGGCAGGCCGGCCTGGGTCAGTTCAATCAGCCGGTGTGCCAGTGTGTCTTCAGACCGGGAAGTACAGACCGACATGGTAAGTCTCCTCTTTAGGCAAGTTGAGCAGCGGCAAACCGGTCAGGGTTTCGATGTATTGCAAGGTTTCGGTGACGTCTTGTTCGGTCGCGCAGCCGAGCACGAACCACATGTTCCAGGCGTGTTCGCGTCGATAGTTGTGCGCCACTTCAGGCAGGGCATGCAGTTGCTCGGCGACCTCTTCGAACCGTTCTTCCGGCACGGCCAGCGCCGCGAGGGTGAAGGCGCCACCGAGGCGTTCGATGTCGAACATCGGACCGAAGCGCGTGAGTATTCCTTCACAGAGCAGTTCGTGGAGGCGGTGGAGCAATTCAGTACTGCTGCTGTCCAGTTCGCTGGCCAGCGCCTGCCAGGGGTTACGCACCAGTGGCAGGCCCAGTTGCAAGCGGTTGATCAACCGACGGTCAAGATCATCCATGGGGCTTGGTTCCCGTTGAGGAGGCGGCAAAGCGTCCGCCGCATTGTTTGAAGGCATGGGTGCTGAACAGCAGTTGATGGGGCAGGTCACTCAGCAAGTGTTCTTCCAGCAACGCCTGGATCTGCGCCTCGACCTGCGCGCGTTGGCGTCCGTGAACCATGCAGAACAGGTTGTAGCGCCACTGCGGCAGGCGCCGTGGCCGTTGATAGCAGAGGGTGATACCGGACGCTCGCCCCAGGCGCTGGCCGACTTCGTCGATCAGCGCGTCCGGAACATCCAGCACCAGCATGGCGTTGGCGGTAAAGCCCAGGGCGCGATGGTTGAGCACCAGGCCGACCCGGCGAAACAGCCCCTGTTCGTGCCACTGGTGCATCTGCGCGAGCAACTGGTTTTCGTCGGCGTTTATCCGTTCCGCGAGGGTTTGATAGGGGCGCGAAACACGCGGTAATCCGTCTTCCAGGTGCCTTCGTAAGGCTTGTGTCTGTTCGGGGCTCAATCCCGTCTTCATGGGCCTTCTCCCAAGGCAAAACCGAGGTCGATGCGGTAAGCGGTCAACATCGGCAGATCCAGCGGAACAAGGCCGGTTTCGTTCTCAAGTGCTTCGAGAACACGTTCGATGTGGGGGCGATCAGGCCCGGTCAGCACAAACCACAGGTTGTAGAAATGCTCCCGTGCGTAGTTGTGATTGACCTCGTGATACTGGCTGACGCACTCGGCGACCTGTTGCAGACGTTCGGCGGGCACGGCGAAGGCGGCGAGGGTGCTGGCCCCGGCGCGGCGGTGTTCGAACACCGGGCCGATCCGTGAGAGGGCGCCGGCCTGATCCATGGCGTCCAGACAAGCCATCACCTGGGCCTCGCGACAACCGAGAATCCGGGCCATCTCCTTGTAAGGTTCCGGGCACAACGGCATGCCGTGCTGGAAGCGGTCGATCAGTTGGCGGCTGAGCAGGTCGAGGTTCATTTCAATAGCCCATTTTCTGCGCGCGACTGCTAAAGAAGATGCCGCTCGGCGCGGTGGCGGGAAGGGTGCTCAGCTGCTTCAGGCTGTACGGATCCCAGACCTGAACCTGATCGCCATCGCGTAACGACAGCCACAACTGGTCGCCGCGCGCGGTGAATTCCATGTGCAGCACCGCCGGCCCCGGTCGCAGATCGGCGACTACGGCACGGGTTTCGGTGTCGATGACCTGGACCCGATCGTTGTCCGGGTAGGCGAAATTGACCCACAGTTGCCGACCGTCCGGCCGCGACGTGACGAACACCGGTTGGCCGGCCACCGGGATGACAGCGGTCTGCTGCCACGAGCGGGAATCCATCACCAGCACCTGATGACGGCCGACGGCGGGTACGAAGGCCTGGTTGTCGGCAACGGCCCAACCCTCTAGATGCGGCATCTTGTAGACGGGCAACTTCGCCTGGCCGCGTCCGTAATCACCGAGCACTCGCTGCACCCCGCGCTCGGGGTGCCAGAGGTCGAGTTGCGCCATGCCGTCTTCGCCGAACAGCCCAGCCATGTAATAGCGACCATCGGGGGTAATCAGCGCGTCATAGGGTTGCTGGCCGATGCCGGTGAAGCGGCTGATCTGCGGCGTGTTGCCTTGACTGAAATCCGCGCTCCAGATCTCGCCGGTATCGAACAGGCTGAACACAAAACGCTGACCGGGCGCGTCGACCAGGCCGACCACCCGTGAGCGTTTGCTGCCATCGGCGAGCGGTGTCGCGGGAATATCGGCCACCTGTTGCAGAGTGACGGCATCGAACACCTTCACGCCGCCGGGCACGTAGTTGGAGACTGCGATCAACTTGCCGTCCTGACTGATGGCGCCGCCGATGCTGTTGCCGCCCTGGATGACGCGATGGTCGATGCGTTGGGTCAGCAGGTCAATTTTGCTCAACCCGCCGTCGCGGCCGAACACATAGGCATAACGCTGGTCGCGGGAAAACACCACCGAGGCATGGGACAGATCGCCGAAGCCCTCGAGGCGGGCCAGCGCGGTGTGGGTAGCGCTTTCGATGATTTGCACGCTGCCGGTGGCGCGCTCCACCACCACGCCCAGATCGCCGGTACCACGCAAAGGTGACTGAGCGCAGGCGGACAACAACAGCCCGGTCGCCGCTAAAAGCAGGGTTGAACGGATCATGGTGCGGGATATCCCTGGAGAAGAAGATCGACCAGCCAACGGATGTCGTCCGGGCTGAGCAACGGGGCCCAACCGGGCATCGCGGTGCCGGGGCGACCTTGGGTGACGGTGGCGATCAGGCTGTCGCGGGACTTGCCTGCCAGCGTTGCGCGCGTCAGGTCGGGACCCAGCCCGCCGGTCATGTGCAGTCCATGGCAGGCGCCGCAATCCTGGGCCAGCAGGTGCTCGAGTTGTGCCTGACGCTTGGCGTTCGGCGCCGCAACCGAGGTCGCGCAAAAAAGGAGGAGGGCCGCCAGAACCACTGCGTGTCGATGAACCATCATGGCGCCCTCCGTTGGCTATTTGAGACTCAGGACCCAAGTTGCAAGTGTCTTCGCTTCATCATCCGTCACCGGGTTGGCCGGCATTGGTATCGGGCCCCAGTTGCCTTGCGTACCGTTCTTGATGTGGTTGGCCAGGGTGTCGACGGCCTCGGGTACGCCAGCGTTCTTGGCCGCGACATCCTTGAGCGCCGGGCCGACAAGCTTGGTGTCGATGGAATGGCAGGCGGCGCAGGGTTTGCTCTTGAACAGTTCCTGCGCATCTTGGGCCACAACCGGCTGCACGCTCAGCGCAGCGGTCAGGGCGAACAGTGAAAGCAGAGTATTTTTCATGGTCGTTCCTTGCATTGATGGAGCTCAATAAATGTCGTGTTGGGTGTTGTAGACATTGAATTTCCCGGTGGGGGTAATCAGGCGTTTGTCCTTGATCACCGATTTGAGCTTCAGCGTTTTGTCGTCGATCACCACCAGTGCCGACTCCTCTGATTGACCGCTCCACACGGAGAACCAGACCTCATCGCCGGCCTTGTTGTATTCCGGTTGCACGACCCGCATGGCGCCTTGCTTGATGCCGGCATACTCGGCGATGGGCAGCACGGTGTAGCCGGCGTCGAGTTTGTCGAGGTTGAACACCGCCACCGACTGGCTCAGCTTGGCGTCCGGGTTGAGGGTGGTGTCGACATACAGGTGGCGCGAGTTGGGGTGGGTTTTGATGAACAACGAACCGCCGCCCTGGCCCTTGAGCGAGGCGACCTGTTTCCAGGCGTATTGCGGGTGTTTGGCCGGGTCGGTACCGATCAGCGAGATACCGTCGTCTCCCAGGTGGCTGGTGGCCCAGACCGGGCCGTAGACAGGATGATCAAAGTTGGCGCCACGACCCGGGTGAGGGGTTTTGCCGACGTCCACCAGGGCGGCCAACCTGCGATCCTTGGAGTCGATCACGGCGACTTTGTTGGAGTTGTTGGCGGCGGTCATGAAATAGCGATGGGTGCTGTCCCAACCGCCGTCATGCAGGAAGGGGGCAGCATCGATGTAGGTGATGGTGAGGTTTTTGATGTCCTGGTAATTGACCAGCATGACCTTGCCGGTTTCCTTGACGTTGACGATGAACTCCGGCCATTCGTGGGAGGCGATGATCGCCGCGACCCGGGGTTCCGGGTGATATTCCTGCTTGTCGACAGTCATGCCGCGGGTCGAGACGATCTGTTTGGGCTCCAGGGTTTCGCCATCCATGATGGTGAATTGTGGTGGCCAATAGGAGCCGGCGACCGTGTATTTGTCTTCGTAACCCTTGAACTTGGAGGTCTCCACCGAGCGCGCCTCGATGCCCACTTTGACCTCGGCGACCTTGGTCGGCTCCACCGGCCACAGGTCGATCATGTCGATCCGGGCGTCTCGACCAATCACCAGCAGGTAGCGACCGGAGGCAGAAATGCGCGAGATGTGCACCGCGTAACCGGTCTCAATCAGCTTGACGATTTTCTTGCTGTCACCGTCGATCAGGGCAATCTTGCCGTCATCGCGCAACGTCACCGAAAACAGGTTCGGCAGATTGAGTTTGCTCAGTTGCTTCTTCGGACGATCCTCGGGCTTGACCAGCACTTTCCAGGTTTTCAGCGTCTCGGCCATGCCCCATTCCGGTGGTGTGGGCGGTGTGTGCTGAATGAACTTGGCCATGGCCGTGATCTGATCCTTGGTCAGTGCATTCGATGTTCCCCAGTTCGGCATGCCCGCTGGTGAACCGAAGGTAATCAACGCCTCCAGATACGGTTGGCCGCGAGACTGGGTGATGTCCGGCGTCAGTGGTTTACCCGTGGCGCCTTTGCGCAGCACGCCGTGGCAGCCGGCGCAGCGCTGGAAGTAGATTTCCTTGGACGCGTCGAACTCGGCCTGACTCATGTCGGGCGCTCCGGCGGTTTTGACCATCAGCGGGCTGGCAGCAGCAGCGGGCTCGTCGGCCCGGGCCGCATGAGTCACCGCAAGGGCCAGCGCCGAACACAGTGTGGCGACAGTCAGAGCAAACGTTTTTCTATTGCTGATCAGCATTCCATTTCTCCTCAGGCAAGACCTTTGCGATGTGCTGGAACGGCAGCGCAGAACGCAGGTTCTTAGTGCCGTGCAAGGCTATGCCCGAGCAGGCCAATGCTTGCTTGACCGCGATCAAGTTTGCCGGCCATGTCACTTGCCAGGTTGTCGCAGGCGCCCGTAGCGTGTGGCTTGAATCCGCTTTTGGAACAGACAGCCCATGGACCGAATCCAGTCTTGCGAACCCTTCTATCAACCGCTCAATAATGAGGAGGCGCTGTTCGAGCAGGCCTGGCGACACGGCATGCCGGTGCTGATCAAAGGCCCGACGGGGTGTGGCAAGACCCGTTTCGTCCAGCACATGGCCCATCGGCTGAAGCTGCCGCTGTACACCGTGGCTTGCCATGACGACCTGAGTGCCGCCGACCTGATTGGCCGTCATCTGATTGGCGCCCAAGGCACCTGGTGGCAGGACGGGCCGCTGACCCGCGCGGTGCGTGAAGGCGGCATTTGTTATCTGGACGAAGTGGTCGAGGCGCGGCAGGACACTGTGGTCGTACTGCACCCACTGGCCGATGATCGTCGCGAGTTGTTCCTGGAACGCATCGGCGAAGTGTTGCAGGCGCCGTCCTCATTCATGCTGGTCGTGTCGTACAACCCCGGCTACCAGAACCTGCTCAAAGGCATGAAACCCAGCACCCGACAACGTTTCGTGGCGATGCGTTTCGGCTATCCACCGGTGGCGGATGAAGAGCGCATCGTCGCCAGGGAGGCTCAGGTGGACAGCGCGTTGGCGGCGCAAGTGGTCAGGCTGGGGCAGGCCCTGCGAAGGCTGGATCAACATGATCTTGAGGAAGTCGCCTCGACGCGGCTGTTGATTTTTACCGCGCGAATGATCCGCTCCGGCATGAGCCCGCGTGAAGCGTGCATGGCTTGCCTGGCCGAGCCGCTGAGCGATGATCCGCTGACGGTTGCGGCGCTGATGGGCGTGGTTGATGTCCACTTCGGCTGAGTCCAGCGGCGTTGCGCGTGGCCACCTGCCGGGCGATCTGGCGATGTGGTTTTTCATTTTGGCCGAGTTGTCGGTGTTCGCCATCCTGATTCTGGCGTTCGCCGTGACCCAGGCACTCAAGCCGCAGTTGTTTGGTGAAAGCCGTCAATTGCTCAACACCTCTACCGGCCTGGCGATGACCCTGAGCCTGCTCACCGCCGGGCTGTTCGCCGCGCTGGCTCAGGAGCAAGTCAGGCGTTCCCGGTCCCGCCACGGCGCCGTACTTCTGCTGGCCGCGTTGCTTGCCGGCAGCGTCTACGTGGTGTTGAAACTTACCGAATACCGGCACTTGCTGGCCTCGGGGCTGGGCATGGAGCACAACACGTTTTTCACCCTCTACTGGATCCTCACCGGTTTTCATTTTCTCCATGTATTGCTCGGCATGGTCATTCTCGGATGGCTGGCCGAGCGCTGCCGTCGAGGCCTGTACAACGCCGCCAACCGCAGCGGGTTTGAATCGGGCGTGCTGTATTGGCACATGGTCGATCTGATCTGGGTCGTGCTGTTTCCGCTGGTGTACGTGCTGAATTGACGGAGGTTCTGATGTCGGCTTCCAGGTTGTTGCTCGTCTGCTGGGCAGCGTTGGCCACATTAAGCGTGTGCACCGTTGTGTTGTCACAAGTCGGCGCGACGTGGCTGTTGTCCATTGCCATTTTGCTGGTGGCGGTTGGCAAGGCCTGGCTGATCACCGATGGCTTCATGGAGATGCGCCATGCGCCGCGATTGTGGCGCCGGTTGATGGTGAGCTGGGCGCTGGTGTTGGCGGCCGTTGTGGGGCTGACGCTGCTGTCGATCGGCTAACCAATCCATGTAGCAGCTGGCGAAGCCTGCTGCTACATGGACCGAGTACGACTTAAGCGTATTACCCGACCAAAACCATCTGCCTTTCTTGATCGCCATCAAGCAGGTTTTACCCCCTCGCTTTCTATCATGGGCACGCCAAGCAAAGAGGAAGCGACCATGTCAGAGACCTTCACCAAAGGCATGGCCAGGAATATCTACTTCGGGGGAAGCGTCTTTTTCTTCCTGATATTCCTGGCCTTGACCTATCACACGGAACAGACCTTTCCAGTGCGCAGCAACGAAGCGCAGTTAACCGAATCAGTGATTCGCGGCAAGACGGTCTGGGAGCAAAACAACTGCGTCGGCTGCCACACGTTGCTGGGCGAGGGCGCCTACTTTGCGCCAGAGCTGGGCAACGTATTCCAGCGGCGCGGCGGGGAGGAGGGCTTTAAACCTTTTCTACATGCCTGGATGAAAATGCAGCCGCTGGGCGTACCGGGCCGACGAGCGATGCCGCAGTTCAAGTTGAGCGAGCAAGAGGTGGATGACATCGCCGAGTTCCTCAAATGGAGCTCGAACATCAACACCAATGGCTGGCCGCCAAACAAGGAGGGCTAAGAGATGAGCATCGCTAATCCGCATCTGAAATTCGCCTCGCAAGCCGTGGCCAAACCGTACTTCGTGTTTGCCCTGATGCTGTTTCTCGGTCAGGTGCTGTTCGGTTTGATCATGGGGGTGCAATACGTGATCGGAGACTTTCTGTTCCCGATCATTCCCTTCAACGTGGCGCGGATGGTGCACACCAATCTGCTGATCGTCTGGTTGCTGTTCGGCTTCATGGGCGCCGCCTATTACCTGATTCCGGAAGAGGCCGACCGCGAACTGCACAGCCCGAAGCTGGCGATCATTCTGTTCTGGGTATTCGCCGCTGCTGGTGTGCTGACGATTCTCGGCTATCTGCTGGTGCCTTATGCGGGCCTGGCCAAATTGACGCATAACGAGCTGCTGCCGACCATGGGCCGGGAGTTCCTGGAGCAGCCGACCATCACCAAGATGGGCATTGTGGTGGTGTGCCTGGGCTTTCTCTACAACATCGGCATGACCTTGCTCAAAGGTCGCAAGACCACCGTCAGCATGGTGATGATGACCGGGTTGATCGGCCTTGCGGTGTTCTTCCTGTTCTCCTTCTACAACCCCGGTAATCTGGCCCGCGACAAGTTCTACTGGTGGTGGGTGGTGCATCTTTGGGTGGAAGGCGTGTGGGAACTGATCATGGGCTCGATGCTCGCCTTCGTGCTGATCAAGATCACCGGTGTCGACCGGGAAGTCGTGGAGAAATGGCTCTACGTGATCATCGCCATGGCGCTGATTACCGGGATCATCGGCACCGGTCACCACTTCTTCTGGATCGGTGCGCCCGAGGTCTGGCTGTGGGTCGGCTCGATCTTCTCCGCATTCGAACCGCTGCCGTTCCTGGCCATGGTGATCTTTGCCTTCAGCATGGTGAAGAACCGTCGTCGGCAACACCCGAACCGTGCCGCCACGCTGTGGGCCAAGGGCACCACAGTCACGGCGTTCTTCGGTGCGGGTGTCTGGGGCTTTCTGCATACCCTGGCGCCGGTCAACTTCTACACCCACGGTTCGCAATTGACGGCAGCGCACGGTCACCTGGCTTTCTACGGTGCTTACGCGATGATCGTGATGACCTTGATCAGCTACGCCATGCCACGCCTGCGCGGGCTGGGTGAAGCGGGTGACGAGCGTTCACAGACCCTCGAAGTCTGGGGCTTCTGGTTAATGACCCTGTCGATGGTGATGATCACGCTGTTCCTCACCGCGGCCGGTGTCGTACAGGTTTACCTGCAACGCTGGCAGGCCGATGGGATCGCATTGCCATTCATGGCCACGGTCGAACATCTGCAAGTGCTGTTCTGGGCGCGTCTGGGTGCCGGTATCGGCTTCTTCGCCGGGCTGCTCTGTTACCTGTTCAGCTTCAAGCAACGTGGCCGCGCAGCCTTCATGAACGAGTGCAATAGCTAGAAAAGGTCGGCCCGGCTGATACAGCGGGCCGTTTTTTTGGTTTCCAGCAAGGGCAAGCATCATGGCGTTTACCGTCGAACTGGAAGAGTGGGTTGGCAGTGTCTGGCATCGTTTCATCACCCGGCGCGCCAGCCCTGATTTCCCCGAAGCACGGGTTGAACTGGCCAGCCAGCAACGCCCGCTGGCGCTGTTGTTCCGCGCCATGGGCGGTGCCAATGGCGTCGGTGTGGAAGCCGCCAGCGACCGCGACCTGCTGCTGCGCCGCAACGTGTTGCAGCAGATCGCCGGCACCTGCAAACAAGTGCCGTTGGCGTGGTGCGACGCGAGCAATTTGCGGCTGCCGTCGAGCCTGGCGGTGTTTCCTGAAGTGGCGTTGAACGAGGAACTCTATCGCTGGCTCGCGTTGCTGGCGGCACAGGCCGGGCCGATGCGCCACTGGGGCCGGGACAATCAACGCTGGACGCAACAGCTGCTGCGACGCTATCCCGCGCTGCGTGCTCGTTACCAACGACTGGTCGATGCCCATCTGCAATTGCGCCCCGATCCGGCCTCGTTGAACACCAGCGAAGCGGCACTGGAACGGGCGTTATGCCAGGCGTTGCGCGAGCCCGGCAGTGTCGAGCATTTTCCCCGTAGCGAACGGGCGGCGTGGCCGCTGCCGCTGTGGTTGTACCCGCCACAAAACCTCGCCAGCCCCCAGGCTGCCGATCTGGGCGATGAGTCCGAAGAGTCGCTGACCACGCCACCCGGCGAACAGAAAGGCGGGCGTAAACGCGCGACGCGGATCGACGAAAGCACCCGCGATGGCGGGCTGTTGGTGGTGCGCCTGGAAAACCTGTTCAGCTGGACCGAGCACGTGGACCTGGATCGCTGGTCGGACGACAGCGAAGACCCGGACGCCGCTCGAGTCGCCGATGACCTGGATGAATTGACCCTGTCGCGCACCCGTCTACGCAAGGGTGGCGGTCTCAAACTGCACCTGGATTTACCGCCGGCCGATATCGACGACATTCCCTTGGGTGAGGGCATCAAGTTGCCGGAGTGGGACTATCGCAAACAACGGATGCAGGACAGCTTCGTCAACCTGCAAATGCTGGTGCCCCGCGACTGTGAGGCGCAGCCGCTGCCGCTACGCCTGAAGGCCTCGGCGCACCGTTTGCGGCGTCAGTTCGAGCACCTGCGCAATGATCGTCAATGGTTACGCCAACAACCTCAGGGGGCAGAGCTGGACATGCAGGCCTGGCTGGATTTTCACGTTGAGCGCGAGCATGGCCAGTGCGCCGAACGCGGTTTGTTCATGGAGCAGCGGCAGACTCGCCGCGACCTGGCGTGCCTGTTGCTGGCCGACGTATCGATGTCCACCGACGCCCATCTGAACGATGAGCATCGTGCTATCGACGTCATCCGCGACAGCCTGCTGCTGTTCGGCGAAACCTTGTCGGTGCTGGGTGATGATTTCGCCCTGTACGGGTTTTCCTCGTTGCGTCGTCAGCAAGTGCGCATGCAGGAACTCAAGTCGTTCACCCAGCGGTATGACGACACCACCCGAGGTCGCATTCAAGGGCTCAAACCGGGTTATTACACACGCATGGGCGCCGCCATTCGCCAGGCCACGCAACTGTTGGGCACGAGCAAGCGGCGCAGCAAACTGTTGTTGCTGCTGACGGATGGCAAACCGAATGATCTGGATCTGTATGAGGGGCGCTACGGTGTCGAGGACACCCGCGAAGCGGTGCTGGAGGCACGGCGTCAGGGGCTGACGCCGTTCTGTATCACGATCGATCGCGAGGCCGGGGATTACCTGCCGTACATGTTCGGCGCCAATGGCTACACCTTGATCCGCCAGCCCGAACAACTGCCCCTGCGCTTGCCGCAGTTGTACCGCCAGCTGACCCAGCCTTGAACCCCGGTTTGATCAACGCAGCATCAGCTGATGCTGCGCGGCAGCCAGAAAAACATCACCACGCAAAAGACCGTCAGGCCAACGCAGAACCACATGAATCGGCGCTGCCGACGTTCCCCGGCGTATTCGGCCAGTGCTGGCAGGGGCATGCCGCATTGGTGGCACTCGGTTTCTTGTGAAAGGTTGGCATGTTGGCAATACAGGCAGACGGGCATGGCACTCACTCGAACTGTTCCAGGCGCAGACGATCAAGAATGGCGATCTGACGGCCGTCCTGAGTGATGATGTTTTCATCGATCAAGCGGCGGATGATTCGCGAAAAGGTTTCTGGCTGGATCGACAGATGCCCGGCAATCAGTTGCTTGGCCATCGGCAGTTCGAATTGGCAGTCAACGGTTTGCTGGCGCACCAGTTGCGTCAGCAGATAACGCACGACCCGGTGGGTGGCGTTTTTCAGCGACAGGGTTTCGATTTCGTTGACCCGTTGATGTAAGCGAACGCAGAGCTTGCCCAGTAGTGCGAAGGTCAACCGACTATTGCTCTGCAGCAGGCGCATGTAGGTGCTGTTGGATAAACGATAGAGCTGGGTGGGGCAGATCGCTTCGGCCGAGGCCACATAGTTTGGGGTGTCCATCAGCATCATCGCCTCGGCGAAGGTTTGCCGCTCGCTGATGACCTCGAACACTTTCTCCTGCCCATCCGGTGTCAGCCGGTAGATTTTTACCGCGCCGGCAATCACGAAGTAGAACGCATCGGCCGGCTCGCCCTGACGGAACAACGGCTCGCCTTTGTCGATGCTCAGCAATTGGCTGGTACTCATCAATTCGTCCAGCTGTTCTTCGTTCAACGGCTCGAACAGATGATGACTGCGCAGAATCTGGTGATGGACGCGGTGAAGCACCATGAGAATTCATCCTGAAGATTGAGAAGGGGGCTGGCGATCAAGTCAGACGAGGCCCAGGGAAACGCCGCTGGCTACGGCCAGGATTGAGGTCAACACCACGAACCAGGCCAGTGGCTGGATGACTTTTTTCATGACGACTCCGGGTAATCGAGAGGGATCCAGGGTTTCTGTAAGGTTGCCCATGCTGAGCAAGACGCGGGCCAGGCCCGGAGGCCTTTGTTTAGTGGGGTTCTCAGGTGTGAGGGTAAAAAAGACTATGCTGCCTGGGGTGTAAATAACCATTAAAGGGTCATTTCTACCCTGAGCCGATCACCCCGTGGCGAGGGGGCTCGCCCCCGTTCGGCTGCGCAGCAGTCGTAAAACTGGCTGATGGGTTCTATATGACGCGTCGCGGATGCTGGTTTCAGGAGCGCTTCGCACTCCAACGGGGGCAAGCCCCCTCGCCACCGGGGTTCGAATGAGTATCGAGGCACGCCCCTTGCACACTTGATCTGCGACAACGGCAATGGATCGGTAATACCCGATGATTGCCCCTGGATTTACCTCGGCGCCTGCGGGTTGGTGTCAGGTCAGCAACAAGGTAGAGGAGTGGTTTTATGCAAGTGCTTGACCGCCGTAAAGCGATGGCAATCACGCCGCTGTTTCGGCTGGCCTTTCGGCCATTTTTCCTCGCCGGTTGCCTTTTGGCAGTGCTGGTCATTCCACTCTGGCTGGCGGCCTTCAGTGGTTCGATTTCCAACTGGCAGCCGGCGGGCGGTTGGCTGGGCTGGCATCGGCATGAATTGCTGTTCGGGTTCGGGTTGGCGATTATCGCGGGCTTTCTGTTGACGGCGGTGCAGACCTGGACCGGTCGCCCCGGCCTCAGCGGCAAACCGTTGGCCGCGCTGGCGTTGCTGTGGTTGTTGGCGCGGGTGGCCTGGCTGGCCAATGCGCCATGGCCGTTGCTCGCCGTGCTGGAACTGGCGTTCCCGTTGGCGGTGGCGGTACTCATGGGCTTCACCTTGTGGAAAGTGCGGCAGAAACGTAACTACCCGATTGTGGTGGTCTTGATGTTATTGGCCTTGGCTGACGGGTTGTCTCTGTACGGCCTGGTCGAGGGGCATGAAGGCTGGCAGCGCCAGGGCGTACTGAGCGGCCTCTGGCTGGTGGCGGCGATGATGGGGTTGATCGGCGGGCGGGTCATTCCGTTCTTCACCCAGCGCGGCCTTGGTCGGGTTGAAGGCGTTGCCGCCTGGCCCTGGCTGGATCGCCTGCTGTTGGTCGGTTCGCCGCTGGTGGCGTTGTTGTATGCCGCAGGACCTGCGCTCGCCCCCAATGTCTGGGTGGGCCTGCTGTTCGCGGTGCTGGCGGCAGGGCATCTGGTGCGCCTGGTGCGCTGGCATGACCGGGCACTCTGGCGCGTGCCGTTGTTGTGGTCGCTGCATCTGGCCTATGGCTGGCTGGCGGTGGCGTGTCTCGTGATGGCGCTGTGGCATTTCGGTGTGCCGGTTAACCCGAGTCTGGCGGTGCATTGCCTGACCATAGGGGCCATGGCTGGCCTGGTGCTGGCGATGATCGCGCGGGTCAGCCTCGGCCACACCGGTCGCCCCCTGGAACCGCCCTCGGGTATGACCCTGGCGTTCATTTTGCTCAACCTGGCGTGTCTGAGCCGGGTGGTGTTGATCCTGTTCTTGCCGTTGGCCGCATTGTGGCTGGCCGGTCTGTGCTGGGCGCTGGCGTTTGCGCTGTATGCCTGGCGCTATGGGCCGATGCTGCTGCGGGCCCGGGTTGACGGTCATCCGGGATGAGGACGCACACTGACAGAGGCTGCCGCTAATGTATCCGTTTTTTCTGGTCGCACACCTGCTGGCGGCAATCGCCTTCATTGGCACGCTGTTTTTCGAGGTGGTCATCTGGCATCGCGCCCGCCAGCCGTTGACGGAGATTGCGCAAGTGACGGCGGATCAGGCGATTGCCCTGCGTTCGCGTAAGGTTCTGCATGGTGTGGTGTTGCTGTTGTATGGCGCCGGCATCGGTTTGGCGTGGCAGTACCGGGGCGCATTGAGTCAGCCGCTGGCCAGCAGTTTTGGTACGTTGCTGAGCCTGAAAATCCTGTTGGCCTTGAGCATCATTGGTCATTACTTGCTGCTGGCCTATTGGCTGACCCACGGGCGCCTGACCGCGACCCGCGCAAGCTGGATTCGCCGCAGCATTCTCGGGCACATGGTGTTGATCGTGATCCTGGCCAAGGCCATGTTCTATTGGCACGGCTGATCGCAATACGTCCCTCATAAACAAAACCCGCGTCATCCGGTTGGATGGCGCGGGTTGGGGGTGGCCGGTAATCGATCAATGGCGGGGGTTCAGGGCATTAATGAACAGCACGTTGTTTTCCAGGTGGATGTGTTGAATCAGGTCGTCTTTGAACTCCAGCAGCCCACGGTAGAGCGCACGCCAGGTGTTACAGGCATCGGCGGGCGGGATGATGTGATTGGTCAGGGCGAGCATCTTCTCCAGCGCCTCGCCATGTTGATCGTGTTCGAAACGCAGCACCTGGATCGGCGGTGCGGCCTGAGGGCCAACGCCTTGTTGCAGCATCGGGAACAGCACTTGTTCTTCCTTGAGCATGTGGCCTTCGAGTTCCTGCTGCATGTCTGTCAGCAGATCGGCCAGGCCGTTGGGGCAACTGCTGCGCGCGCCATGGACCTGCTCGACGCGGCGAGCCAGTCGGATCAGCTCCGGCAGTTGCTCGCGGTGGCGGGCGTGGTAGCGCGTCAGAAGGTGGGCGATCAGCAGTTCCGACGGTTCGTTGCGCCAGTCGTGCTGGGTTTCGCCGGCGTCTTGCAGAATCTGCAGGGCGTCGGCAATGAGGACCGGATCGAGGTTTTTGCCAAGGGCCGCTTCACGCAGGCTTTTATGCCCGCCGCAACAGAAGTCCAGTTTGAAGGTGTGAAAGATCCGGGTGGCACCGGGAATGTCGCAGGCCAGTTGGCCGAGGCTTTGTTCCAATAGGGGCTGGCTCATCAGGGTTCCTTGTTTGGGTTTCAACGGTTCCCCAGGCTCATTGCACCCGGCATGCCATTTTTAACGTATTGAAAAACATGGATTAATTTTTAGTTGTGGTGATATTCACCCTGATGCTTCAGGGTAAATACAACCATAGAGGGTGATGACTACCATGCTGCGAGAAAGCCTGGCGGCCGACCTGATCGTCGAGTTGCCCAATGCCGTACGGTTGCAACGACTGGTCCAGACCCTGCGCGAATACTTCAACAGTGGCGCCGTGGGCTTGCTGCGTCTGGATGACGACAGCCTCAGGCCCGTTGCGACGGTGGGGCTGGTTCATGAAGCGTTGGGGCGCCGGTTCGTCATCGCCCAGCATCCTCGGCTGGCGGCAATCATGGCGTCGCGCGAGCCGACCTGGTTCGAGCCCGACAGCCGCCTGCCGGACCCCTACGACGGCTTGCTCGACAACCATGTCGGCGAACCGCTGCCGGTGCATGACTGCATGGGCGTGAGCCTCTATGTCGAGGGGCGGATCTGGGGCGCGATCACCCTCGATGCGCTGCACGCCGGGACCTTTGACAACCGGGCGCGGGAAGAACTCAAGCGTTGCACTTTGCAGATCGAAGCCGCCGTGCGGGTCACCCGCCTGGAGCAGGAAAACCGCAGCTTGCGCCTGTCCCGCAGCGATCCCCAGGACTTGCGCATGCCCGTCGGGGAGGGCGAGATCCTTGGGCAGAGCGAGGTGTTGCATCAGTTGCTCAATGAGCTGGATGTACTGGCCGATTCCGATCTGCCGGTATTGCTGCTGGGCGAGACCGGCGTCGGCAAAGAGCTGTTCGCACGGCGCTTGCATCGTCTTTCAAGGCGCCACCACAAACCGCTGATACAGGTTAACTGCGCAGCCTTGCCGGAGTCGCTGGCAGAGAGTGAGTTGTTCGGGCATGTCAAAGGCGCCTTTTCCGGTGCTACGAGTGACCGTGCCGGACGCTTCGACGCCGCCAACGGTGGCACGCTGTTTCTCGATGAAGTCGGGGAGTTGCCCTTGAGCGTGCAAGCGAAATTGCTGCGCACCCTGCAAAACGGCGAGATCCAGCGCCTGGGCGCCGACAAGCCGTTGCACGTCGATGTGCGCGTCATCGCCGCCACCAACCGGCACCTGCCGGACAGCATCCGCGATGGCTTGTTTCGGGCCGATCTGTATCACCGGCTCTCGGTGTATCCGGTGCCGATTCCGGCCCTGCGCGAGCGTGGTCACGATGTGTTGATGCTGGCCGGGCATTTTCTGGAGCTCAATCGGGCGCGGCTCGGCCTGCGAGGTTTGCGTTTGTCGCCGGCGGCGGAGCGAGCCTTGCTGGCATACACCTGGCCGGGCAATGTGCGCGAACTGGAGCACGTCATCAGTCGGGCGGCGTTGAAGCAGCTCAGTCGCGGGACGAGTCGCACATCGATCATGACGCTGGAGCCAGAGGTTCTCGATCTCGACAGCCCGATGGCAGCATCGGGGGCAGAGGTCGAGCCATCCCGGGACATTACGGCTGATCTACCGTTCCAGCCCCTGGGCGAAGCCGTCGACGATTACCAGCGCAGGAAGATCCTCGAGGCCCTGAGCCTGTCCGGGGACAACTGGGCCAGCGCCGCGCGGATGCTGGAAGTCGACCCCAGCAATTTGCACAAACTGGCGCGACGCCTGCGTCTGAAGTAGGTCAGGGCGCTGCCGCGTCGACGCTCGGTGTTGATGGCGGTCAAGGTGGTATCGCGCAGTGCCTCGCACACTGCGCAAAACCTTCCGGAGATCACCGTCATGCCCCTGTCCCTGGCCCAAATGCGCCGTAACTACACCCTTAATGGCCTGCAAGATGAGGCTGCGCTGGACGATCCACTGGCGATGTTCCGGCAATGGCTGCAACAGGCCCGCGACACCGAGTGCGCACCTGTCGAAGCCAATAGCATGGTGCTGGCGACGGTCGATGATGAAGGGCGGCCGCACTGCCGTGTGCTGTTGCTCAAAGGCTTGAGCGATGAAGGTTTTACTTTTTTCGGCAATTATCAGAGCGACAAGGGGCGGCAACTGGCCGCCAATCCCTATGCCGCCATGACGTTTTTCTGGCCGGGGCTGGAGCGTCAAGTGCGCATCGAAGGCCGGGTGTCCAGGCTCGACCCGCAACTCTCGGATGCATACTTCGATTCCCGCTCGATGGCCAGTCGTCTGGGCGCCTGGGCTTCACCGCAAAGCCGTCCGTTGGCCAGTCGTGCCGCGCTGGAGTCGATGCTGGCGCAGACCATCAAGCGCTTCGTTGGCCAGACCGTTTCGCGTCCCGAGCATTGGGGTGGCTACTGCCTGCACCCTGAACGTCTGGAGTTCTGGCAGGGCCGTGCCGACCGCTTGCATGACCGCCTCGATTACCGGTTGCGAGATGGTGCATGGCAACGGAGTCGTTTGGCGCCTTGAGCGACGAGTAAGTTCCCCCGTAGCAGCTGCCGCAGGCTGCGTTCGGCTGCGCAGCAGTCGTAAAATCAGGCACTGCGGTACTCCAGACAAACCGTGTAAGCAGGGTTTACGACTGCTGCGCAGCCGAACGCAGCCTTCGGCAGCTGCTACGGGCGTGAGTCCCCCATTAATCCTTAGACGCCGACGAGGTACCTCCTTGGAGGAATAGGCTCGTTCGCTATTCCGGTTCAGGCTTTGGGCCATACCCTCATCTACGGGAAAGCTGGACATGGCCCATCTGACGCAACGCAGTTTCGAACCCCTGAACATTGCCGTGCTGACCATCAGCGATACGCGCACCTTTGACACCGACACCTCGGGACAGACCCTGACGGATTTGCTGCAAACCGCCGGGCATGTGTTGATCGATCGGGATCTGGTCAAGGACGACAT
This sequence comes from Pseudomonas sp. 008, assembly GCF_016861935.1. Taxonomy (NCBI): domain Bacteria; kingdom Pseudomonadati; phylum Pseudomonadota; class Gammaproteobacteria; order Pseudomonadales; family Pseudomonadaceae; genus Pseudomonas; species Pseudomonas sp. 008. Next base: position 170,175 of record NZ_BOMA01000012.1, on the reverse strand, counting down.
TTATCAGATCCGCGCCACCGTTTCCCGGTGGATCGCCGACCCCAAGGTGCAAGTGGTACTGATGACCGGCGGCACCGGTTTCACCGCTCGTGACAACACACCGCAAGCGGTGCTGCCACTGCTGGACAAACATGTGGAAGGCTTCGGCGAATTGTTCCGCCAGGTGTCGCTGGAGGAGATTGGCATGTCCAGTCTGCAGTCCCGGGCACTGGCCGGGATGAGTAACGGTGTACTGGTGTGCTGCGTTCCTGGCTCGCCGGGTGCCTGCCGGACTGCCTGGAACAAGATTCTGCTCGAGCAACTGGACAGTCGCACCGGCCCGTGTAACTTCGCCCCGCATTTGAAAGCGCAAGCGCAGCGGGTCATCGACGCCTGCGAGACACGCTCATGAGCGGCCGGGTGTGCGACCTCGGCAACCTGATGCCCGTGGACAAGGCCATCAGCCGTCTGCTGGACCAGGCACCACCGCCACCCCTGGCGCAAATGGTTCCTCTGGATCAAGCCTTGGGGCGGGTGCTGGCGGCGGACATTCATTGCCCGGTGAACCTGCCGGCCTGGGACAACAGTGCCATGGACGGGTATGCCCTCAGGGCTGGTGACCTGCCAGCGGAAGGTGGCTGTTTGACGATTGGCGGGCGAATTGCGGCGGGGGATCAGGCGCGCTCGCCCTTGCTCGCGCAGCAAACGGTGCAGATCTTTACCGGCGCGCCATTGCCACCGGGTGCCGATACCGTGGTGCCGCAAGAGCGCTGCCGGGTCGAGGGCGAGCGCGTCTGGTTCCCGCCGGTATCCGTTGGCGATCACGTGCGCAAGGAGGGTGAGGAAGTTCGCCGCGGGCATCTGTTGCTCAAGGCTGGCAAACGCCTGCGCGCACAGGAACTGGGGTTGCTGGCCGGTGCCGGGATCGCGCGGGTCGAGGTCTATCGACCGTTACAGGTGTGCCTGCTCAGCAGCGGTAATGAACTGCGTGAGCCGGGCGATTCCTTGGCACCGGGGCAGATCTACAACAGCAACCGGTATTGCCTCGCTGCGTTGTTGCGCGGCTGGGGCGTCGAGGTGCATGACTATGGTGTCATGGCCGATGAGCTGGTGGCCAGCCGGCATGCATTGAGTCTGGCGTCTTCGGAATGCGACTTGCTGTTGAGCTCCGGTGGCGTGTCGGTCGGCGAGGAAGATCACCTCAAACAGGCCATCGAGGAACTGGGCAGTGTGGATTTCTGGCGGCTGGCGATCCAGCCGGGTAAGCCATTGGCCTATGGCGAAGTGGCCGGTAAACCGTGGATCGGTATGCCGGGAAACCCGTCAGGGGCGCTGATTACCGCGTTGGTGGTGGTGCGTCCGTTCCTGCTCAGGGCCCAGGGTGTGACTGACGTGCTGCCGGTGCCGCTGGCTGTGCCTGCCGGGTTCGACTGGTTGCAGCGAAACAAGCGTCGACAATACCTGCGGGCCAGGTTGACGCCCGGCGCCGATGGCCAGTTGAGTGTGGAACTGCACCCTCAGCAAAGCTCGGCCATGTTGACCGCCGCGTGCTGGGCCGACGGGCTGGCGGTGATCGAGTGCGAGCAGCAAGTGCTCAAGCACGACAACGTGATGTTCCTGTCCTTCGCCGACCTGATGCAGTGATGGCAATTGATTGCCGTCAAGGCTGTGCCTGCCGGTCTGGCTAGACTGGCAGCGCCTTTTTCGAAGGGTGCGCCACAGACGCCGGGCGCTGCCCCGGACGCGTAATTTCATGAGGATTACCCATGCAACTGGTCTGCCCGGCAGGGAACCTGCCTGCGCTTAAAGCGGCGGTGCGCCAAGGCGCCGATGCCGTGTATGTCGGCTTTCGCGATGACACCAACGCCCGGCATTTCGCGGGGCTGAACATGGACGACAAACAGTTCGACGCCGCCGTCGCCCACATCCGCCAACATCAACGCAAACTCTACGTCGCGGTCAACACGTACCCACAACCCAAGGGGTGGGAGCGCTGGCAACGGGCGGTGGATCGTGCCGCCGATTTCGGCGTCGATGCGCTGATCGCCGCCGACCCCGGGGTGCTCAACTACGCCAGCCAGCGTCACCCGCAATTGGCCCTGCATCTGTCGGTTCAGGGGTCGGCAACCCATGCCGCGGCGCTGGAATTTTATGCGCAGCGCTACGGCATTCGTCGCGCGGTATTGCCACGGGTGTTGTCGTTGGCGCAGGTACGTCAAGTCGCCGCCAGCAGCCCGGTGCCCATCGAAGTATTCGGCTTCGGCAGCTTGTGCATCATGGCCGAAGGGCGTTGCCACCTGTCTTCCTACATCACCGGTGAGTCGCCGAACCTGTGCGGTGTCTGTTCGCCAGCCAAAGCCGTGCGTTGGAGCGAGGACGCCGAAGGTTTGAGCGCGCGCCTCAGCGAGGTGCTGATCGATCGCTACACCCCTGACGAATCGGCCGGTTACCCGACCTTGTGCAAAGGCCGTTTTCTGGTCGATGGCAAACGCTTTCATGCGCTGGAGGAGCCCACCAGCCTCGACACCCTGGACTTGCTCCCGGAATTGACGGCCATCGGCGTCGAAGCGGTGAAAATCGAGGGCCGCCAACGCAGCCCGGCGTATGTCGAACAAGTCACCCGGGTCTGGCGCGCGGCACTGGACGCTCATCGTGGTGCGCCAGGCAGTTTTCGGGTCAAGGAAGAATGGCGTCAGGTGCTGGCCGGTTTGTCCGAGGGCAATCAGACCACCCTGGGCGCTTATCATCGATCATGGCAATGAGGGACGCGACATGAAGCTCAGCCTGGGACCGGTCCTGTTTTATTGGGACAAAGAGCAACTCAGCAACTTTTACGCCGACATGTCGACCTTGCCCCTGGACGTGATTTATCTGGGGGAAACCGTGTGCTCCAAACGCCGGGCCTTTTCCCTGGATCAATGGCTGGGGCTGGGGCGCGAGTTACAGGAATGCAGCCCGGCACAGTTGGCGCTTTCCAGCCTGACGCTGATCGAGGCTGCCTCCGAACTCTCCAGCCTGCGCCGGCTGTGCGACAACGGCGAGTTGTTGGTGGAGGCCAACGACATGGGCGCGGTGCAATTCCTGGCCGAACGCAAGTTACCTTTCGTGGGCGGCCCGGCGCTCAATCTGTACAACGGCCACTCATTGGCACAATTACTCGACAGCGGAATGACCCGCTGGGTGCCGCCCGTGGAGTGTTCGGCGGCGCTGATCAGCGATGTGATCGGGCAGGTGCGTGAATTGGGTCGTGCAGTGCCGGAAGTTGAAATCTTCGCCTATGGGCATCTGCCGTTGGCCTATTCCGCCCGCTGCTTCACTGCCCGTGCAGAAAATCGGCCCAAGGACGACTGCCGGTTTTGCTGCATCAACTACCCCGATGGCCTGGCGCTGACCAGTCAGGAAGGGCAACCACTGTTTACCCTTAACGGTATTCAAACGATGTCGGCGGAGGTGACTAATCTGTTGGCCGATTACGCCGGACTGGTGGCCTGCGGTGCCGATCTGTTGCGCTTGAGCCCTCGTGCTCAGGGCATGGACGAAGTGATCGCGGCCTATCAACGGGTTCGTCAGGGCGAGACACCGCCGCTGTTCGTCGAAGGTTGCAATGGCTATTGGCATGGCCAGGCCGGCATGCTGCGCGTCGAGGAGGTCGGCCTGTGTTGAATCGGAAAAAGTGGCTGTTGAAAGGTGCCGACCGGTTGCTGCCGCTGGTGCGCCGGGTGCCTTTTGCCGTGCAGCGCCTGGCGTTGCAGCAGGCACTGAATCGCTGCCTCGCCGAGCCGTTGCGCGATGGCGAGTTCGAAGTGCTGCGCGGACGTTGGCTGTGCTTGCGGATTCCGGACCTGGGTTTGTCCTGGTACCTGACGCTCAGTCGTCAGGGCTTGCGGATTACCGAGCGCGCTACGGCGAACGTGACCATCAGCGGTAACTGGCGCGAATTTTTGTTGCTGGCCAGCCGTCAGGAAGATCCGGACACGCTGTTCTTTCGCCGGCGGCTGGTCATCGAGGGCGATACCGAACTGGGTCTGGCGCTGAAGAACCTGATCGACAGCCTTGATCCCGATGTTCTGCCTGTATGGTTGTGGCGCAATCTGGAGCGGGCGGGGAAGGGCTTGGCGGCGGGATGACCAACGTAGATTAAATGTGGGAGAGAGCAAGTCGAATCGTCGCACCGCCGCTCCCACAGTTGGATTTTCGTTGGCCCTCAGGCCATCGTTTACTGTAATGCTGTTCACTTAAGCCGTAATGCGATCTGTAGCAGCTGTCGAGCCTGCGAGGCTGCGTTCGGCGGCGAAGCCGTCGTGAATCCGGCTAGTGCGGTCTGCCTGACACGCCGCAATCACTGGTTTGACGACGGCTTCGCCGCCGAACGCAGCCTTCGGCAGCTGCTACAAAGAATGCGTCGCGGCTGAAATTGCTTAAGTGAACAGCATTAATCGTTTACTGGCGGCTTCCGTGCTGCCGGGCATCACTGGCAATCAACCGCCTGATCCCTTCAAACAACTCATCACTCTGCGCCTGTGTGCAGTCCTCGCCATAGCGTTTGCGCAGCCCGTAATGGCTGAGAATCAGGTGCACATCAGCATGCAGGCCATGCTGCTTGAGGCTGTTTTCAACACATTGCAGCGGGCAGCCGTCCAGCGCGAAGATCCGGCGCCCCGAGCGCGCTTTGTTGACCAGCGCTGCCACATGCCCGCCGACACCAACGATGCAGGACATTTCAGCGAGACCACTGCGATCCAGGCGCACGGCCAGGGTGTTGGCCAGTTGGGCGACGTTGGAGCAGCCTGAGCAGGAGTAAACCAAAGGCAGGGTTGAACGGGGCATTTGCATTCTCCGTGGATGGGCTCTGTCAGTGTGCAAGAGGTGTGGCAGGGCGCCTTGATAACGGTCAATTCCGGCTATTGGAAAGCGGCCAGTTCCTCTTCAGCGAGGATGCTGATGTGGCGTCGTTCCATGGCAATCAGGCCGCTTTCCACCAGGCGATGCAGTATCCGCGAAAAGGTTTCCGGCTGAATTCCCAGCTTCGACGCCACCAGGCGTTTGGACATCTGCAAGACAATCTGGCCGGTCACCGGGTGGCGTTCCTGGAACAGGAAATTGATCACCCGACGGCTCGCACTGGCCATGGTCAAGGTATCGATATCGCGCAGACGCAGGTGCAGGTGAACGCTCATGCTCGCCAGGATGGCCAGGCAGACTTTCGGCTGGTCCTCCAGGGCATTGCGGTAATGGTTGCCGTCGATGCTCACCAGCACGCTGTCCTTCAGCGCGGTGGCGCTCACCGGATACAGACGAGCCTGGCTGAACAGCAAGGCTTCGGCAAAAGTCTGGCCGGGCTGAATGATCTCCACCAGGTTCTCCTGGCCTTCGCCGGTGAGCCGGTACAACTTGACCTGGCCGGTGACCAGCAGGAAAAAACGCCTGGCCGGATCCCCTTGATGCATGAGCGTACTGTGACAACTCAGGCGTTTGAGCATGGCCAGGCCGCAGACTTCCTCGAAGACTTTCTCCGGCAGTTGGCTGAACAGATGATGACGGCGCAACGTTAAAACGATGGAAGGGTGAATCAGCATGGCGTACCTCCGCTGACGACCATAGTAGAGAGCGCAGGCTCGATGACCTATGCCTCTGCAGGCCTACCTCCAAAGAGGAATACCCTTCAGCCGGCGTTGCGCAGATGTTCCATGGCCCACACCGCCGCCTCTACTCGTGAGCGCAAGCCGAGTTTGTGCAACAGGTTTTTGACGTGAACCTTGACCGTGCCTTCGGTGATGCCCAGTTTGTGCCCGATGACCTTGTTGCTGAAGCCGCTGGCGATGGTTTTCAGCACCTGACGCTCACGCTCGGTCAGTTCCACCACGGCCTGACGCGCAGGAGCACGCAGTGCTTGCGCCATGACTTGGGTCAGTCCCGGGCTGATCACCAGCGCGCCGTTCAGGGCATCGCGGATGTACTGAATCAACAGTTCGGGCTCCATGTCCTTGAGCAGATAGCCGTCGGCATCCAGGCGCAGTGCATCGCGAATATCGTCTTCGGCGTCCGATACCGTAAACAGCAGCACTTTGCCGGTGTAGTGCATGGCTCGTAGTCGGCGCAGGGTTTCGATGCCATTCATTTGCGGCATGTTGTTGTCGAGCAAAACCAGGTCCGGTTGAAGCGGCTCAATCAGACTGAGTGCTTCTTCACCCTGGCTGGCTTCGCCGACGATCAGGAAATCATCTTCGAGTTCGAGCATCTGGCGAATGCCGTGACGCATCATCGGGTGATCGTCTACCAGCAGGATTTTGTGTTGTGGGGACAGGGTCATGAGGCGCTACCTTCTGTTTGCTGCCCGAGAAACTCCGGGTGGAATTCCAGTTGGACACGGGTGCCTTGGGGCTCCCTGGAAAATATCTGCAGTTGGCCGCGCAAGCTGCGAGCCCGCTCATCCATGATGTTCAGGCCGTGGTGTTCGCGCTGGTCGACGTTGCCACTGAACCCACGCCCGTCGTCTTCGACCGACAACCTGACGGTCTCGCCATCCTGGCGCAGTTGCAGCCAGGCGTTTTGCGCATGGGCGTGGCGCAGGCAGTTGGAGAGCGCCTCGCGGGTGATCTGCAAAATGTGGATTTGTTCGCTGGCCGATAGCTGAAAGGCCAGCGTGTCGACGTGCAGGTGCACCTGGAATTCTCCGCGACGGGAAAACTCCTCGGCCGTGTCCTTGAGTTCCTGTACCAGTCCCGCGTCGTGAATCTGCAAGCGAAACGTGGTCAGCAACTCGCGCAATTGGCGATAGGCATTGTTCAGTCCCTCGCGCAATTCGTTGGTGACGGTTTCCAGGGTCTGGACCGGTTCGCCCCGGCGCATCAGGGTCTGCATGCGGCTGACTTGCAGCTTCATGTAGGACAGGGCCTGGGCCAGTGAATCGTGCAGCTCGCGGGCGATGATCGTGCGTTCTTCGAGCAGTAGCAGGCGATGATCCTGTTCCCGTTGACGCTTGAGCGAGAGCGAGGTGCCGATCAGATTGGCCAGGGCCTGGATCAGTTGGGTTTCCCAGGCTTGCATGGGGTGCCCGTCGACAAAGTGCGCCTTGAGCTCACCCAGTTCACTGCCCTGATTGCTGATGCTGAAGATTTGCGGATTGGTTTTAGGGTGCCGCTGGCACGTGGCGCAGTCGCTACTGGCGCAGACTTCCCGGATGTTCGCGCCATGCAGGGCGAGCAACTGCTGGGCCGGTGCCTGCAACTGTCCCTGCAGGCACAGCGACAGGCGCAAGCCGGGCAGGCGTTGCTGGAAGCGCCGAATCAACTCATCCAGGCCTTCGGCATTGGCCAGGCGTGTGGCCAGGCTTCGGCTGCTTTGATACAGAAGCTCCAGGGCGGCATTGGCTTGTTGCAGGTTCAGGGTTTTTTGCTGGACCTGACTTTCCAGGGTGCGATGCGACTCTTCGATCGTCTCGGCCATGGTGTTGAAACTCATGGCTAACTGGCCCAGCTCATCCTCGGACTGATGGTTGACCCGCACCTTGAAGTCGCCGCGACGAAAGCGCTGGGTTGCATCCACCAACTCCTTCAAAGGGGTGACAACGCCGTACTGCAGTTCGTAGAGCCCGAGCAGCAGGACGATCATGGTGGTGAACAGGGCCAGGCCCTGGATCGCCTGTTGCCAGCCTTGCTTTTGTTCGCTTTGGCGCTGCAACAGATCGACGAACTGGTTCAGTTGCTCAACGAAGGACTGGGCCTGGGCCTGAAAGGCCGCCGCATCGCCGCGCTCCAGTGCCGGACGCAAATCCTCATTCCAGTGTTGCTGGATTTGCCCATAACTGAGTTGCAATGCGGTGGTCGGGCCATCTTCCAGTACCGCTTTGAGAGAGTGGCTGTCCAAGCGGTTTTGCAGGCTGTCGATGATGGTGGTGATTTCTTCGTCGGCGACGCCAGCGGCGAGTTTCCAGCTCAGGTGATAGGTCTCCATGCGCACCGAGCCTGCGGTGTTGATGGCAGCGGCATCGCCCTGGCTGAACCAGGCGATCAGCCCGGCGCTCAATGAACTGGCGAGCGCCAGCACGGCGATCAGGATCACCGCCAGCCCGGCGCGAGCGGGCAGGGAGCTGCGCAACCAGCGGATCATCGGCGCAGGTCCGGGAAAACGATAAGAAAACAGAGCATGCACGTTCCAGCGTGGGGTTTTGCCGCCGTTCCTGGGCGAGCTACCTCTAAAGAGTTGTCGACAGTTCCTTGTCGGCAAAAGCGTGGGTTAAAACCCTTAATAAGCTGATAAATAAAGGTTTTTAAGGTTTTTTTGCACTACCTCCTTGGAGGTAGGCGGGCTAAGCATAGGCTTAGGCCCTCATGGGCATCGTTGACCTGGGTCAAGTTTTTGCGGGGTTTGCCTCTCTAGTCTGCCGCCATGGCTAATTGACGGGAGAGCATTGTGAACCAACCGCGTGTACGACAAGGCTTGGTGCTGGGCATGAGCACACTGGCCTTCACTGTGTGCTTCATGGTCTGGATGATGTTTGCCGTGCTCGGGGTGCCGATCAAGGAACTGCTCCAGCTCAACGAAACCCAATTCGGCCTGCTGGCCGCGACCCCGGTGCTGACCGGCTCGCTGGTGCGTTTGCCGCTGGGTTTGCTGACCGACCGCTTTGGCGGGCGCAGCGTGTTTTTCCTGCTGATGCTGACCTGCGTCACGCCGCTGTACTTGATCAGTCACGCCACCGCCTACTGGCAGTTCCTGGTACTGGGTTTGTTCGTCGGCCTGGCTGGTGGCTCGTTTTCCGTGGGGATTGCCTACGTCGCCAAATGGTTCGACAAGGAGAACCAGGGCTTCGCCATGGGCATCTTCGGTGCCGGTAACGCCGGGTCGGCGGTGACCAAGTTCCTGGCCCCGGCGCTGATCGCCGCCGGCAGCTGGCAGCTGGTGCCGAAAGTCTTCAGTGCGATCTTGTTTATCACTGCGCTGCTGTTCTGGTTCCTGACCTCAGAAAACAAGGGCCATCGCAGTGCCACGGGCGTCAGCTTGCGTGAGCAACTGCGCTCGCTGAAGGATCCTGCGGTGTGGCGCTATTGCCAGTACTACTCGATCGTCTTCGGCGGCTACGTCGCCCTGGCACTGTGGATGACCAAGTACTACGTGCAGGAATACGGTTTCAGCTTGCAAAGCGCGGCACTGCTGGCGGCCTGTTTCTCCCTGCCCGGCGGCGTACTGCGTGCCGTCGGCGGCTGGATGTCGGATCGCTGGGGGGCGCAAAGCGTGACCTGGTGGGTGTTGTGGGTCAGCTGGATCTGCCTGTTCCTGCTCTCGTATCCCCAGACCCAACTGCAAGTGCAGACCATCGACGGCCCGCTGGATTTCCACATTGGCCTGAGCCCCGCGTTGTTCACCGTGCTGCTGTTCGTCATGGGCATCGCCTTCGCATTCGGCAAGGCCTCGGTTTTCAAATACATCGCCAATGACTACCCGAAAAACATGGGCGCGGTGTCCGGCATCGTCGGCCTGGCGGGTGGCTTGGGCGGTTTTGTGCTGCCGATCCTGTTCGGCGCCCTGGTGGACCTCACCGGCGTGCGCTCTTCCTGCTTCATGTTGATGTACGGCGTGGTCTGGGTCTCCCTCACCTGGATGTACTTCAGCGAAATACGCAAAAGCCCGGTGCTTGGTAAAGAGCCGCTGCTGATTCCGTCCCCGATTTCCAGCATTGCCCAAGGAGAAGAACATGTCCGTTCTGCAAACGCCTGACAAAGGCCCGGTCATTCATGACTGGCGCCCCGAGGACCCCGCGTTCTGGGGAAGTAGCGGCAAACAGACCGCCACTCGCAACTTGTGGATTTCCATTCCTGCGCTGTTGTTGGCCTTTGCGGTGTGGATGGTCTGGAGCACGGTGATTGTGCGGTTGAACGCCATCGGCTTCAGCTTCACCACTGACCAACTGTTCTGGCTGGCGGCGTTGCCGGGGCTGTCCGGTGCGACCTTGCGGGTCTTCTATTCCTTTATGGTGCCGATCTTCGGCGGCCGGCGCTGGACTGCCCTGAGCACCGCGTCGCTGCTGTTGCCATCGATCTGGATGGGCTTCGCCGTGCAGGACCCGAGCACCTCATACAGCGTGTTCGTAGTGATTGCCTTGCTCTGCGGTTTTGGTGGCGGCAACTTCGCCTCGAGCATGTCCAACATCAGCTTCTTCTATCCCAAGTCCCAGCAGGGTACGGCCCTTGGCCTCAACGCCGGACTGGGCAACCTGGGCGTCTCAGTGATGCAGTTCTGTGTGCCGCTGGTGATTACCTTCGGTGTGTTCGGCTTCATGGGCGGCTCGTCGCAAGCGTTGCCGGACGGCGGTCAATTGTGGCTGCAGAACGCCGGGTTCATCTGGGTGCCGTTCATTGTCCTGGTGACGGTGTTGGCCTGGTTCGGCATGAATGACCTGTCCAGCGCCCGGGCCTCGTTCAGCGAGCAGGCGGTGATCTTCAAGCGCAAACACAACTGGCTGATGTGCTGGTTGTACCTGGCGACCTTCGGTTCGTTCATTGGCTTTTCCGCCGCGTTTCCGCTGCTGATCAAAACCTCCTTTCCGGATGTCATCGCCCTGAAATTCGCCTTCCTCGGCCCGTTAGTCGGTGCCTTGGTACGGCCATTGGGCGGCTGGCTGGCGGACAAGCTCGGTGGCGCGAAAGTGACCCTGTGGAACTTCGTGGCGATGATCGCGATGGTCTTCGGCGTGATGCACTTCTTGCCGCAGAACGGCGCGGGCGGCAGCTTCTACGGCTTCCTTGGCCTGTTCATGCTGCTGTTCATCACCACTGGCGTGGGCAACGGCTCCACCTTCCGGATGATCCCGGTGATCTTCCGTACCCAGCACGAAAAAGCCTCGGCCGGGAAATCGCCAGCCGTGCGCGAACAGGCGCTCAAGGATGCCGGCAAGGAATCGGCCGCCGTCCTGGGCTTCAGTTCGGCCATGGGCGCCTTCGGTGCGTTTTTCATTCCCAAATCCTTCGGCACTTCGATGGCCCAGACCGGCGGCCCTGAGATGGCTTTCTACATGTTCGTCGGCTTTTACCTGAGCTGCATCGTGGTGACCTGGTGGTGGTACGCGCGCAAAGGCGCCGCAACCCCCTGCTAATCCGACCCGAATCCAACCATTGCGTGGGCGGGGCACAGAACCCCGCAGCAAGCCTGAGAGGACACACCGTGAGTCATTTACTGGATCAACTGCGGTTTTTCAATCGCAAGCAAAACGAGTTTTCCGATGGTCATGGAGAGACTCGCAAAGAGTCTCGCGACTGGGAGAACGTCTACCGTTCGCGCTGGCAGTACGACAAGATCGTGCGTTCCACCCACGGGGTGAACTGCACCGGCTCGTGTTCGTGGAAAATCTACGTCAAGAACGGCCTGATCACCTGGGAAACCCAGCAGACCGATTACCCGCGCACCCGCAACGATTTGCCAAACCATGAGCCCCGTGGTTGCCCGCGTGGTGCCAGTTACAGCTGGTACATCTACAGCGCCAACCGCCTCAAGTACCCGAAAATCCGCAAGCCATTGCTCAAGCTTTGGCGAGAGGCGCGGCAGACCATGGCACCGGTGGAAGCCTGGGCGAGCATTGTCGAGAACAAGGCCAAGGCCGACTCGTATAAAAGCAAGCGCGGCATGGGTGGCTTCATTCGCTCCAACTGGGAGGAAGTCAACGAGATCATTGCCGCGTCCAACGTCTACACCATCAAGCAGTACGGCCCAGACCGGATCGTCGGTTTCTCGCCGATTCCGGCCATGTCGATGGTCAGCTATGCCGCGGGTTCGCGTTATCTGTCGCTGATCGGCGGTGCGTGCCTGAGTTTCTATGACTGGTACTGCGACTTGCCACCGGCCTCGCCGATGGTCTGGGGCGAGCAAACCGACGTGCCGGAATCGGCCGACTGGTACAACTCCAACTACATCATTGCCTGGGGCTCCAACGTCCCGCAGACCCGTACCCCCGATGCGCACTTTTTTACCGAAGTCCGTTACAAGGGCACCAAGACCGTCGCCATCACCCCCGACTACTCGGAAGTCGCCAAGCTCACCGACCTGTGGCTCAACCCCAAGCAGGGTACCGATGCGGCGCTGGCCCAGGCGTTCAATCATGTGATCTTCAAAGAGTTTCACCTGGACAAACCGAGCGCGTATTTCACCGACTACGCCAAGCGCTTCACCGATTTGCCGGTGCTGGTGCTGCTCAAACAAATGGTCGACAAGGCGCCGGGCGCCGGTTACCAGCCGGACCGTTTCTTGCGCGCCTCGGACCTTACCGACAACCTCGGCCAGGAAAACAACCCGGAATGGAAAACCATCGCCCTGGACGTCAGCGGTGAACTGGTTTCCCCTCAGGGCTCCATCGGTTATCGCTGGGGTGAGAAGGGCAAGTGGAACATTTTGCCTCGTGAAGGCGGTGAAGGGCGTGAGATCGATCTGAAGCTGAGCCTGATCGGCGATGACGTCGCCGAAGTGGCGTTCCCGTATTTTGCCGGCGAGTCCCACGAACACTTCCAGCACGTCGCTGGCGATGCCGTGCAATACCGCCGCGTGCCGGTGCACAACGTGGTACTGGCCGATGGCAGTGTGGCCAAAGTCGCCACTGTGTTCGACCTGTCGGCCGCCAACCTGGCGATCGATCGTGGCCTGGGTGGCGCTAACGTCGCCAAGGACTACAACGACGCAAGCGTACCCGGCACCCCGGCCTGGCAGGAGCAGATCACCGGCGTCAGCCGCGAGAAAGCGATCCAGATCGCCCGCGAGTTCGCCGATAACGCCGACAAGACCAAGGGGCGCTCGATGATCATCGTCGGCGCGGCGATGAACCACTGGTACCACATGGACATGAACTACCGCGGGCTGATCAACATGCTCATGCTCTGCGGGTGTGTCGGCCAGACCGGTGGCGGTTGGGCGCACTATGTCGGTCAGGAAAAACTGCGTCCGCAATGTGGCTGGCTGCCCCTGGCGTTCGGCCTGGACTGGAACCGTCCACCACGGCAGATGAACGGCACCAGCTTCTTCTACGCCCACAGTTCGCAATGGCGCCACGAGAAAATGAGCATGCACGATGTGCTCTCGCCGTTGGCCGACAAGTCGCAATTCCCCGAGCATGCCCTGGACTACAACATCCGTGCCGAACGCGCCGGCTGGTTGCCCAGCGCACCGCAACTCAACACCAACCCGCTGCACATTTGCCGCGATGCCGCGGCAGCCGGCATGGACCCGAAAGACTACGTGGTCAAGTCGCTGCAAGACGGCTCGCTGCGCTTCTCCTGCGAACAGCCGGACAGCCCGGTGAACTTCCCGCGCAACATGTTTATCTGGCGTTCCAACCTGCTGGGCTCCTCGGGCAAGGGCCACGAGTACATGCTCAAGTACCTGCTCGGCACCAAGAATGGGGTGATGAACGAAGACATCGGCCAGGTCGGGGATTGCAAACCCGAAGAAGCCGAATGGGTGGACGAGGGCGCCATCGGCAAGCTCGATCTGGTCACCACGCTGGATTTCCGCATGTCCTCGACCTGCGTCTATTCCGACATCGTCTTGCCGACCGCGACCTGGTACGAAAAGGACGACATGAACACCTCGGACATGCACCCGTTCATTCACCCGCTGTCGGCCGCCATCGACCCGGCGTGGGAATCGCGTTCCGACTGGGAAATCTACAAAGGCATCGCCAAGGCCTTTTCCAGCATGGCTGAAGGGCATCTGGGCGTTGAGAAGGACCTGGTGACCATCCCGCTGATGCACGACAGCGTCGGTGAACTGGCTCAACCTTTTGGCGGCACCGACTGGAAAAGCGCCGGCGTGGCCCCGGTGCCAGGCAAGAACGCGCCGAACCTGCATGTGGTGGAGCGTGATTACCCGAACATTTACAAGCAGTTTTCCTCGCTGGGGCCATTGCTGGAAAAACACGGCAACGGTGGCAAGGGCATCAACTGGAACACCGACGCCGAAGTGAAATTCCTCGGTGCGCTCAATCACCGCGAAGGGGCTGCCGGGATCAGTCATGGCCGGCCGAAAATCGACTCGGCGATCGATGCTGCTGAAGTGATTCTGTCCCTGGCGCCGGAAACCAACGGCCATGTCGCCGTCAAGGCCTGGGCTGCGTTGTCGGAATTTACCGGCATCGATCACAGCCACCTGGCGTTATCCAAGGAACACGAGGCGATCCGATTCCGCGACATTCAGGCGCAGCCGCGCAAGATCATTTCCAGCCCTACCTGGTCGGGTCTCGAAGACGATCACGTCAGCTACAACGCCGGCTACACCAACGTTCACGAAGCCATCCCATGGCGCACCATCACCGGTCGCCAGCAGTTCTACCAGGATCACCCGTGGATGCAGGCATTCGGCGAGCAACTGATGAGTTACCGCCCGCCGGTCAACACCCGCACCATTGCAGGGGTGAAAGGCAAGCGCAGCAACGGCGAGACCGAAATCGTCCTGAACTGGATTACTCCGCACCAGAAATGGGGCATCCACAGCACTTACAGCGACAACCTGCTGATGCTGACCTTGAGCCGTGGCGGCCCGATTGTCTGGCTCTCGGAGAACGACGCGAAACGCGCCGGCATTGAAGACAACGACTGGATCGAATGCTTCAACGCCAACGGCGCGCTGACCGCACGAGCGGTGGTCAGCCAGCGGGTCAAGGACGGCATGGTGATGATGTACCACGCCCAGGAACGGATCGTGAACGTGCCTGGTTCGGAAACCACCAAGACCCGTGGCGGCCACCACAACTCGGTTACCCGGGTAGTGCTCAAGCCGACCCACATGATCGGCGGCTATGCACAGCAGGCCTACGGGTTCAACTACTACGGCACCGTCGGTTGCAACCGCGACGAGTTTGTCGTGGTACGCAAAATGTCCAAAGTTGACTGGCTCGATGGCACAGACGGCGATGCCTTGCCGCGTCCACTGCCGACCGACATCGAGGAGAACTGAGATGAAGATTCGCTCACAAATCGGCATGGTCCTGAACCTGGACAAATGCATCGGCTGCCACACTTGTTCGATTACCTGCAAGAACGTCTGGACCAGCCGCGAAGGCATGGAATACGCCTGGTTCAACAACGTCGAATCGAAACCCGGCATCGGTTACCCGAAAGAATGGGAAAACCAGGACAAGTGGAAGGGCGGCTGGATCCGCAATGCCAACGGCACGATCAACCCGCGCATCGGCGGTAAATTCCGGGTCTTGGCGAATATTTTCGCCAACCCGGACCTGCCGAGCCTCGACGATTACTACGAACCGTTCGACTTCGATTACCAGCACCTGCATACCGCGCCGCTGGGCGAGCATCAGCCCACTGCGCGCCCGCGTTCGCTGATCTCTGGCAAGCGCATGGAGAAAATCGAATGGGGCCCGAACTGGGAAGAAATCCTCGGCACCGAATTCGCCAAGCGCCGCAAGGACAAGAACTTCGACAAGATCCAGGCGGACATTTACGGCGAATACGAAAACACCTTCATGATGTATTTGCCGCGCCTGTGCGAGCACTGCCTCAACCCGGCGTGCGCAGCGTCGTGCCCGAGCGGGGCGATCTACAAGCGTGAAGAAGACGGCATTGTGCTGATCGACCAGGAAAAATGCCGTGGCTGGCGGATGTGCATCAGCGGCTGCCCGTACAAGAAGATCTATTTCAACTGGAAAAGCGGCAAGTCCGAGAAGTGCATCTTCTGCTACCCGCGTATCGAAGCCGGGATGCCGACTGTTTGCGCCGAAACCTGTGTCGGGCGTATCCGTTACCTCGGTGTGCTGCTGTATGACGCCGACCGCATCAGCGAAGTGGCGAGCACCGCCAATGAGCAAGACCTGTACGAGAAACAACTGGAGATCTTCCTCGATCCGAATGACCCGGCAGTGATTCGCCAGGCCCTGGCCGATGGCGTACCGCAGTCGGTGATTGATTCCGCCCAGCGTTCGCCGGTCTACAAAATGGCCGTGGACTGGAAACTCGCACTGCCGCTGCACCCGGAATACCGCACCTTGCCAATGGTCTGGTACGTGCCGCCGCTGTCGCCGATCCAGAACGCCGCCACTGCCGGCACCGTGGGCATGAACGGGGTGATCCCGGATGTCGACAGCCTGCGTATTCCACTGAAGTACCTGGCGAACCTGCTGACAGCGGGCGATGAAAAACCGGTCAAGCGCGCACTTAAACGCTTGCTGGCGATGCGCGCCTACAAACGTTCCGAGCAAGTCGATGGCGTTCAGGACCTGCAAGTGTTGAAGGACGTCGGCTTGAGCGTGGCCCAGGTCGAAGAGATGTATCGCTACCTGGCGATTGCCAACTATGAAGACCGCTTTGTGGTACCGAGTGCCCACCGTGAAGACGCCATGAGCGACGCCTTTGCCGAGCGCTCCGGTTGCGGCTTCAGTTTCGGCAGCGGTTGCAGCGGCAGCTCCGACACCAACATGTTCGGTGCGAAGAAAGCCAACCGCCGCGACGTCCTGAAAACCGTCCAGTTGTGGGAGGAATGAGCATGCAAATTCTCAAAGTGATTTCGCTGCTGCTCGACTATCCGACCGAGACGCTGATTGGCGGGCGCGACGAACTGGAGCAAACGATCATCCAGTCACGGGAAATCAGCCCTAAACAGCGCGGTGCGTTGTTCGAATTGCTGGAGTTGATCTGCGCCAATGACCTGATGGACGGGCAGGAGCACTACGGCGCGCTGTTCGGCCGGGGGCGTTCGCTGTCGTTGCTGTTGTTCGAGCATGTGCACGGCGAATCCCGCGATCGTGGCCAGGCCATGGTCGACATGATGGCGCAATACGAAGCCGCCGGTTTTGCCATCGGCGTCAAGGAGCTGCCGGACTATATCCCGCTGTACCTGGAGTTCCTGTCCACCCGCGAAGACCTCGAGGCCCGCGAGGGCCTGGCGGATGTTTCGCACTTGCTGGCCTTGCTCGCGGCGCGTCTGGAAGAGCGCGAAAGCGCCTATGCCAGTTGCTTCCGGGCGTTGCTGCAAATCGCCGGGGCCGAGCCGCATCAGGCGGTGGCCGACCTGCGGGCGCAGGTGGCGGCGGAACCGCGCGACGACTCCCTCGAAGCCCTCGACAAGATCTGGGAAGAGGAGGCCGTGGACTTTCTCCAGGCCGAACAGCAAGACCGTTGCAGTTCGTTGCCTGGCGCCCCGGGCAAGGCCCGGGAAGAAAGCGCCGTGCCGTTGCACTGGGTGGATTTTCAGCATGAAGGGTTGGCCACCGTGCCAGCCAAGGAGGTAGGCAATGTCTAAATGGAACCTGTTGTTGTTCGGGATCTATCCCTATGTCGCTTTGGCGATTTGCCTGATTGGCAGTTGGGCCCGTTTCGATCTGTCGCAGTACACCTGGAAGGCTGGCTCCAGCCAGATGCTCAACCAGCGCGGCATGCGCGTGGCGAGCAACCTCTTCCACATCGGTGTGCTGTTTGTACTGGCCGGGCATTTCGTCGGCCTGCTGACGCCTGCATCGGTTTATCACCATGTGATCAGCACCGAGAACAAGCAGTTGCTGGCGATGGTCTCCGGCGGGCTCTTCGGCCTGCTGTGCCTGATCGGCTTGCTGATGCTGGTCAATCGGCGGCTCACCGATCCTCGGGTACGTGCCGCCTCTAGCGCTTCGGACATTTTGATTCTGCTGGTGCTGCTGGTGCAGTTGCTGCTCGGTTTGCTGACGATTGCAGCGTCCACCGCGCACATGGACGGCTCGGTGATGGTGATGCTCGCCGACTGGGCGCAGAACACCGTGCTGTTGCGGCCGATGGAAGCGGCGGCGTCCATTGCGCCGGTCGGGCTGACCTACAAGCTGCATGTGTTTCTAGGCTTGACCCTGTTCGTGTTGTTCCCCTTCACCCGTCTCGTACACATCGTCAGTGCACCGATCTGGTACCTGGGGCGTCGTTATCAAATCGTTCGGCAGAAAGTCTGAGGAGAACATCATGTCAGGTGGATGTGGATGTGGCGGCGGTAACGGCGGCAGCGGTGGCTGCGGTTCTTCTAAAAATGCAGAGCTTTCGGTACCGGAAGTTGTCGACATCGCGCAGTTTGAAGCACTGCCGGTCGAGCCGGCGGCGGCCGAGGACGCCCCGGTGCAGTTGATCGCCAGCAGCGAACAGGAGTGGCCGATCATCAGCGTCAACGGGGTGTCGATCACGCCTGAGGCAATGGCCCAGGAGCTGCAATATCACCCGGCCGAAAGCCGTGAAGAGGCGGTCTATCTGGCCGCCAGGGCACTGGTGATCCGCGAATTGTTGCAGCAGCGCATTGCCGAACTCGGCCTGGCGCTGGAGATCGGCGCTGGTGAGAACGAAGAAGAAGCGGCCACGCGTTTGTTGCTCGAACGCGAGGTGCACGTGCCGCAGTGCGACGAGGAAACCAGTCTGCGCTACTACGAAAACAATCGCGGGCGCTTCCACAGCGCACCGTTATTGGCGGTGCGGCACATCCTGCTCGAATGCGCACCGGACGACGCCGAGGCCCGTGCGCTGGCGCATGTCCAGGCCGAAATCCTGTTGCAGCGGCTGGCGGATTTTCCCGGCAGTTTCGCCGAGCTGGCGGTGAAATATTCGGCCTGCCCGTCGAAGGCTCAAGGCGGTTCTCTGGGGCAGATCAGCAAGGGCCAGACCGTGCCCGAACTGGAACGTCAGCTGTTCACTCTGGCGCCGGGCCTGGCCAGCAAACCGCTGGAAAGTCGCTACGGCTGGCATGTGGTCAGTGTCGATCAGCGGATCGAAGGCATGCCGTTGCCCTATGAAGTGGTGTCGACGGCGATCCGCACGCAGTTGCAGCAAGGCGTCTGGCAAAAAGCGCTGGTGCAGTACCTGCAAACCCTGATCGGAGCGGCGGATATTCGTGGCATCCACTTGCAGGGCGCCGACTCACCGCTGGTGCAGTGAGCATCGAGACAAACCGGGAGATGTGATGAACGCTGTGATGCAGGATGGTTTTGGACGGCAGATCGATTATCTGCGGATGTCGGTGACGGACCGTTGTGATTTTCGTTGTGTGTATTGCATGGCGAAAAACATGACGTTCCTGACGCGTCAGCAGGTCCTGACGCTGGAGGAATTGCAGCGCCTGGCAACGTTGTTCGTCGGGTTGGGCGTCCGCAAAATCCGCCTCACCGGCGGTGAGCCGCTGATTCGTCCGGGCATTGTCGAACTGTGCCGCAACATCGCCGCATTGCCCGGTTTGCGCGAGCTGGTGATGACCAGCAACGGCTCGCAGCTGGGCCGTCTGGCCCGGCCGTTGGCGGAGGCAGGCGTCAAGCGGATGAACATCAGCCTCGATAGTCTGGACGGGCAGAAATTTCGCGCAATCACCCGCAACGGCGATCTCGATCAGGTGCTGGGTGGCATTGAAGCGGCGCGGGATGCGGGGTTCGAGCGGATCAAACTCAACTGCGTGGTGATGAAAGGGCGCAACTTCGATGAAGTTCCGGCGTTGGTGCAGTACGCCATCGATCAACGCATCGACATCAGTTTCATTGAGGAAATGCCCTTGGGTGATGTCGGGCGTTCCCGGGGCGAATCGTTTTGTTCCAGCGATGAGGTCCGGGCGCTGATCGCCAGTGGTCACCGGTTGCTCGACAGCACTGAAAACAGCGGCGGACCGGCGCGCTATGTGCGCCTGGAACGCCATCCCGAGACTCGGATCGGTTTCATCTCACCCAACAGTCACAATTTCTGTGGCACCTGCAACCGGGTGCGGATGACCGTTGAAGGGAAGCTGTTGCTCTGTCTTGGCCAGGAAGACGCGCTGGATTTGCGCGGATTGCTGCGGCGTTATCCGCTGGACGACCAGCCGCTGATCAATGCGGTGCAAAAGGCCTTGCGCGGCAAGCCATTGCGCCACGACTTCAACCCCGAAGGGGAGGTGCAGATTGTGCGGTTCATGAACATGAGTGGCGGTTGAGCAGGTCTGTAAAACACAACACTGTGGCTAGGGAGCTTGCTCCCTAGCCACAGTGTTCACACCGATTTTTCCTTCACCGCCTTCGGGCGGTTTTTTTCACCGGCAAATCTTGATGTCGATCAATTGCAGAACAGCACTTTGTCCGTAGTCTTCACTGCATGTTGTGTTTGATTGTGTCTGAACATCTATATGTAGTATCTGGAGGCCAAATGCAGAGCACGCTGATCTCAGTGGGATGTAACCGCTTGCACAAACGCGATGGCAGTCTGGTCGCCTTCGATGCGGACAAGATCCGCCAGGCATTGATCGCCGCCGGCAAGGCGACAGGGGAGTACACCGAGGTTGAGGTTGAGGGGTTGCTTCAGGCCGTGCTGGCCCGGCTGGAAGGTCTGCCAAGACTGCACGTCGAGCAGATCCAGGATCGTGTCGAACGGGTGTTGATGGACGCCGGTTTTTTCTTCGCCATGCGCGCCTACATCGTCTACCGCGAACAGCACGGACGTTTGCGCCGCGACCGCCGGACCATGGTCGAGGTGGCGACTTCGATGAACGAATACCTCGACCGTGAAGACTGGCGGGTCCAGGCCAACGCCAATCAGGGCTATTCCCTGGGCGGGCTGGTGTTGAACGTGTCGGGCAAGGTCACCGCCAACTACTGGCTGGACGAGGTGTACAGCGAAGCCATCGGCCAGGCCCACCGCGACGCGGATTTGCATGTGCACGACCTGGACATGCTCGCCGGTTACTGTGCCGGGTGGTCGCTGCGCACCCTGTTGCATGAAGGTCTTAACGGCGTGCCGGGGCGTGTCGAGGCCGGTCCGCCGAAGCACTTGAGCAGTGCCCTGGGGCAAATGGTGAATTTCCTCGGCACCCTGCAAAACGAATGGGCCGGCGCCCAGGCGTTCAGCTCGTTCGACACCTACCTGGCGCCGTACGTACGCAAGGACCAGCTGAGTTATCAGGAGGTGCGCCAGGCGATCCAGGAGTTCATCTACAACCTCAATGTGCCATCGCGCTGGGGCACCCAGACGCCGTTCACCAATCTGACCTTCGACTGGGTTTGCCCGCAGGATTTGCGTGAGCAGATACCCGTCATCGACGGTGAGGAGATGCCGTTTGCCTATGGTGATCTGCAAGTCGAAATGGACCTGCTCAACCGCGCGTACATCGAGGTGATGCAGGCTGGCGACGCGAAAGGGCGAGTGTTCACCTTTCCGATCCCGACCTACAACATCACCCATGACTTTCCATGGGACAGTGAGAACGCCGACCGTCTGTTCGAGATGACGGCGCGTTACGGTTTGCCGTACTTCCAGAACTTCCTCAATTCGGACATGCAGCCCAATCAGGTGCGTTCGATGTGCTGCCGGTTGCAGCTCGATGTGCGCGAGTTGCTCAAGCGCGGCGGTGGCTTGTTCGGTTCGGCGGAACAGACCGGATCGCTCGGCGTGGTGACCATCAACTGTGCACGCCTGGGCTATGTGTTCAAGGGCAACACCAGTGGCTTGTTGCGACGCCTGGACACGCTGATGGAGCTGGCAATGGAGAGCCTGGAGGTCAAGCGCAAGGTCATTCAGCACCACATGGATGCCGGTTTGTACCCTTACACCAAGCGCTACCTGGGCACCTTGCGTAACCATTTTTCCACCATCGGCCTCAACGGCCTGCATGAAATGCTGCGCAATTTCACCGGCGACGAGGAGGGCATGCACACCGAACATGGCCGACAGTTTGCCCTGAATCTGCTGGACCATGTACGTGCCACCTTGCTGCGTTTCCAGGAGGAAACCGGTCATCTCTACAACCTGGAAGCGACACCGGCAGAAGGCACCACCTACCGCTTCGCCAAGGAAGACCTCAAGCGCTATCCGGACATTCTCCAGGCGGGCAGT
Source organism: Pseudomonas sp. 008 (assembly GCF_016861935.1). Taxonomy (NCBI): domain Bacteria; kingdom Pseudomonadati; phylum Pseudomonadota; class Gammaproteobacteria; order Pseudomonadales; family Pseudomonadaceae; genus Pseudomonas; species Pseudomonas sp. 008. The sequence continues at coordinate 148,414 of NZ_BOMA01000012.1, read as the reverse complement.
GCGCAGGCACCGTATTACACCAACTCCTCGCAACTGCCCGTGGGCTACACCGAAGACCCCTTCGAGGCCCTGGAACTTCAAGACGAACTGCAATGCAAATACACCGGCGGCACGGTCTTGCACCTGTACATGGCCGAGCGGATCTCCTCGACCCAGGCCTGCAAGCAACTGGTGCGCAAGGCCCTTGGACGTTTCCGCCTGCCGTACCTGACCGTGACCCCGACCTTCTCCATCTGCCCGGTGCATGGCTACCTCGATGGCGAACATGAGTTTTGCCCCAAATGTGACGAGGTCCTGCTGTTGCAAGAACAGAAGGCTGGCACCGTTCATTGATTTTGATCCACTCAACCGCAAGGAGCTTCACCATGACTGCATCGCAAACTCTGCCCCAGGCTCAACGCCAACGCTGCGAAATCTGGACCCGCGTGATGGGCTATCACCGTCCTGTGTCAGCGTTCAATCCAGGTAAACAGTCGGAGCACCGCGAGCGGGTGCACTTCACTGAAGGCGCAGCCCTGGCCGGGCGCCAATGAGTCGAATGCTTCGGGTCGGGGGCATGGTGCCCCTGACCACTATCGACTATCCGGGACAGCTCGCCTGCGTGCTGTTTTGCCAGGGTTGCGCCTGGCGTTGTCGTTACTGTCATAACCCGCAGCTGATTCCGCCTCGTGGCAGTGAGGAAGTGGAGTGGCGGCGGGTGTTGGCGTTTCTGCAACGTCGTCAGGACCTGCTCGATGCCGTGGTGTTCAGCGGTGGTGAGCCCACCTTGCAAGACGGCTTGCTCGGCGCCATGGATGAAGTGCGGGACATGGGCTTTCGCATCGGCTTGCACAGCGCTGGCATTAAACCTGCCGCCTTCGCCAAGGCTCTGACTGGCGCGGATTGGGTCGGTTTCGACGTCAAGGCGTTGCCCGAGGATTGCCTGGCCATCACCCGGGTCGAGGGCAGCGGAACGGCTAACTGGCGCAGCCTTGAGCATCTGCTGGCCAGTGGTGTGGACTACGAATGTCGCACCACCGTGCATTGGCATCTGTTCGAGCCGGCGCGTCTGCTGATCCTGGCAAAACACTTGAGCGCGCTCGGCGTCAAACGCTTCGCCGTGCAACTGGTCCGCACCGAGCGGATGTTCGATCCGCTATTGCCGAGCATTTCGACGCAAGCCTTGTTGCCAGAGTTGTGGGAGGCCATGCGCGAGTTGTTCCCAGCCTTCGTGCTACGGGGGTAACGGGGGCTGGGGAAACTCAAGCCCAGCCCCAGAACTGCAACCACCAGCCAAACCCGATCAGGCCGTTGGCGAGGAACAGGCAAACGCCACCCGACACACGCCGGATCAGGGAAACACCTTCGTGTCGCAACCGTTTCCAACCCAGTAGCAGGCTCCACCCCATGGCGGCCAATAACAGACAGGCCCTGGCGGGTTGTACCCACTCCAGCAGCAGACCTTCATAACGCAGTAATTTGACGGTGGTGGCCGACAGCCCGAGAAACAGCCCGGCGCCACCCACAGGCGTGAGTGTCAGCGCCAGAGGCCAATACAGTGCGCGATCTCGCGCCAGTCGGGCCGTCAGGCTTAGGAGCAGCATCAACGCCGTGCCGAGCATGATCGAACTCACACTCAAGTAAGCGACAATGCTGAAGCCGTCGAGCCAGCTGAAGCTGTCGTTGAGTTGCGGGTAATGGGTCAGCAACCACCAGGGGGCGTTGTCCTGCAATGCCCAGAGCTGGTTGTGTTCTACCAGCCACTGGGCCAGGTTTTGTTTGAGGGCGATAAACCATGGGCTGACTGTCCACTGAAACGCGCCCATGGCCAAGCCGATCACACCGAACAGCAGCAAGCGTGTATCCCAAGGGGACAGCGTCTGCGCGGTTGCGTGAAGAATCTCCTGATTGCTGGAGCGGGCGATCAGCTGCACGGCGCCGCGTTGCCCGCTGCAGCGTCCGCAGGCGTGGCAATCACTGGCGCCTTGCAGGCGGCGAATATCGAGCAGGGGAGCGCAGTTGGGGGGTGGCAGGCGTGGTGCGGCATTCTCTATCCAGCGTTGCTCATCGACCTGAAAGTGCACAGGGGCCAGCCGGGCGAGCAGGGAGAAAACGCCGCTGACCGGGCACAGGTAACGGCACCAGACCCGCTTGCCCCGGGCGAACAACAACCCGATGATGACCGCTGCGACGGTCGAACCACCCAGAATCAACAGTGCGGCCTGGGCGTAGTCATAGACGCTGATCAATTGGCCGTAGAGGGTCGTCAGGCAGAACGCCAATGTGGGCCAGCCGCCCCAACGCAACCAACGCGGCACACCCAGGCCTTTCCCGTAATGACTGGCCCATTCGCTGAGCGAACCTTCCGGGCACAGAACGCCACACCAGAGTCGACCGAAGCACACCATCGACAGCAACACGAACGGCCACCAGATTCCCCAGAATAAAAACTGCGCGAGCAAGGTCAGGTTGTCGAGTATCCGTGCTTGGCTGTCCGGCAGCGGCAACAGCGCCGGGGTCACCAACAGCACTGCGTAAAACAGTACGACAGCCCACTGCAGCACTCGGATGACGGACGCATGGCGACGCATCCCGTCACCCAGGCGCTGGAGCCATCGATTGTGCCGGCTCAGGTCAGGCATGGGACTTTCTCCGCAGCCCGTTGGCGTAGCCAGGCGCTGACGACCAGCCAGTAACCGACCCACACCAGTAAGGTCATGCCGCTGGGCGTTGCGCGATAACCGACAAAACTGGCCAGAAAGCCACCCAATCCATGGCTGTCGCTCAGCCAAGCGCTGCTGTCCCAAAGCGATTCGCCTACGAGGCTGTAAACCACGTCCGGCACATCCAGGGCGAGCAGTTGGCCGCCGATTCGCTCGGTGCCGCTGACCAGCAACCCCGCGCCGAGCATGAGCAAGATGACTTCGCTGATGGCAAAGAATCGTTGCCATGAAATGAAGCGGCGACTGCTGTGCAGCAGCGTAATGGTCAGCGCGGACAGCACCAGCCCCAACACGCCGCCGACGGCAAACAAACCGAGCTGCGGACCCCGCAATCGGGCGCCGGCGCCATAGAGAAATACCACCGTTTCGCTGCCTTCACGGCTGATCGCGAGCATGGCCAGCAGTAGTAGACCTGCGCCTCCTTGGCGGGCCAGGTGGCTATCGGCGTGCCGTCGCAAATCGTGGTTGAGGGTGCGCCCGTGACGGTGCATCCAGCCGACCATTTGCACCATTAACAGGCTGGCAAACAGTGCGAGTGCGGCCTGGAACCATTCACTGGCCGACCCGCTCATGGCCTCACCGGCAAACAGAATCAACACCGCCAGCAGGCCCGAGAGCATCAACCCCAGCATCACACCCGCCCACAGGTATTTGACCAAGCGATGACGCTGGCCTTGTTGGCTGGCCCAGGCCTGGAGAATGCCGATCACCAGCAACGCCTCGACGCTTTCGCGCCAGACGATGAACATTGATTGATTCATGGAAGCTCCGTGCGCTAACAGGTTATTTCGCGAGGATGCCGCCCTCGGGCAATTGCGGATTGAACTCATCGAAAAAGGGATAGTGGCCGGGCCTGAGCGGGTGAATGACGACGAAGGTTGTCACGCCCGGCGACAGTACTTTTTCAACCCGCAACGGCGTGCTCTCGAACTCCGCCGGCCCCTGACCGCTATTTTTCAGGACGATCTTGAAACGCTGTCCGGCCGGGACCTCAAGCAAGGCAGGGGAGAAGTGGCCATCGCGCAGGGTCAGCTCAAAGCTCGGCAACTCGGCATGGGCCGTCAACGGCGCAACTGTTCCGGCCACGATCAGCCAGGCAAGATGCAGGCGCTTCATTCAATAGCCGCCTTTTTTGCCGATGCCTGCGTAGATGAATTCGTAGTGCAGTTCGCAGCGTTCGAACCAGGGCGCTACACCGGTTTCCTTATCGGTATGACGCCCGAGGGAGCCGTGACCGGTGGGGGGGAGCACGGTGAACGTCAGCCGATATTTGCCCGGCCCCAGCAGCTTCACATTGTCGCCATAGTGCGGGCCGTCATTGGCGACCATGGCATGGAAGTCACCCTTGATTTCGTCCGGGTTACCCGCTCTGCTCAAGTTGAACGAGACATTGAGGTAAGGCACGAAACTGCCTTCCTGAAAGCCCTGTCGATTGTCCGCGGTGGCCCGAATGTCGGCTTCCAGGTGAACATCAGAATCGACAGTAGCGCGCATCATGCCAGCCGGGGCCATCTCGATCGGTTGCAGATACACTGCCCCGACTTCCAGTCCCTGACACAGCTGTGGTTCCCCGATCGGGTATTCCTTTGCGTGAGCCAGCGGTACGAGCAAGAGCAGGGCGAGTGAGAGGTGGGTACGCATAATGTCTTCCTGAGCACTGGCGAGTAGGAACCCGAGTCTAGGAAGCTTTGCTGCGAACAATAATGATTGTTATCAAGTTTTGATCAATTAAACCGTTAGAAGCTTAGCTCCAGGATCGCGATAGGGAGAGCAGTCGCTCGATGTCGATTCTTGATATCCATCAAGGATGGTTTTGCACAAAGGCCTTAGGTTGGAAGAACGTCTCTCAATGACCGGAGATCGAAATGGCCAAGAACTTCCCCATCAGCCCCAAGCACCCCGAACGGATCTGTTGGGGGTGCGACCGGTATTGTCCGGCCAAGTCCCTGGCATGCGGCAATGGCTCCGACCGTACGATGCATCCGGCGGAGATGTTCGGAGAAGATTGGTATTTGTCTGGAGACTGGGGCATCGAGCCCCTCATCGTCACGGACAAGACAGCGGATGATGGCGTCTAGTGCACGCCAAACCTCGCTGATTCTTAGAGGAAGGGAGATTGGCTGCGACGTAGTCAGACGATAAAAAAACAGGGAAATATCTGGATGCCTCTCCGGATATTTCCCTGTTGCTCAATGTGTGGAATTGCTATCGATAAACTTCTCGTAATACATCTGGAACTGCTCGATCTTCTGATCGTTGAACCAGGTTTTAATCGCGTCGACCATGGGCGGAGGACCGCACAGATAGATGTCGAATGGGTTGGCTTCGAACGACTGACGGTCGAAGTGGTCAGGAATCCACCCGGTTTTACCTTGCCAATCCACGGAGGGTTTTGAAACCACAAGGTGATAGTCGAAGTCGGCGATTCGTTCGCGATAATCGGCCAGGCGTTGAGTTTCGCACAGGTCATTGTCCTGGGTGACGCCATAGAACAGTTGGATCGGGTGCCCGCAGCCACCTTTTTCTGCAATGTTATCAAGCATCCCGAGGAAGGCCGACAGGCCGGTTCCTCCTGCCACCAGTACGAGAGGCTTGGTCACCTGACGTAGATAGAAGCTCCCCAATGGGGCCTCGAGCTCGAGTACTTGACCGGGGCGGCAATGCTCACGGATGAAGTTGCTCATCACGCCATCAGGCAGGAGCCTGATGAGAAACTGCAATTGGTTGGTGGGGTTGGGGCGGTTGGCGAATGAGTAGGAGCGCCACTCACTGGTGCCCGGTACATGCAGTCGAGCGTATTGCCCCGGAAGAAAGTCCAATTGCTGCTGGTGGGCGCAAGCGTCCAGATGAAGGATCGCCGTGGTGGCCGACACCTGTTCTACACCGGTGATCACCGTTTGCAGTAACCGGGTTGCGCCAGCGTTGCACAAGCTCGAATCGAAGTCGAAATAGAACGACGCATCCGATTGCACGCGGGTCTGGCAAGAGAGCATTTTGCGTTGCGCCAGATCCTGTTCGGAAAGGGCCTCTTCATCGACGTAGTCTTGGGTGAATTGGCCTGATTCGCAGCGACCCTGGCAAGTGCCACAGACACCTTCGCGACAGTCCAGCGGGATGTTCACGCCATTGCGTAGCGCGGCGTCGAGCAGCAGTTCGTTGGGCTTGACCTCGAAGAACGAGGTCTTGCCATCTGCGAAGCTGAAAGCGACTTTATGGTTCATGACAGCGTGCCCCACAGTTCACAGGTGATAGAAATCAAGTACTGAGTTGATCGTGTCGTTGAGCAGCACGATGTGCTTGCGGGTGATCTTCCAGCTGTCTGCGTCCGCTTTGAGGTGGTAGGTCACATGGCCGTAGAACTGCTCGGACAGCCCTTGCCGGGTGTAGAGCGTGACCCAGGCGGCCTTGACTTCAAGCAAGCCGTTATCGATCTCCTTGATTCGCACATTGCTGATTTGATGCAAGGTGCGCGGCATCGGGTTTGAAGCTGCCGACTTGCCTGTGCGCAGACGAAATACCCGGTCTTCCAGGCCGGAGCGGTTCGAGTAATAAATCAGCGACATGCCGCGCTTGGGATCGGTGGTGTACACATGCTCCGACTCCCATTGCGGCAGGTGGAACTCGCTCTGTTCATCAAACAGGGCGATGTAGGCGTCCCAATCCTGCTGATCACACAGCTCGGCTTTGCGGTAGAGGAATTGTTCGATGGAATGTTGTAGTGCGCTCATTTCACACCTCCTTCAACTTCAGGGCTTTTTGTGCCAGACCTTGCAGAAGGAAGCGCTGCCAGGATCCGTGCTGATTGATGTAGAGCCCCTCATGCGTGAACTCGGTGCCGGTCAGTACCGGATTGATGCCCAAAACCTCGCTGTTCGGGGTGGGGCCTTCGACCCATTTTTCACTGCCGCGGGATACTTCGTTCCAGCGCTCGAGGCGAGCCTGGAATCCGCGCTGGGCCTCGCGAAATTCCACCAGGTCGTCGGGAGTGCCCATGCCTGAAACGTTGAAGAAGTCCTCGAACTGGCGAATCCGGTTTTCCCGATCTGCGTCGGACTCACCCTTGACGCCGATGCACTGGCTGGTGATCTCGGTCTTGTTCCAGGCCACTGGGCGCACGATACGCAGCTGCGAGCTGATCTGATCCATGAAGAACAGGCTTGGGTAGATGTTGAGATTGCGTAGACGATGCATCATCCACTCGGCTTGTTGCTGGCCGTATTCCTTCACCAGACGCGGCATCACGCTGGCATAACCGGCGCGTACAGTCGGGTTGGGCATGTCGCTGAACAAGAGGCTGTGGCCATTCTTAAACGAGAACCAGCCGTCGTCGGTTTCGGCATCGCCGGCGCCCAACTTGCTGTAGTCCAGCGTGTCGGAGCCGCCGCCCTTGGCCGCATTGACTTGCTGGCGATGCTGCACCGTGGAGACGTAGTTGTAGTGCACGGTGCTGACGTGATAACCATCCAGGCCGTTTTCGTGCTGCAGTTTCCAGTTGCCGTCATAGCTATAGGTCGACTTGCCGGGCAGTACTTCCAGTTCGCCGGTCGGAGACTGCGCGACCATCATGTCGAAGAACACTTTGGCATCGCCGAGGTAGTCTTCCAGCGAGTCGCTGCCATTGACGTCCAGGCTGATAAAGACGAAGCCCTTGTAGCTCTCGATCCGGGCCTTCTTCAGGCCGCGTGTTGCTTTGTCGAAACCCTCCGGGTATTCACCTGGGGCCTTGACCTTGACCAGACGGCCGTCACTTTTGTAACACCAGGCGTGGAACGGACAGGTAAAGGTAGATTGGTTGCCTTTGCTGACGCGAGTCAGGGTCGCGCCCCGGTGCTGGCAAGCGTTGATCAGCGCGTGGAGTTGATTGCTCCCATCGCGGGTGATGATCATCGGCTGACGACCTGCACGCATCGTCAGGAAATCATTGGGATTGGCGATTTCACTCTCGTGGCAGGCGTAGATCCAGTTCTTCTCGAAGATCAGCTCCATCTCCAGGTCGAACAGTTCCGGCTCTGTGAACATGTCACGGGCGACACGGTAAATACCTTCGGCCGGCCGAAAATCCAGGCAACCCTGAATGTAATCTTGCCACTGCGCAATGCTTCTAGAGCTGTTCATCAGGTACACCCTTTTTGTAGTTTTAGGCACGACCTGATTGAAAGCCTTTCTGTGCGGTGCATCTATCCGGATTCGAGGCGATATCTATCCGTTTCTGAGGGGGGGCGCTTTCCGTGAGGGCTATCAGGCGCGGTTGCTTTATGCGCTTTTCATTTCATATCCCTGGCCTGCACCCACAGCACCGCGTCTTGCGACAAGGGCTTGCCCTTGTGGGTTTTCGTTGTACCGATGTCGAGCGCTGCAATACCCCACCAGCCGGCCCGGGGCAGGCCGATGGTCACGACGCCCTGGGCGTCCGTGTAGGTGCTCAGGGACTTGAATGAAGCTTGAGGTGCCGTTACATAGTCTTGCTGGCCGAAGGCGTTTTTCTCGATATCGACGGAATGGTTGATGTATTCGATTTCGATTTCGGCGAACGGAACGGGCTTGCCATCGGCCAGCACCAAGGCGCGGAACACTCCGCCTGTCCAGTTTGCATAAGGCTTGTTCAGTGGCTGGATCTCAACCGGCAACCCTTGTGGTTCTGCCCAGTTGCCGGGCACTCCGCCCACGTTCACGATCAGCTTGGTGAACTGTTGGATGTAGACGTCTTCCTCGGTTTCCAGGTAGGGCTCGGGCTCGAGTACGAAGATATGGTCACCCAGTGAGCGAACCAACTCCCGCGGAATCGACGCACGATAGGCAGTCGTTTGGTTATCGCGACTCTGCCACTGGACAGGGCGCAAGTATTGGCGCAGATCGATTTTTTCCCCGCCGTGCGAGCTGATGTGGCTAAAGGCGCGGGGTTCATCCATGGTCATGGTGGGGCCGCTGGAGAAGGGATGCGTGAACACCAGCGCGAACTCCAGTTTATCCGCACGCGGCAGCGCCGTTTCCTCGACGTAGAGCATCTGGAAATGGGCCTGTGCAGCGCCTGTCAGGCAACCTAATGTAACGGCGGCAAGTGCCTGGAGCAGTCGTCGTTTGATCGGCATGGTCGATTTCACCTTGAAATGTCGGATGATTGAATCGTGGCTTGATGGTTGTCTCCGCCCATGAACACAACGGAGTATTTCCCGGCTGGGGGCTGGAATGCGTAGGTGTTGTCGGTGCCGACGTTTCCTTCGAGCAACACCTTGTTGCTGGTGTCCTGGACATGGACTTTTCTGCCAGCGGCGGAGCTGCCGTCGGTGTAACCCGCCTCGCACTTCACCAGATCATCGCTCTCGATGTAGCAGTCGAAGACGGGGCCATGAGCGAAGGCTGCCTGGCAGAACACCAGGGCGCCGGCGATCAGTATCCGATGTGCTGAGCCTAGGGGTTTCATAAGGTCTTCGATCTCCACGGTCGAGGTTGATCATTGGAGCGGCGATTTGTGATCGCCGCTCGTATTGGGGCCAGGTGGCGCGAAGGCCGTCAGTAAGGAATCCAGGTTCGAACTCAGGAGTGCTTCGTACCCGTTGGCCGCGTCGGCGAGCATTCCCGGGTTGCCGGCGTCCAGTATCAACAACCGTGCGCCGCCGTCCTCGATGGCCTTGGCAATCCTGGCGTCCGGTGCCCACTTGTGGACCACCACGTGGATGTCACGCTCGCGCAGGTATCGGGTCAGTGCGGTGCAGTCGGCGTCGCTCCAGTCGATGTCCTGTCGGACGAACCAGCCGTCGACAAAAATCCCGAACTCGCCGAACAAGTAGGTGAACTCATCGGCCAGCGACAGCACGCGCAGATCCGGCACTGCCAGCAGCCGGGCACCGTAGTTGGCCTTGAGCTGGCGCAATCGGCCTTCGAGTGCGGCGAGGTTGCGCTCTATCCGAGGCGCATCGGGGGGAGACAGGCGTGCCAGGTCGGTAGCGATAATCGCCGACATGCGCATGGCGTTGACGGGGCCGAGCCAGGCGTACGGCGACAGTCCGCCATCGACGTCGCGTTCGGTTGCCCAGGGAACGTCGTTCGATGGCACGCGGGCCACGGCCACTCCGGGCTTGACGGTGTCCCATGAGTGCGAGGCATCGATCTCGACGATTCGCAGATTGTGGCGACGTGCCGTGGTGTAAAGCGGATCCGCGCGCCAGAGGTTACCCAGGGTAACCACGGCGGTGGCCTGCTGGAACACGGCGGGCTCCAGGCGCGACAGCGCGTTGGCCTGGCTTTCCATGGGCACGGCAGCGTCTGCCGGAAGGCGGACGACCTTGAGGGTTGTGCCGTCGCTGAGCGTCGAGGTGAGCGCATACACCGCCGGCAGTGCGACAAGCACCTGCTGCCTGCCGGTATCCGCGAAGGCAGAAAGCGGATTGCCCAGCAGCAGTAGCAGCATCGCTAGCCAGGGTCGACGTGACATGCAAAGCCATTTCATACGCTGGCACCTCTGAATCGGGCCCCGGTAGCGCGGATGACGGTGGTGGCGACGAACACCAGGGCGGCGACGATCACGATTGCGCCGCCTGTCGGTACGGGGATGTGGAATTGCATGGGTGCCAGGATGCCGACCACGCAGGAAAAAGTCGCGATCAGGATGGCGCGCACGACCAGCCCCGGGAGCGAATGGCTGATGTTGCGTGCTGCCGCGGCCGGTATGAGCAGAAGGGCTTCGACGAGTACTGCGCCGATGATTTTCAGGCAGGCTACCGTCACCAGGGTGACCAGTACGACAAACAGGTACTCGACGCTTCGCACGCGCACGCCGCGAGCATGTGCCAGGCTCGGATTGAGGCTGGCCAACAGCATGCCGTTGTACATCGGCAGTCCGAGCAGAGCACACGTCGCCGTTACCACAAGCAGCACGTTCATGTCGGTGTAGTCGACCGCCAGGATGGAACCGAACAGCACGCTTTCCATTACGTGCGTGTTGATCTTCGCCGACACGAACAGCAGCAACGAGGCCCCGACCGCCAGCGAGATGGACAAGAACACGCCGATCAGCGTGTCATTGGCCAGCGTGGTGCGGTGCTGCGTGTACTTCAGCGTCAGGGCGAACAGCAGGCAAAAGCCGAACATTGAGAAGTAGGGGGAGGTGTAGGACTCGCCGATCAGCACGCCAATGGCAACGCCGGTCATCGCCGCATTACCGACGGCCTGACTGAAGAACGCCATGCGCTTGATCATCACCATCGAGCCCAGCACGCCCAGTAGCGGTCCGATGAGCACTGCACAGAGCAGCGCATTGATCACGAACTCGTACTCGAACGGTTGCGGCAGGATGCCACTCGCGGCAAGCGCCTGGAGCTGGTTGCGAATCAATTCGTACAGGGCACTCATTGGGTAGCCTCCAGAGGGTAGGCGACCTGGTCGGGCGAACCATGGAACAGCACCCGCCGGTTGATAACGGTCACCGATTGCGCGATGCGCCTGACTTGTTCCAGGTCATGGTTGATCCAGAGGATGGTGACGCCGCGGCCGTTCAGCTCGGCCACCAGCGCCTCCACCAGTCGCACACCCGGTTCGTCGATGCCGGCGGTCGGTTCGTCAAGGATCAGTAGCCAGGGCGCCGGGCTGATCGCCTGGGCCAGCAGCACTCGCTGACGCTGGCCACCGGACAGGCTGCCAAAAGGTTTTGCGCCCATTCCGGCCACGCCGGTGCGCTCCAGTGCTTGGGCATTGGCCGCCTTGGCAGATCGGCTTGAGCCCAGGAAGGCCGGCCTGCGTTGACCGAGAAGGGCCATGATGTCGTTGACCGTCATCGGCACGTTGCGGTCGAAGTCCGGCAATTGCGGGACATACCCCATGGGTGTCGTGACCTCGCCTTCGAACCGGACCGTCCCTGAATGCGGCATCTGGCCCAGCAGCGCACGCACCAGTGAAGTCTTGCCGCCGCCGTTCGGGCCTACCAGGCAGTGCAGCGCACCGGCTTCTACCCGGAAGCTCACTTTGTCGAGCACTTGCGTACCTCCCAATTGCAGGGAGACGTCATCGAACACTATGGCGGGGCCGCGCATCGCTTGTTCCTCCTTCATCGCGTTCATCGCTGCGTAAACTCAACGGCTTCGGCCAAGGTCTCGAGGTTTTCACGCATCGCCACCTCGAATTCGTCCGGGCTATAGGTATTGCCAGTGATGTGAGACAGCGCGAACACCTTCACGCCGGTGGCTGCCTCGATAGGCTTGGCCAGGTCGAGGGAGAAATTCTTCTCGGCAAAAAGCACACGCACATTGGCCTTCTTGATCGCGTCGATGGTGTTGGCCAACTGGCGCGCAGTCGGCGCGACGCCGTGACGCGGCTCGATCACCGCACTCACGAACAGGCCGAACTCTTGCATCATGTAGTCGTAGCCAGCGTGCGTTGTCGCGCACCGGAAGGAAGACAAATCCAGCGCGGCGAAACGGGTCATGAAGCCGGCCCTTAGCGCCCGGATACGCGCGGCATACGCCAGGGCGTTTTGTCGATACGCTGCAGCGTTGTCCGGGTCCAGCTCCCCCAGCCGGCGAGTGATCTCGAAGACCTGTTGTATCGCTGCCGTGGTGGATACGAAGGTATGCGGATTGACCACCTTGACGCCGTCCTGGCCGCCGCCGATTGGAATGAGCGCAACCGAGGCATTGGCCTGGATGATCGGCAGGGTCGCCCCGCGGCCAGCGGCCTTGAGGATTTGGAAGGCCCATTCATCGTGTCCGATGCCGTTGACGACCAGAACATCGATATTCATCGCGCGGGTGATGTCATCGGGCTGCGGCTGGTAATTGTGCGGATTCGCCTCCGCTGGGATGAGCGCAACGACCTCCGCCCGATCTCCAACGATATTTGCCACGAAGCTGTAGTAGGGATGCAGTGTGACGCCGATCTTGAGCTTCTTGCCCGAAGAGGGAGCCGGGCTGGCGAGTGCGATGGCGGGTATCAGCAGCAATAGCGCGATGCATCGGCGCCACAGTGCGCGGTGTTTCGTAGAAACGGTCATGGCTGGGTTCCTTTTACGCGTTCGACTTCGCTGGCACCGTTGTAAGGGATGACCTGGCGCCAGCCATCGCCGACCAGCGATTCGGGCTTGACGATGCCAGGGTAGGGCGCGTTCGGGTCGCGGTGGACCCAGATCGTCGCTTGGTTGGCCCACATGACACCGGCATGCGCGTGACCGATGACGAGCAGGTAGGCGCTCTGGCCCGGCGCGCGGCCGCCCGAGCCGTAATAGACCGTAGCGCCCTGGCCCTGGGTGGCTTGCGACACCTTGTTGGCGGTCTGGTCCGGCGGGGTGACAGGCGCATCGGCGTGCACGTCGCCGGAAGCGGCATGCGGCAGGTGAGTGCCAGGCAGAATCAATTGCCACTGCACCTCGCCATTGGTCTTCCAGAAGGCGTCACGGTAGAAGGGCGGCAGCAAGATTTTCTGCGCACGCTCCAGCGTGATCCAGCCGCCGGTATCGTTGTTGAACCAGATGATTTCTTCACCGGCCGGCAGCAGAGCGCTGTGAATCGCCTGATCGACCGCACCCAGGCCATCGAAGGAACGCACCTGCCAGCTCAAGGTTATCGGTGGGCCGACTTTCTGGGGTCGCAGCGTTATATAGCCTGCCACGCTGGCGATGACTGCCAGGGCCGCAAGCAACAATGCCAGTGATTCCCATCGGCCGGATACCGGGCGCACCACCTTGATTGAGCTGTTTGCGTGATCGCTGGGCATATCTGCACCGGATGCGCGACGCGGCGATAGACGAGCCATCAGAGAAACGCGATCCAGCGGCCGAGGAACACCACGCCCGCCCACAATGCCAACGAACTGAACCCTGCGACACGCGCCTGGCTGGGAGGCGTTAGCGTTGTGTCCCATTCGGCAATGCGGCGAAAGACGCCCAAATGGAATACCCCCATGTTGAGCCCCGCCAGCAGTAACACGCCCATCTTGCACAAGAATGCGGTGTTCTCGGCATAGGTCGTGGCATTGGCGGCGAACATGAGCAGGCCGGTGATCACGCAAGCCACGAAAGCGACCCAGGTGAACGGCAGCAAATCTTTTATCAGCCGTAGCGCGCTGCGGCGATGGGAGGCAACGCCGAGCAGACGCAAATCGACGACGGCGATGGTCCCGAACACAAGAGCGATGCCGATCACATGTACCGATTCAAGGGCTGGAAAGACGGAGCCCGACTCTCGGATGAAGGTGGCGACAGAGGTGTCCTGGAGGGCTTGTAGTGTTGGTTGAATGTCCATGGCGAATACCTGGGAGCTTTCGTTGAATACGCTTAGATCGCGTAGGCGATCCAGCGACCACAGATGATGACGACGCACCACAAGCCGATCGACAGCCAGGCTAGCGCTTTGACAAGAGGAGGCTTGTCATCACGTTGTGCATCGTCGGCAGGGCGCAGAAGGGGGCGCCGCAGAAGCAAGGTCAGCGTGAACGCACTCACGACCAGCGCCATCTTCAGCCAGAAGGTCGAGTTGACGAGTACGCGATCAGGCTCGGCGATGATCATGATCAACCCCGTGAAGAGCAGGACGAGGAGCGCATTGCGCATCCACGGGTAGTACCGGCGAACGACGCCACGCAAGGGCTCGTCCGTGGCGAACACACCCGCCAGCCGAAGATCGGAGATGACCGCAGAGCCGAAGAGCACTGTGATAGCGAGGATATGAATGCTCTGGACGGTGGGTATGATCCAGAGAATGTCCCGGATGGCTGTGCTCAAAGGTGACGCATAGATCCAGGCAATGATGAGTGATGATGACATTTGCTGTTCTTCCCAATGGGTTAGAAGTCTTGAGGCTTTGCGATCGAGCGCAGACCCGCCGCATCTTCTGGCAGTAGGTACCCTTCCTTGATCGAAAGGGCCTTGGCGTCTTCGAATTTCTGTTCGTAGTTGCTGAAGCTTCCATAACGCTGGCCAAGGACGTCCCTGGAGTAAGGCACCTTGGTGTCGTAGATCAGTCCGCAGCCGGTCTCCTGATCCGTGAGGTAGGTCGCACTGGGCACCTGGATCCACGGTGGGCGTACGCCCCCTTGCAGGTTGCCGGTAACAGGGTCGCGCGCGGCGGTCTTGCCATCGCGGGCGACCCGCGGAGCATTCGGCATGGGTTTGCCTTGGCGCACCCATTGGTCCATGCGATCCAGGAGCGCCGAGACGATCAGTTCCGCCGGTTCGTCGTACAGCGTCCGGCACCGTGGGTCGTCGCCCTTGCCGATGTCGGCAGCGAGCTGTTCGGTATGCTCCGTACCAAGGTCGGCCAGCCGCAGGTGTGGCATGCCGGTCACTTCGTAGTAGCGAATCTGCGGGCTGTCGGTGTCCGGCGGCAGGTTGATGCCTTCGATCACGTCGTGCATCAGTTCGGACTGGCTGTAGACGGTCACGAACGGCACGCCATCGGGCGTATGGCGCGGCACCCGGATGACGTCGCCGCCCACTTCTCCGTAGGCCATGCGGCCGGTCATGTAGGCATCGATCAGCGGCCTTGCGTCGGGCATGCGCCATTGCTGGTGCCGGCCCTGGTCGAGGTAGTCCATCCAGACTTGCGCGGTTACGGCCCAGCTATTGACGTAGATGCGTTGAACATCGAGACCTGCCAACGGGCTTTGCGCTGCATTGGTTTTCAGCAGCAACGCCAGTTGCGCCCCGATGCCCTGGGACTGTGGAGCGAACGGATCGGGAGCTTCACCGCGGGTGAAGTGTTCCGGGTCGTAATAGGTGCCCAGCGGCGCGTAGCGTGCAAAGTCGAAGCGGCGCATGAACTCGAAGTTCACGATCCGTCCGTACTGAGCGATCTGCTCGGCCTCGGCAGCCGGGGTGTCCGAGATGAACTTGGGATCGACTGGCGGCTTGTTCACATTCAGCGTGTACCCGACGTACGCGTAGCCGCGACGCAGCAAATAGTCGCGGGTCAGGATCCATCCCGCGGCGCGCTCGCCGAACCAACTGAACGGCTCGATCACGACCGTGCCATTGAAGCGCGCGGGGTCAGCCGGTTTGCGCACCAGAATGCGTGTGGTGTAAGGCGCCTCCAACAGGGTTTTGCCCGAAGCGGTAATGGCCGGGGCAACGCCTTGCAGGTAAAACTCCTCCTCGATGTAGCCGTACTTGTCGAGGTCGCTGTATTCGGTGCCCGGGCGTTTCGCCGACGAGAGCGGTGGCTTGCCGGAGGGCGGCACCGCGATGGCCGTGGGCATGCGGGGCACC
Source organism: Pseudomonas sp. 008 (assembly GCF_016861935.1). Taxonomy (NCBI): domain Bacteria; kingdom Pseudomonadati; phylum Pseudomonadota; class Gammaproteobacteria; order Pseudomonadales; family Pseudomonadaceae; genus Pseudomonas; species Pseudomonas sp. 008. The sequence continues at coordinate 132,523 of NZ_BOMA01000012.1, read as the reverse complement.
TCGGGCACCTCGGCGAATGTGTTCGACGTGAGGATCAGCAACAGCAGGGCGCTTTGCAGCGTCGGCCGCAGGATGCTGAGGGTTGTCAGTCTTTCCATTTGGTCAGCTCCGATGACGATTAATGGCGACTTCACTCGAGACTGAGGGATGCCTTGCCCTCTTTATCGATCACGATCTGATTGTTCTCGCAGACATACTCTTGAATGGCGTAGTTGGACCGTTTGTACTCGAACGTGAAGCGATACGGGGTCTTGAGCACCTGTGGGTCCTCGATCACGACCTGGTTCTCCAGGTGATCCGGCGCCGTCAGCCTGATGCGTTCGATGATCTTCATGTCCTTGCCGTGTGGAACGTCGTAGAAACTCACGTCCGTTCGCACTCGTTGTGTTTCCACGACGAGCGTGTCGCCTTCCCAATGGCCGCGTGAATGGCCTTGATATTTAGGGTCCAGGGTCTCTTTTGCAGGCATCGCTTCGTTCAAGAGAATCCGGCGGACCTGCTGGAGATACTCACCGAGGACAATCACTTGCTTGTCGTCGTGAATGATCTGGATCGGGAAGAGCGCCGCCATCAACGTTGGCATTCCCTCGGGCAGGCATCTGGAACTTGTTGTGGCCAACGGCGTTCCGGCCTCGTTCGCAGCGGCTTGCTTCTTCTTCAGCGCGACGTATTCGTCGGCATAGGGCGCCTTCAGGTCCATCGGCCCACCCGGGTGCACCGGGTTGTCGGGGTTCTCACCGAACCAGTCGTCCGGGGTTCGTTCCCAGGTGCCGCTGATGTCGGGGCGTGCGCTGACGCTGTGTTTGTCGCTTAGAGGTTTCGAAGGTGTTGCGGCGCTGCACATCCCGGCGGCAGTCACGAGGGCGATGCCCAGGAAGATCATTGCCGTGTTCAAGGTTCGTGTCGGTTTCATTGAAACGTCTCCACGCTGCTGGTCTGGTCGGTGAGTTCGTCAGGAAGCCGGGGAGGGACTTCTCATCCGCCGCCCGTGAGTACGACGTCTCCGCTCTTGATTTCCACGAGCAGCCCGCCTGGCTCACCGTTTTTCAACGGTTTGAAGGACACCTCGGCAGTCTCGCCGGCCTTGATCGACTCAGCGGTCCAGCCCGTGCGCTGTAACGCGTTGACACTGCCCGTTTCGATCTTGAATCGCTGGGCCGGCGGGCCGGGCGTATCGACGTAAATCGTGATGTGGGGATTGGTCCAGGCAAAGCGCTCGACGACACCCTTGATCGAGACGGTCTGGGTCTGGTCGAAAAGCGCGAACGAATGGTGAGCACTGGCAACAGGTGCCAGGGCACTGCAGGCGAAGAGGGTCAGAAGACAAAGCCCCTGACGTAACAGCGGGGAGGGTGACAAAGGGGTCATGACAGGTGCCTCGGTTCTTATGGTTCTTATGGGCCCAGCATAGGGGGAGTGCGCTCAGAGGCCGTAGCCCAAAACGGCAACTATTGAAGGCGCTGAGGATGTTTTGCAGTGGGGGAGGTATCGCGCGAAGGGATGGACGGCCAGCCCCTTGAAAGTGCTGATTTGGGTTACCGCTTGCGCGACCCAAGCCGGAACACTCATGGCTCGCCTCATAAATATAAAAACAGGAGAGACGTCATGCGCACCCTCAGTTACGCCCCATTACTTTCGCTGGTCGCACTCTGTACATTTGAGCCGCAGGTACACGCCTACCAGCTCTACAACGAAGACGATGGTGGAACCGTCCTGAACGCCGACCTGTCGGCGGCGTTTGGCTGGTTCGGCAGCGAGAAAAACTACATTGGCGACCCTGAGAGGGAGCCCGGCAGGATGCGCTGGCAAGAAGGCTTCGCCAAGTACGGTCTCAACGGCACGACAAACAAGATCAATGCCGGTTCCGTCTATGGTGGGCTCAGCTGGATCAGTACGGGATCATTTGGCGATGGGGACGCGGGAGGACTCACCGTCGGGGATGAAAGAAGAACGGCTGTGGAAGACGCCTACCTGGGCTGGAAGTCAGGTGATCTGATTCCAGCACTGGGCAAGGACGGCGTTGATTTCTCTTTTGGCCGGCAGCTCGTTACGGTGGACGGCTTCCTGATCACTGACGACGGGTTCGCCCCCGGGAAGGCCTTCAGCCCTATCGAGGGCGTAAGGGATGGCCGGTTCAATCGCGGTGGCGCCTTTTACCTTGGCCCGCGGTTGGCGTTCGGGAATACGGCAGTCTTGAAACTGGGTGGTCAGGAGGGCCTGCACGGTAGCCTGATATGGCTCAAATCCGATAACCCCGGGCAGTCGAAGACCGAAGTGGCTGCCGCCACCCTCGACTACACGACGCCCGTCGGCTCGATCGGTTCGACGTACGTGCACGGCCTGGATGTTGACGAGCGATATGCCTTTGGTGATCGGCTTGAGCGCAAGGGCATGAACGTCTACAGCATTCGTGGGCAGGGCAATGCCGGGATCGAGAATGCCGACTTTGCGTTCGAGGTGGCACGTCAGGAAAAACGCTCGGGCTCACAGCGGGCGATGTTCTTCGAAGCAGGCTACACCTTTGCCGACACCCAATGGCAACCGACGGTGAGCTATCGATATTCGCGCTATTCCGAAGGTTACGACTTTCTGTTCCAGGGAGGTTTTCGCAAGCGATACCAGGGTGAAGTCGCCGCCAATTACGCAGGTTCAGTGACCTCGAACATGGCGATCAACGACGTGCTCCTCTCAGTCAAGCCGACCGATAAATTGACCCTTAACGCAATGGCCTTCAACTACCACCAGCTCTCCCGTACGCATGAGCAGGACTTCGCTGCACGTGAGGTCGACCTTTTTCTGGATTGGATGGTGACGGATAACGTCACACTCTCGCCTCTGGTCGGCTTCTACAAGCCTGAAAAGTGGCTTGGGGACGGTGGTCTGCAGAGCGGGAGTGCATCAACGAACACTTACTTCCAGTTCATCGTGTGGATGACGTTCTGAGTCGCCGCTCACGCCGTAACGACGAAGGTTTGTTGCCGGTATCTTGATCGGGGGCGCCACCCGCGGTGGCGCATTCCCGATGGGAGGTCGCCAGGCAACAGGCGATCGAGGAGGGGCCAGGCTAGGTGGTTTTTTTGCCGACGAAGCCCATCTCGATTGGGGTCTTTATGTAGAACACAGAGATTTCCTCAGCCTCCAGCCTCTTGAGCAACCTTTCGGATTCGTCCTCGGTGATAGCCATGCGAATCTCCGTAGGCTGATCCGCGAGTTCAAAAAAATGCGAAGAGTGCAGTCGACCGGTGTGTCCAAAACCCTCGATAGCCGTAGAGAGAGTCGCACCACGCAGCCCCATCTCCTTGGCCACATCGACGATCCATTCGCCAAGCATCTTTCCCTGATAACGGCGGTTCTGTTGAGTGAAGAAAATCACCAGAAAACCTTTCATTTTCATCTCCTCATCGCATGCCAATGATTTGATAGGACAAAAGCCCGGCAGCGGTCATCACCAACGAGCCTACGACGTGCAATGAAATTGAGCCGAGCGCCCAGAGCAGTCTGCCTTCCTGGATCAGGGCAACTGTTTCGGCGGAAAACGTAGAAAAGGTGGTAAGCCCACCGCAGAAACCCGTGATGATCAGCAGGCGCCACTCAGGACTCAAGGTGGGTGAGGCGGCCAAAAACGCGATAGCCAGGCCAATGATGTAGCCCCCGACCATGTTCGCGACCACCGTGCCCGGGGGAATCGTGGGGAACAGGGCGTTCAGCTTCACGCCCAGGAGCCAGCGCAACCAGGCACCAAGTGACGCACCAACGGCGATAACTGCGAGTGATTTCAGCATGGCGGGCTCACCTCGTCAGACCTGGGCCAAACTGATAGCAGGTAAGCACAACAGAACTGAAGACTTCAAGAACCCCGTACGCAAGTGACTGTACCGGGCCCCCTCAGGTCAGAGCCACGAAGGCGTGGACATCTTGCGCCCACGCCTCATCAAGTTACAGCATGCGGCGCAGGACGTCGTTTCGAGGGTCCCGGTCGTAAAACCGGTGTTTGAGGGCGCCTACGACATGCAACAGGATCAGTCCGAGCAGGGTGTAGGCGAGCACTTTGTGCAGCCATTGGAAGACGACGAACCAATTGTCATTTTTCGGAAGGAGTTCCGGCAGGTTGACCCCAAAAAAGAACACCCCGTCGCTCATTGTGTAAGTGCTCGACATTGAGTAGCCCATCAACGGCACGATCACGACGAGCGCATACATGACACGCTGCGTAAGCCTTGACAGGAACCTTTCATAACTTGCCAGCGTTTCCAGCGGCTGCGGAAGCACGGGGGTCCGAAAGCGCAGGGCGATCTGGGTCAGGACAACCAGAAACACCAACAGCCCAAAGGATTTGTGCCACGGGTAATAGAGCTCGTACTTGCTCGCCACTTCGTCATTCAGACCGGTCATATGCCAGCCTGCCCAGAGGAGGCCCGCGATGAGTGCGGCGCGCACCCAGTGCAACATTCGCAGGGACGTCGGATACCGATCGGTTGTTTGTTGATCTATCGGGTTCATCGCAGTCTCTCCATTGATTATCAACGGCATCAGGGATGCACTTTTGAACGCTAACCCTCGCGGCACAGGGTCCGGAGGGTTATTCGGTCAGGACAGGGATCGTGCTCAGGAAGGTAGCAGCACGGTGATGACTTTCTCCTCGGTGTAGGCCACCGCGCCGGCGAACCCGCCTTCACGGCCGATACCGCTGGTCTTTACGCCGCCCCAGGGCAGGTTGGCGTCCAGCGGGCTCCAGCAGTTGATACCCACGGCACCGGCCTTCACCGCAGCGGCTACGCGGTGCGCTCGCACCAGGTCGGTCGTCCAGACCGTGGCCGCCAGGCCGTAGGAGGAGTCATTGGCCAGTGCGATAGCTTCCTCTTCGCTGTCGAACGTGATCAGCGTGCCGACGGGCCCGAAGATTTCGTCTTGGGCGATCGCCATGGCGTTGTTCGCGTTGGTGAAGATCGTCGGCCGGACAAACCAGCCCCGTTCTGGCGTCGATACACCGCCGGCCAGTAGCGAGGCGCCTTGGTCGATACCCAGTTGGATGTATCGGTTAACGCGATCGAATTGCGCTTTCTTGGCCACCGGTCCCATCTGTACACCGGGCTGGCGAGGGTCGCCCACGTTGACTGCCTCTGCGGCATCGGCCAGCGCTGCGCCGAAGCGATCCGCAATGCTGCGGTGCACCAGGATGCGCGAGCCGGCCGCACAGACCTGGCCCTGGTTGGCGAACAGGCCGAGCGCACACCCGCGCAGCGCGTCTTCGAAAGAGGCATCGTCGAAGACAATCTGGGGGCTCTTGCCGCCCAACTCTAATGCCACGCGCTTGAACAGCACACCGGCGGTGCGCTGGATTTCGCGTCCGGCCTCGGGGCTGCCGGTGAAGCTGATCTTGGCAACGAGCGGGTGTTCGCACAGGGCGCGACCCACCTCGTTGCCATAGCCGGTGACCACGTTGATCACGCCATCCGGAAAGCCCGCTTCCTGAGCCAGCACCGCCAGGTGCAGGGCAGACTGCGGCGTCTCTTCCGAAGGTTTGATGACCACGGTGCAGCCTGCCGCCAGCAACGCGGCGAGCTTCCAGACGGTGATCATCAACGGCGAATTCCAGGGAACGATGGCGCCGACCACGCCCACGGGCTCGCGTACCGTGTACGAAAGGGTCTTGGTGCCGAAGTAGCCACCGGTGGGAATGGTGCGTCCCTCAAGCTGGTTGGCCCAGCCGGCGGCGGCACGCAGGTTGGCGATTGCGTTGGGCAAGTCCATCCGGCGCGGTTCGATGGGTGAGCGACCGATGGCGTTGGCGTCCAGATCGGCCAGCAATTCGCTGTCGCGTTCAACCAGGTCAGCGAGTTTAGATAGCAGTCGACCGCGCTGGGCGCCGTCGAGCTGGCTCCAGGCGCCACCCTCAAGTTGGCGGTGTGCGGCCCCCACTGCGCGGTCCACGTCCTCAGTCGTGCCCTGTGCGGAACTGCCGTACACCTGTTCTGTCACGGGGTTGACGAGGTTTATGCGACGGCCGTCGGAGGCTTCGAAGGACGCGCCTTCGATGAAGTGATTCAAGTGCTCAGTCATTTTGCGGTCCATAAGTGATGTGCAGTGGTCGGGTCATGCCTCAAGGGAAGCCAGGGCGTCGCCGAAGATGTCCAGTGCCTTGAAGAACAGCGAGCGTGAGATCGTCAGCGACGGCATGACTCGCATCACGTTGCTGTAGCGACCACAGGGAATCATCAGCACGCCGTGGTTCAGCAGGTAACCCATGAGCTGGCCGATTTTTTCGGGCGCCAGGGGAGCCTTGGTGGCTGGGTCTTCAACCAGTTCGATACCGATCATCAGGCCGCGGCCGCGGACTTCAGCGACGAACGGGCTGTTGAAGCCACGGATACGTTCCTGCGCCTCCAACCCCAGCGTGTGCGCACGGTTGAGCAGATCGAGCTCCGGGTCCTGCAGGATGCTGATGTTGGTCAGCGCCACCGCCGCGGACAACGAGTTGGCGGCAAAGGTGTTGGGCATCGATCCGTCAGGAATCGCGGCCGCCAGGTCCGAACGCATGATCAGGCCCGCCATTGGCAGGTCGCTGCCGATGCCTTTGCCGAACGTGAGCATGTCCGGCTTCACGCCCGAGTGCTCGACCGCCCACATCTTGCCGGTGCGCCCTGCGCCGGATTGCACTTCATCGACGATCAGCAGCGTGCCGCTACGGTCGCATGCTTTGCGCAACAGCTGCAGGAATTCTGGTGAAGGAGGCACGTAGCCGCCTTCGCCCTGCACCGGCTCTACGATAACGGCAGCCACATCATCGGCGGCGGTGTAGGGGGTGTTCAACAGGTAGTCCACGTATTCGCCGGCGATCTGCTCGGCGCTTTTGTGAGTGGTGTCGAAAGGGAAACGGTAGGCGTAAGGGTAGGGGGCGTGAATCACCCCGCCCATTTGGGCTCCGTAACCCTTGCGGTATGCCGTACCTGTCGTCAGGGAACCCGAGGCGTTCCACACGCCGTGGTAGCCTCCATGAAAGGCGATGATCTGGTGCCTCCCGGTGATGCGTTTGGCGAACTTGATGGCTGCTTCAAGCGCATCGCTGCCGCTTTGCGTGAAGAAGGTGATGCAGTCGCCACGCAAGCCGTCGGGCGCGATCTCGGAGAGCTTGGCCGCCAGCTCGGTGCGCCGGGTGCTGTTGACCTCCAGGGCATGCATCAGCACTTCGGACTGTTCGCGGATCGCCTGCACCACCTTCGGATGGCAGCGGCCTACGCTGCTGACGCCCACGCCGGCGGACAAATCGATGTAGGTGTTGCCATCCGGGTCTTTGAAGGTCGCGCCGAAGGCGCGGTCCATGGCCACCGGCATGCGTCCGCCGCCGCGCGCCATCGACTCGGTACGCGCCGACAACGCCAGGGCCTCGCTGGTTTTGGGGCCGGGAAGTGTGCTGGAGGTAATTCGCGGGGCATCCGCGAAATGGAGGGATTCAAGTTTGGCTTCACTCATGACGTTCACTCTGGATGTCGATTTAAGTGTGCTGATCATCTCCGTGGTGTGTGTATGGCCGGTAGCCCGAATTGGCATATGAGTGGACCGCCCTGAGCGCACTGTCCAGTGAATTTAAAATCTCATAAAGAATTGTGCAAAATTCTCACTATGTGCGAATATCGCATAGGAAGGCGATCTAAAAACAAGAATATTGGCAGAGGCTTTCGACATCATGAAAAATCAGACTATCAGCCATTTCAGAGACGTCCATGTTCATGCGGCCACCGTCCAGGAGTGGAATCAGGACTACAGTCAGCTAACGGCAGGCTCGACTGAGAGTTCGCTGATGCAGTTGTCGACGGCGGGTGTCCACGTCTTTCTCGAGCAGATCAACCAGCGTGTCGTGCAGCACGGCGTGGCTCCCCGAGGCAAGATGTGCTTTGCCGTGCCGATCACCACCCCGGGTTCGATTCGGATGCAGGGACGGGAGGCGGACGATAGCAGCCTGTTCTTTCTTCACGGTGGCGAGGAGTTCATGTTCCATATGCCGATGGGCATGGAGCTGCTGTCGATCACCTTCGAACGTGAATTGTTCGAGCAGGCGTTGGCGCAAACGGCTTCGGCGAAGGAGGTCAGCCTGTTGCTGCGTCAGCCGGTGATCAGGGTTTCCACGCCGCGCTTTGCAGACGCTCGTCGCCGATTGCTGGCGATGTTCTCCCAGGCCCTGGTGTACGAAGAGCTCGACAGCACGCGAGATCGGGAGCGGGAGCTGGCGCTGGAACAGGCGATGCTCGGCGAGTTGCTGCAACTCATGACCGACCCGGCATGCGACAAGCAACAACGCTCCGCAAGCTCCACGCGCAGCTTCATTGTCGAGAAATGCCACCGTCTGGCGACCGCGGAGATGATCGACGTGCCCAGCGTGATCGAGTTGTGCCAGCGACTCCAGGTCAGTCGGCGTACCGTGCAGAACAGCTTTCGCTCGGTTGCCGAGACGACGCCGCTGAATTACTTGCGCTCTGTGAGGCTCAACGGTGTACGCCGGACCTTGATGTCCACCCGCGCGTCGCATCTCTCGATCGGCGATGCCGCTGCCCAATGGGGCTTCTTTCACCTCAGCCATTTTGCGGCGGAGTACCAGGAGCTGTTCGCAGAGTTGCCGTCCCATACCCCCCGTGCTGCCATCACCGGTTGCGCTCATGCCTGAACACCCGCCCGCTGAAAGCAGTGTGGGGTGACCGTTGGCTTCACAAGGATGTAGAGAAAGATGAATAGCCTTCGCCGCCTGCTCATGGTCTTCGACCTGTTTCGCCCGGAACAACCGGTCATCGATGTGGACATCATTTGCCGGGAGCTCGGCTACACGTCCGCCACCGCCTATCGTTATCTGCGCGAACTGGGCGACGCGGGCTTTTTGAAGCGATTACCGCGCGGTTATGCGCTCGGCCCGCGAATCGTCACGCTGGAGCATCTGATGACGAACTACGATCCGTTGTTGGCATGCAGCCGGGACCTGGTCGACAACCTGGTCGTCGACACCGGCCTGGACGCGCTGGTCAGCGAGTGGCATGGCGACTCCGTGGTCAACGTGCTGATCCATCGTGGCTCCGATGCTGGACCGGTCGGTAGCGGCAGGGGGCGGTCGATCGATCTTTTCCACAGCGCGACCTCCCGGGTCGTACTGGCTTATCTGCTACCGCGCCAAATCCGACGTGTTTACGACGCGCACGTGAACCCATCCGAATTGCAGCATCTGGGGCTGGAGTGGAAACCGTTCATCAAGAGCCTGCTCGCCATCCGCAAACAGGGCTACTGCATCAGCGAAAGCGAGCTGCACCCAGGACGCAGTGGCGTCGCGGCGCCGATCTTCGACGAAAAGCAGCGCGTCCTCGGGAGCATGACCCTGGTGGGGCGCAGTGAGCGGTTCGGTGCGTTTCAGCAAGGCTATCTGTGCGACCTGGTGACCGGCGCGGCGTCGGAACTGACGGCGCGTCTCGCTTCGCAGTGAGGTCAGGCTGGCGGATGGCGCTGTTCAGGTGATGGCGTAACAGGTTACCGATTTGGGATACCGGGGCGTTCACGGTGAGGCATAGGATCGAATCCAGCGTGCGATAAAAGCGACAAGCTCTATCGGTGACGGTGAACGGCTTGCTGCACCGATCCTACAGCGACTGCCTCATACAATAAGGTCAAGAACATGAGCGTATCTATCCCGATCAACAGTTCGACGGAGTTGAAGCGTGGTGCCCTGGGTGTTGGTTTCATCATCTTTTTCGTGGTGTCGGCGGCGAGCCCTTTAAGTGTGATCGCCGGTGGTTTCCCGATTGGCATCATGCTGGGTAACGGTGCCGGCACGCCGGCGTTGCTGATCCTGGCGTTGCTGGTGTTGCTCGCGTTCTCGGTGGGTTACACCACCATGTCCCGGCACCTGACCAATGCCGGCGGTTTTTATGCGTTCACCTCCCGTGGTTTGGGTGGCCTGGCAGGCGGCGCGGCCGGGGTGTTGGCGATGTTTGCCTATAACATTCTTCAGGTCGGGTTGTATGGCATGTTCGGCGGGGTGGTCAGTGGCACCATGGAAAGCATGTTCGCACTGGTGCTGCCGTGGTGGTGTTACTCGCTGATGGCGATGGCAAGCATTGCGATTCTGGGGTATCGCAAGATCGACCTGTCGGCGCGGCTACTGTCGGTGATGGTGATCGCCGAGTACCTGGCGATCCTGATCCTGGATTTTTCCATCCTCAAATCCGGCGGCGACAGCGGCATCAACCTTGATGCGTTTGATCGCAGTCATGTGTTCAGCGGCACACCGTCAATCGGCTTGCTGTTCTGCTTCGCGGCATTTATCGGCTTTGAGGCGACGACTATTTACGGCGAAGAGGCCAAGAACCCGCAGCGTACTATCCCGATTGCCACCTACTGCTCGGTGTTGCTGATCGGTGGTTTCTACGCACTGTCGGTGTGGTCGATGGTGGTGGGCGTGGGTGCGGACAAGATCGTGCCGATGCTGCAGTCCTTGCAGGACCCTACGACGTTTATCTACGGCATGTCCGACCACTTTGTCGGCCCCTGGCTGACTCAGATTATCCGGGTGCTGTTCATGGTCAGTATCTATGCCGGCCTGCTGGCGTTTCATAACGCCGCGGCCCGTTACTTCTACGCGATTGGGCGTGACGGCCTGTTGCCGCACCGCTTGGGCACTACCCATCGCGTGCACCAGAGTCCTCATATGGGGTCGGCGTTGCAGAGCCTTATCTCAGCGGTGGTGGTACTGATTTTCGCCGCCATGGATGCCGATCCGATCCTGCAGCTGTTTGCCTGGCTGTCCAACTTGGCCACGCTGTGCGTGATTTTGTTGATGGCGCTCACGTCCGCAGCGGTTATTTTCTTTTTCCGGCGTCACCCCGAACTCAAGGTGGGGACCTGGCGTGGGCGGATTTTCCCCGGTTTCTCTTGCATTGCCCTCTTGGCGGTCCTGGTACTCGCGGTGGTGCATTTCGATGTACTGACGGGCGCCAGCCTGGCCTTGTCATACAGTCTCTGCGCGATCATTCCCGCGGCCCTGCTGGGTGGCGTGTTCCTGGCGGCTCGACTTCGCAAGGCGTCGCCGCAACGGTACCAGGCATTGGGCAGCCACAAGCTTTAAGGCCCCCACGCAGAACCGTTCAACCAAATCTGCGTTTTGCTTACCAAGGATGGTCTGCGACCTCACGCGGCTGCGCCTGTCTGCTCAACTTGACCAGCAGCGATGCGATCAACAGCAGGACTGCCGACGCTGCCAGCACGGCAACGAAGCCTGCATCGAACGCCGCACGGGCGAATGCGCTCAGCATCGCGCGGCCTTCGGGTGACAACGTCTCGGCGACGACCAACGCGTCGTCGAGACTCTCGAATGTCGCGGGGTTCAGGGTCAGCCATGACGGAATCATCAGGCCCGCCGAATACGCATAAATCGCCGATGACAGACTGCCCGCCAGCGTCACACCCACAGCTCCGCCCAGTTCAAAGGACACTTCCTCGATGGAGGCGGCCATGCCGGCTTTATCGGCGGGCACGCTGAGCATGATGGTGCTGGACGAAACGGTCAGTGCAGCGCCAATCGTCAAGCCCAACAGGGCAAGGCTGGCGACTTGCAGGTAAACCGCAGCGTTGTACAGCAAGAGATAGCTCAGCATCGCGGCTGACGACAGCAGCAACGTCCAGCACAGCATCCGCCGGTTTCCCAGGCGCGGCAGGTAGTAACCGGCAAGCGGCCCTGCGACGAAGGAGCCCAGTGGGAGGGGAAGGATGAACAATGCCGCCTCCAGCGGCGACATGCCGAGCACCAGTTGCAGGCGCTGGCTGAACACCAGTTCCATGCCGATCAACGCAGCGGCCGACACGACTGCTGAAATGACGGCATTTCTGAAGCCAGGCGTGGTGAACAGCGCCAGATCGAGCATCGGCTGTGCGGCACGGCGTTGGCGTCGAATGAACAGCGTCAGGAATAGCGCACCCAGCACGACCGCCACCAGCATGCCGTCGAAGGAGGGCGCCCGTTTACCGAGTTCCTTGACGGCATACGCCAGGCTGATCAACCCGATCATGACCTGCAGCGAGCCCAGCCAGTCCCATCGCTTTTTGGCATCCCCCGGGTGATTCGGGATCAACACCGCGCCGAGGACCAGTGCCACCAGCACAATAGGCACGTTGATCAGAAACACCGAGCCCCACCAGAAATGCTCCAGCAGCAGGCCGCCCACTACCGGGCCGAACGCAGCGCCCCCTGAGGCAACCGATGCCCAGATGCCGAATGCCATCGCCTGCTCGCGCGGGTCGGTGAACGTCATCCGCACGATGGCCAAAGTAGCCGGCATCATCATCGCTGCGCCGACGGCCAGGAAGCCACGGGCACCGATCAATACGCTGGCCGATGGCGAGAAGGCCGCGATCAGCGAGAACAGGCCAAACACACTCAGCCCGCCGATAAACAGGCGTTTGTGCCCGAGGCGGTCACCGAGTGTGCCCATGCCCAACAGCAGCCCGGCAGCGATCAATGCATAGATGTTGATGATCCAGAGCTTTTGCGAGGCCGAGGCATCGAGCTCACGGGTCAGTGTCGGCAGGGCGGTGTACAACACCGTCATATCAATGACGATCAGCAGCAATGCGCTGGAAATAATGGCCAGGATCAGCCAACGACGTGGGGGAATCATGGGGGACTCGATGAACGATGGTCGAAAGCCGGCAACTGTAACTCAGTCAAGACGTCAGCACCGGCAGGTAGCCTGCCGTGCCCCTTTACACTCGAAAATGGCCGACAAGCTGCTGTTGATGGTTGGCCATTTCATGGAGTGAGTCACTGGCCGTTGAGGCATCGCTCATCCGTTTGGTCAGTGTTTCGCTGATGCTGCGAATGCCACTGACCCGATGGTTGATATCTTCCACGACCGTGCTTTGCTCCAGGGCTGCGCTGGCGATCTGCTGATTCATCTGCTCGATCACATCCACGGCCTGGGAAATATTCTCCAGCGCCGTACGGGTCTGTTGCACCTGGATCACGCTGTTGCCGGCTTGCTCGCGGCTCAGCTGGGTACTGTGCACCACCTCCTGGCTCAACTGCTGCAACATTTCTATCACCGTGCGGACCTGTTCGACCGAGCTCTGGGTGTTGCTGGCCAGGTGCCTGACTTCATCGGCTACCACCGCGAAGCCGCGCCCCTGTTCGCCCGCTCTGGCCGCTTCGATGGCCGCATTCAACGCCAGCAAGTTGGTCTGCTGCGCGATGGTGCTGATGACGTCCAGCACCTGGCCAATCTGGGTGCTGCTATCGGCGAGGGCATGCACTTGCTTAAGGGTGGTGTCCAGACGCTGATCGAGGCTTTCGATGCTGCTTTCGGCGATGGAGAACACCGCTTGACCTGATCGGCTCGCGCTTTCGGCGGCTGTCGCTGCGTCGGCGGCACCGTGGGAATGGCGCGCCACTTGCTGGGCACTGGCACTCATTTCGTGCAGCGCGGTCGCGGCCAGCTCCACTTCGCGGTACTGGCGTTGCATCCCTGCGCTGACTTCCCGGGCGATCCCCGACGAGGTATTGGCGCTGTTGCGGGTATCCAGGGAGGCGGTTTGAATGTCACGGATAATCGGCTGCAACTTGTCCAGAAAACGGTTGAACCCATTGGCTAATTGGCCCAATTCGTCGCGTCGCCCGGCGGGCAGGCGTTGGGTAAGGTCACCATCGCCATCGACGATGGCATCAAGCAGACCTGCCACCTTCAGCAGCGGGCGTGTCACCCCGTAGGCGGCCAGCCAGATCAGCAACATGCCGAGGCAACTGGCCAATACCCCCAAGCAAAGGTTGAGCCAGTTGGCCTGGCGGCTTTTGTCGTCCAGTTCGCTTTGCATTTGCCGGGCGGGTGCCTGCACCAGGGCTTGGGGAACCTTGATCTCCAGTTGCCAGAGTGGATTGCCTGCCACGGGTTGCAGAGCCTGGCGTATATCGAGGGTGGTCCCGGAGACTTCGCCGCTGCGTCCTGCCACCTGGCCGGAGGCCGACACAATGGCCACTTCGCTGTTGCCTTGATACAGGTCCTGGCCGAGGTCGGCAGCCAGCTTTTGCAGCGTGTCGAGGCCAATGTCCATGCCGACCACGCCGAGGATCTTGCCGTTGGCGATCAGAGGGACAGAAATGCTGCTCATCAGGACTTTCTGGCCTTCCACCTCACTGGTGTAGGGCTCCACCACGCACGTGCGCCTTTGAGCTTGAGGGCAGGTGTACCAGACGTTTGTCGGTTCGCTGCCGGGGGGCGCTGTGTTGGTGAAGATTTGCGCCTCGGTGAGCACATCCTGGACCAATTGTCCCGGCTGGCTCTGTGACCAATACAGCGCAAAACGACCTTTTTCGTTGCTCGCCAGTGCACGTTGCCCGACGAAATTAGCGTCTGCGCCCGCCAACGCGTCAGGCAGAAGGATGACGTACAGGCCGAGCACTTTTTCGCGGTTGAGCAGTGTCTGACGGGTCACGCTGATCAGCGCTTCGCGCAATTGCCCAGCCGTGAGGCGTCCATTTAGCGTTTGATCGCGCAGTTGCAGAACCTGTTGCGCGAACCCTTCGCTATACAGCGCCGTTTCGTTGAAAAAGCGTTCGACCTGTTGGCCATGGGCAGCGGCCTGGGCTTGCAAGCGCTCCACGGCGGCTTGCCCGAGCAGGTGACTGCTCTGCTCCTTCAGCAATTTTGCACTTTGTTGGTTCTGGTACACCGAGGTGCCTACCAGCGCGCCGACGACAGCCAGCAGGCACAGTCCGCTCAGGAGTGTGATCCGCCATTGGATAGTGAGATGAGCTAAACGCATGACTGGGACTTCCTGCAGAGGGCTTTGGCTGCGATGGGCTGTGGACCAGGCCCTCGCTTTTATTATCGGTGCCGGCATCTGGGTATAGAGCGGGTGACGCTAGCATGCGGGAGGGAACGGCCAGCCGGTTATCCCGAATCGGCAAGAACTGGCGGATTGCGGGTGTCGCATCGACCTGTTTTGGGGCGGCGCCTCGGATGCTACCGATTTGGGATAGCGAGCGGTTCAGGGGCGGGCATAGGATCGAATTCAGCGCGCAACTAAAACAAAACGCTAATTGGTGCCGATGGAATTCAATCGGGCCACCCCAACAGCGACTGCCTCATACAATAAGGTCAACAACATGAGTGTACCTATCTCGATCAACAGCTCCACGGAGCTCAAGCGTGGCGCCCTGGGCGTCGGGTTCATCATCTTCTTCGTGGTGTCGGCGGCGAGCCCTTTAAGTGTGATCGCCGGCGGCTTCCCGATTGGCATCATGCTGGGTAACGGTGCCGGTACTCCGGCATTGCTGATCCTGGCGTTGCTGGTGCTGCTCGCGTTCTCGGTGGGTTACACCACCATGTCCCGGCACCTGACCAATGCCGGCGGTTTTTATGCGTTCACCTCACGTGGTTTGGGTGGCCTGGCAGGCGGCGCGGCCGGGGTGTTGGCGATGTTTGCCTATAACATTCTTCAGGTCGGGTTGTATGGCATGTTCGGTGGGGTCGTCAGTGGCACCATGGAAAGTGTATTTGGGCTGGTGTTGCCGTGGTGGTCCTACTCGCTGATGGCGATGGCGAGCATTGCGATTCTGGGCTATCGCAAGATCGACCTTTCTGCGCGGGTGCTGTCGGTGGTGGTAATCGCCGAGTACCTGGCGATCCTGATCCTGGATTTTGCCATCCTCAAATCCGGCGGCGACAGCGGCATCAACCTTGATGCGTTCGACCGCACCCATGTGCTCGGCGGTACCCCGTCCATCGGCCTGCTGTTTTGTTTTGCGGCATTCATCGGCTTTGAGGCGACGACTATTTACGGCGAAGAGGCCAAGAACCCGCAGCGTACTATCCCGATTGCCACCTACAGTTCGGTGCTGCTGATCGGTGGGTTCTACGCGCTGTCGGTGTGGTCGATGGTGGTGGGCGTGGGTGCGGACAAGATCGTGCCGATGCTGCAGGCCTTGCAGGATCCCACGACGTTTATCTACGGCATGTCCGATCACTTTGTCGGCCCCTGGCTGACTCAGATTATCCGGGTGCTGTTCATGGTCAGTATCTATGCCGGCCTCCTGGCCTTTCATAACGCCGCGGCGCGCTATTTTTACGCGATCGGCCGTGATGGCCTGTTACACAGTCTGTTGGGCACCACTCACCGCGTGCATCAGAGCCCCCATATGGGTTCGGTGTTGCAGAGCCTGATTGCTGCTGTGGTGGTACTGATTTTCGCTGCATTGGATGCGGACCCGATCCTGCAACTGTTCGCCTGGTTCTCCAACCTCGCCACCCTCTGCGTCATTTTACTGATGGCGCTGACGTCGGTAGCGGTCTGCGTCTACTTTCAGCGTCATCCCGAGCTTAACGTCGGGATATGGCGCGGGCGCATCCTGCCTGTTTTCTCCTCCCTGGCATTGGTGCTCGTGCTGGGGCTGGCGGTGGTGCATTTCGACGTGTTGACCGGGGCCAGCCAGCTATTGTCCTACGGACTCTGCGCCATCATTCCCGCGGCCCTGATCATCGGCGTCATGCTCGCCGCGCGCTTGCGAAAGATCTCCCCGCAACGGTTTCTTGCCTTGGGCAGCCACAAGCTTTAAGGCCGCACTCGTTACTGCTCGACTAACCAGACAATTCCAGCCTGCCGTTGCCCGGCATGGCTCGTCAGTGTGTGAAAGGAAGGTTTCAAATGCACAACTACAAGATGCTCATCAATGGCGTTCAGGTCGCCGGTGAACAGGGCCAGTTTGATGTGATCAACCCGGCCACCGGTGCTGCATTCGCC
Organism: Pseudomonas sp. 008; assembly: GCF_016861935.1. NCBI lineage: Bacteria > Pseudomonadati > Pseudomonadota > Gammaproteobacteria > Pseudomonadales > Pseudomonadaceae > Pseudomonas > Pseudomonas sp. 008. The sequence continues at coordinate 115,762 of NZ_BOMA01000012.1, read as the reverse complement.
CAATGCCCCGCCGGCTCGCTGGCGCAACTCGACCAGGCGGTCGACGCTGCACAAGCGGCGTTCAAAAGCTGGCGGCACAGCACCCACGCAGACCGTTGCGAGCGCCTGTTGGCGGTTGCGGCGGATATCGAGCGGGAGGCAGAGTCACTGGCCCGACTGATTGTGCTGGAACAAGGTAAACCACTGGAACTGGCGTTTTCCGAAGTCATGGGGTCCGCCGCCTGGACCCGCTATGCGGCCGGGCAGGAGATTGCCGTGGAGCTGGTGGAGGAAACCCCCGCCCAGCGGATCGAGTTGCATCGCAAGCCTTTGGGTGTGGTGGCGTCGATCACGCCGTGGAACTGGCCATTCATGATCGCCGTCTGGCACATCATGCCGGCGCTGCGAGCCGGTAACTGTGTGATCAGCAAACCGTCGAGCCTGACCCCGCTGAGCACCTTGCGCCTGGTGGAGATCATCGCCCGCCATGTGCCTCACGGCGTGATCAATTGCCTGACGGGCGAGCAAGGTTTCGGCAGCGCAATCACTTCGCATACCGGCATTCAGAAGATTGTGTTCACCGGCTCGACCGCCACCGGACAAAGCGTCATGCGCGGCGCCGCCAACAACCTCAAGCGCCTGACGCTGGAGCTGGGTGGTAACGACGCGGCAATCGTTCTGCCCGGTACGCCGGTTGAGGCGGTGGTCGAGGAGATTTTCCAGGCGGCGTTTCTCAACATGGGCCAGACCTGCGCGGCCCTCAAGCGTCTGTATATCCATGAATCGCAGTACCAGGCCTTCGCTGATGCGCTGACCCTGATTGCGACGCGCCAAGTGGTGGGCGATGGCCTGGAAGCTGGCGTCACCTTTGGACCGGTGCAAAACCTTGAGCAATTGGAGCTTGTCGACGCGCTGGTCGCTGACGCGCGGGCACAAGGCGCACGCGTGCTGTGCGGCGGCGCGCGTCTGGATCGCCCCGGTTTCTTTTATCCGCCGACCCTGGTCGCGGACGTGACAGATGGCCAGCGTCTGGTCGACGAGGAACAGTTCGGTCCTGTGTTGCCTTTGATCGCGTACCGGGATGTCGAGGATGTGCTGCGGCGTGCCAATGCCGGTGACATGGGGCTGGGTGGATCGGTCTGGGGGCCGGATGTCGAGCAGGCCCAGGCACTGGCCAGCCGCCTGGAAAGCGGCGTTGCCTGGGTCAATTGCCACGCGCAGATTCAGCCGAATACGCCGTTTGGCGGCAGCAAGATGTCCGGGTTTGGCGTCGAGTTCGGCCTTGAGGGGCTGCTGGAGTTCACTGGCCAGCAACTGCTGTTTGTCCGCCCCTTTAAAAGCGCACCACAAGGAGCTTGAGCCATGCGCAATCCGTCACGTCATCCCGTGTTTGGTGGCAGGCTTGTGTGCACATTGGTTCTATGCGCCATCAATCAGGCCCAGGCCTATGAGTTGTACAGTGATGAGGGCCGTCACCTCAACGCAGACATGACCGCCGTGTTCGGCCAGTTCAACAGTCGCAAGAACTACGACGGCACGCCCGGTGGATCTACCTGGCGCGAAGGCTTCATCAAGTACGGCTTGAATGGCGACCAGTCCCTGGCGGGCAATGGCACCGCGTATGGGGCATTCGCCCTGGTCAGTTCCGCCACCTGGGGCGACGGCGACCCAGGCGGCAATTCCCTGGGAACCGAGCGCACAACAAAGATCGAAGACGCCTACCTGGGCTGGCGCTCCGGCGACCTGTTCCCTGCGTTAGGCAAGGACGGGGTTGATATTTCCGGCGGGCGCCAGGTGGTCAAGCTGGGCCGAGGGTTCCTGATCAACGATGACGGACTGAACCTGGGCGAGGGCCCGGCCAATGGCACTATGAACCGTGGGGGCGCTTATTACCTGGCTGCACGGCATGCGTTCGATCAAACCGCGCTGTTGCGCCTGGGTGGGCAAGATGGCCTGCACGGCAGTCTGGTGTGGCTCAAATCCGACAACCGCGTCCAGGCCGAAACCGAACTGGCCGCCGGCACGCTGGATTACACCACCCAACCGGGTACGATCGGGCTGACCTGGTTACACGGCATCGACGTGAGCGATCAATGGGCCACCGACGTTCAACGCCAGCGCAAAGGCATGAACGTCTACAGCGTTCGCGGTGAAGGCGATGCGGGCATCAAGAACGTCAGCCTGGCGTTCGAATACGCCTGGCAGGACAAGGACGCCGGGCCTGAGAAAGCCTGGTATGGCGAAGCGGGCTACACCTTCGCCGATACCGCCTGGGCGCCCAAGGTGACCTATCGCTATACCCGCTATTCACAGAAATGGGATCCGCTGTTCACTGGCTTGAGCATGGGCTACGGCACCTGGTTTCAGGGCGAAGTCGCCGGCAACTACGCCGGGCCGTTCAACAGCAATACCAGCATTCAGCACGTCGGTCTGAAGGCCACTCCGCTGGAAAACCTGACCTTGGGCGCGCTGTACTTCGATTTCGACACGGTGCGTAAAAACAACGCGCTGAACCTCAATGCCCGTGAGCTGGATATCTACGCCGAATGGGCAGCCAACCCGCACTTGATCATTACCCCGCTGATTGGCCTCTACAAACCCGATCAGGACTCAACCACGGGTGGCAATCAAGTCGGCGGCAATGGCACCAACCTGTACAGCCAATTGACGGTGGCTGTTCCGTTCTGACCGCATATCCGCCGCGTCCCTGGTAAGGGACCGGCGGCTTGTCCATAGGCTAGGGCGTGGTGGTGTTCGACTGATTACGCATGTTTTCGGCGATGCGCCGAGTGGTATCCATGACCATTTCGATCACGGTTTCCTGGCGCAGCAGCTTGAAGCTCTGCGTGCTGCCGACGGCGGACAGGCTGCCAACCACTTCGTCGATGTCCGTCTGGATGATCGGCGCGGCGATGCCGGTCAAGCCCAGGTTGAGTTCATCATGGGTGAGGCAGTAACCGTCCTTGCGAATCTTTTTCGCGGCCTTGGAGAAGCTTGACCAGTCATAAGGGCAGTCCGGGTCGTTGGCCATATGCTCGTCGAACAAGCGTTGCAAACGGCGACCTTTCTGAAAGGCGATCAACACCTTGGATTGCGCGCCGCGAAAGAACGGCAGCGGTTGCCCGCGCCCGAACGCAAAGTGGTAGGTGTCGGTGGGTTCGGCGATGTAGGTGTTGATGATGCGACCGTCATAAAAGACGCTCGCAAACACGGCCAGGCCGGTTTGCGCGGACAGCTCGTGCATCAACTCGCGCCCGGCAACGAGGATAGGGTCGTACTGACGCATCATCCAGTCCAGTTCGATGACTCGCGGCCCCAAGCCATAACTGCCGGCGTCCACGCGGGTCAGCAGGCCGGCGTCGCACAAATCCTTGACGTAGCGGTACACGGTCGCGCGTGACAGGCCCATGCGCTCGGCAATGGTGTCGGGGTCGATCTTCAATGTCTGTGGACCGAACAGGTCCAGGACACTCAGTAATTTGCTCAGGCTACTCATTTCGTTCCTAAAGACGGGGGGAGGGCGCGTGCTTCGTTCCGGCGTAGACCAGACATCCCGCAGAAGCGCCAAGCGCTGGCGCAACACTACCTCAGTGAGAGAAAAACGCAATCTCGGCAGTCTTTCTGGTGCAAATAAAATTGCATAAATCTCACTAAGCGAGACAAACATTAATTTAATGCTTGTTGATTGAGTGTTTGTGTGTGATAAATCTCATCACTGCAAATGCTCAAGCAAGAGGGCTGAAAATGAATGGTGCGCAACTGATAGTGAATGCGGCAGCGGCAAGCGGTATCGAATACTGCTTCGCCAACCCCGGAACCACCGAAATTCCATTGGTGGCGGCCATGGCCAGCGCACCAGCACTGAAGCCGGTGTTGTCGTTGTTCGAAGGGGTGTGCACGGGGGCGGCGGATGGGTATGGCCGGATTGCCGGCAAGCCGGCGATGACCCTGACGCACCTGGGCCCCGGGTTTGCCAATGGCATCGCCAACCTGCACAACGCGCGTCGTGCCAATACCCCTATCGTCAACGTGATCGGTGATCACGCGTCATGGCATGTCAACTACGATCCGCCGCTGGCCAGTGACATCCAGGCCTTGGCCGGGACTGTCTCCGGTTGGGTACGCACCTCGCGCACGGCGTCGGGTATCGGCGAAGATTTACAGGAAGCGGTGCGGTCGGCCTGGCAGGCCAAAGGGCAGATCGCCAGCCTGATTCTGCCCATGGACCTGCAAGCCAGCGCAGTGACGCACAACGGCGTGTTCGCTCCGATGCGGGCGCCGATTCGCCGGTTTGCCGGTGACCGGGTCGAGACGGTGGCACAGGCACTGCGTGACGGGCAGCGCCTGGTGTTTATTGTCGGGGATGAGGGGTTGTCGGTCGCCGGTCTGGAAGCAGCGGGGCGCCTGGCGCAACTGCCTGGCGTGCGCCTGTTTGCCGAGACCTTTCCACGGCTCAGCTACCGTGGTGGTGGTTTGCCGGATCTGGATCGCCTGCCGTACTTCCCGGAAGTGGCCATTGAAATCCTTGAGCAGTACGACCAGGTCGTGTGTGCCGGGGTGCCGGAGCCCATCAGTTATTTCGGCTACGAAGGCATCCCGTCGCGCCTCGCCGAGCGTGAGCGTCTGCTGACGCTGGCCGATGTCGGTGACGATGTAGCCGGCGCGCTGACGGCGCTGGCCGATGCCCTCAATGCACCGGCCTACGTGCCGACACCGATGGGCATCGAACTGCCGCCAGGCCATGCCGAGCTCACACCTCAGTCCATCGGCCAGGTTTTAGCCGCATCGCTGCCGGACGACAGCATTGTCTCCGTGGAAGGCGGCACCTGCGGCTATCCGTTTTTCACCGCCTCCGCTGGCGCCGCTCGGCACCGGGTGTTGACCAATACCGGTGGCGCGATCGGCCAGGGCATTCCGGTGGGGTTCGGCGCCGCCTTGGCGGAGCGGGGCAATCGCGTGTTCTGCCTGCAATCCGACGGCAGTGCCCAGTACACCATCCAAACCCTGTGGAGCATCGCCCGTGAGCAGGTGCCGGTGGTGATCCTGATTGCCGCCAACCATCGCTACGCCATTTTGCAGAACGAACTGCGCCGCTTCGGCATGACTGAAATGGGGCCTGAAGCCCTGCGCCTGACGGTGCTCGATAGCCCGCGGATTGACTGGAAGGCTCTGGCCAAGGGCTACGGCGTGCCGGCCTGCACGGTGCACACCAATGCCGAACTGCAACGGGCGCTGGCCAACGCCAATGCCGAAGGTGGTCCTTGCCTGATCGAAATGGCGCTGTGAAGGAGTCGATGATGAAACAGTTTGAAGTGCTACCTGCTGTGCAACACTTTCTGTCCCAGCCTGGCCGCCTGTTTATCGGTGGCAGTTGGCAGGACGCCGCCGCTGGCCGGCGGTTTGCCGTGGAAAACCCGGCAACTGAAGAAACCCTGACGGAAGTGGCCCAAGGTGACGCGCGTGACGTAGATGCGGCCGTTGCGGCAGCCCGCGCAGCGTTCAACGGCGCCTGGGCACTGCAGTCTCCCGCCCAGCGCGGTCTGCTGCTGTTTCGACTGGCGGACCTGTTGGATCAGCACCGCGAGGAGCTGGCGCAGTTGATCACGCTGGAGAACGGCAAACCCATCTCAGCCGCTCGAGGGGAAGCGGCCAGTGCGGCGACCATCATTCGCTACTTCGCTGGCTGGCCGACCAAGATCGAAGGCAGCACGCTGCCTGTATCGCCGGCCAGCGGTGCGCCGATGCTCAACTACACCTTGCGTGAACCGGTGGGTGTGTGCGCGCTGATCGTACCGTGGAACTTCCCGTTGAACATGTGCGTGTGGAAGCTTGGCCCAGCGCTGGCGACAGGCTGTGTCGCGGTGCTCAAGCCTGCCGAGCAAACTCCACTGGTCGCGATTCGACTGGTGCAGTTGATCGAGGCCGCCGGGTTTCCAGCGGGGGTGGTCAACCTGATCACCGGTCTTGGCGCGGAAACGGGCGGACCGCTGGCGCAGCATCCCGACGTGGACAAGATCGCCTTCACCGGCTCGACCCACGTCGGCCGGCTGATCGCTCAGGCGGCCACCAGCAACATGAAAAAAGTCTCGCTGGAACTGGGCGGCAAGTCGCCGAACATCATCTTGCCGGACGCCGATATCGTGCGCGCCGCCAAAGGTGCCGCCGACGGCATCTTCTACAACCAGGGCCAGGTGTGCACGGCTGCCTCACGTTTATACGTACACGCCAGTGTGCTCGATCAGGTGCTCGAAGAACTTGAGCGGCATGCCACCGCCCACGTGCTCGGTAATGGTTTGGACCCGGCTACCAGCATGGGCCCACTCGTGTCGGGCCGCCAATTGAGCACGGTCAAAGGCTACCTGCAACGTGGTCAGGAGGAGGGTGCCGAACTGATCTGCGGTGGCGGCCGTCCCGCCCACCTGGAGCGCGGCCACTTCATTGCGCCCAGCGTGTTCCTTGATCGCGCCGAACGTGCCTGTGTCGCCCGCGAAGAGATCTTCGGTCCGGTGCTGACCGTCATGAGCTGGACCGAAATCGACGACCTGGTGCTGCGCGCCAACGATTCGCCTTATGGCCTCGCAGCAGGCCTGTGGACCCGCGACCTGCGCTCGGCGCACCGCGTGGCAGCGCAGCTCAAGGCGGGCTCGGTGTGGATCAACTGCTGGAACGTGGTCGACGCGGCTTCGCCGTTCGGCGGGTACAAGCAATCTGGCTGGGGCCGGGAAATGGGTAAAAACGTGATCGATGCCTACACCGAGACCAAGAGCGTCTTCGTCGATCTCGCCTGAACCGAATAATCACAAGAGGAAATGCTATGGATCTGGAATTGAAAGGCCGCGTGGCCATCGTCACCGGCGGAGGTATGGGTATCGGCAAGGAAGTCGCACGTTTTCTGTCCGAAGAGGGCTGCAAGGTGGTGATCTGCGCACGCCGCATGGAGTTTCTCCAACAGGCTGCCGAAGAGATCACGGCTCAGACCGGCAACGAAGTACTGCCGCTGTATTGCGACACCAATCAGATGTCGGCCGTGTCTGACATGGTCGAAGCTGCGCACAAACACTTCGGCCGCATCGACATCCTGGTCAACGGTGCCGCAGCGCCGTCCGGAGTGGTGCGCAATGACATCGAACATGCCGGCGACGACGAGTTGCTGTCGGATCTCAACACCAAGGTGATCGGCTACTTCCGTTGCGCCAAGGCAGTGACCCCGCACATGAAGGCCGGCGGTTTCGGTCGCATCATCAACATCGGCGGCCTCACCGGGCGCAGCAGCAAAGTCCTCTCGGGGATGCGCAACCTGGCGATCGCCCACATGACCAAAACCCTCTCCGACCAGTTGGGCCCTTCGGGCATCACGGTCAACCTGATTCACCCTGGCGTGGTTGACACCCCGCACATCCAGGAGTTGTACGAGCGCGAAGCGGTCAAGCAAGGCAAGACCTCGGAACAGGTTGAGCAGGCCTACATCGACGCGACGCCGATTCGCCGCACCCTGGCACCGATTGAAATGGGCTGGCTGATTGGTTTCCTGGCGTCGCCAAAGGCTGGCGCGGTGACCGGAGAATCCATCGGCATCGACGGCGGTTTGACCCGCGGTATCTACATCTGAGGAGCACCAGCGATGAGTAACGGAACCCTGTTAGTGGCCACGGTAGGGCAGGCGGTGATCCGCAGCGCCGACGAGGGTCGGACCTGGCATCGCCTGGGCCTGGGCCAGGATCTGGAGTTCGACGCGATCACTCGATCCTTGAGCGTGCACCCCGGCGAGCCTGAGGTGATCTACGCCGGCACGGACGTAGGTTTGTGTGTCAGCCGCGACACCGGCGGCCATTGGCAGCGGGTCGATTCGCCTTTCAACGGGCAGACGGTCTGGAAAGTCGCCGTCGATCCGCAGGACGCGCAACGGATTTTCGTCGGCACCGGTGCACCTTCGCGCGCCGTACTGTGGAGGACTCTGGACGGTGGTCTCAGTTGGGATCGTGCGCCGGTTGAGATTCCGGAATTCTGCGACGGAGTCAGCCGCCCACGGCTGCTGGCTTTCGCCTATGACCCGACCGACCGCAACCAGCTATGGTTCGGCCTTGAAGAGGGTGGGTTATTCCACTCCCGTGACGGTGGCGACAGCTGGACGCGCGTCGATGATCGGCTGCTGTGGGACTACAACTCGGATGTCCACAACATTCTGGTACTGCCCAATCATGGTCAGAAAGTCATCGTGGTGGTCTGCGTCAACGCCGTCTACCGCAGCCTGGATGAGGGGCTGACCTGGACTGGCATTATCGGTCGAGAAGCGTTTGGCCTGTACTACATGCGCGCCATGAACGCGCCGTTGGGCACGCAAAGCGACCTGTACCTGAGTATTTCCGATGGCACGCCCGGTACCACCAGCAAGATCCTGGTGTCCCGTGATGCTGCGCTCAGCTGGGAAGTGCTGCCCCTGCCGCAACAACCCAACTCCTGCGTCTGGGCCATTGCCTTCAACCCGGAAAATCCGCGACAGATCGTTGCGGGAACCAAGTACGGGCACTTGTTCACCTCCGGGAATGGCGGTGATGGCTGGCAGAAACAGTGGCGCGAATTCAGTGAGATCGCTGACGTGCTCTGGACCCCCGCAGTGGCGCAGATCAAGGCAGGGCATCAATCCGTGGTCAAAAAAAGCTGAGGTATCACGCGATGAAAGTCGAAATCCTTCGTACTCACTTATCGCTCTCGGTAAGTGATCCTGATGTGTCGGCACGCTGGTACGCCGACATCCTGGGCATGCATGAAAGTGCCCGGGGCGAAAGCTGGGTCATGATGGCGTTTGGCACCAAACATCACGACATCGCCTTGCTTCGTGCAGAGCCCGGCGCCCATCAGGGCGGGTTGGGGTTGCAACACTATGGATTGGAAATCGCCGGGGACATGACCACCTTGCGCCAGCTCTACGGCATGTTGCTGGGCAAGGGCGTCGAGGTGGTGAAGATCACCGATCACGAAATCGGCCATGGTGTGTATTTCAACGACCCTGACGGTAATCGCATGGAATTTTTCCTTGAGACCGAACACGACGATGCGCGCGGCAAGGCCCGGTTCAAGGCCGCTGGCGCGCCAAGCCGACATTTCAATCTAGACCCACTAGACCCGCTTTGAGGCCACCCAGATGAAAACCGCGAATTTTGCTTCGTATCACATCCGCAAGTGGTACAGCTTTGTCGAAGAAACCCTGGCCAACGAAAGTGGCCAGTTAGCCGATGGCGAGCCGCTGTTCAAATATGCCGTCGCCGCCGTGATCGCCAACCCCTATGCCGGTCGCTACAGCGAGTCGCTGACAGAGCTGGTAGAACCGTCGCCGCTGCTGGGCGAAGAGTTCGGTCGTCGCATTCAGGCGCTGGCCGGCTCGCGGGATATTGTCAGCTACGGTAAAGCTTGCATGGTGGGCAGCCAGGGCGAATACGAACACGGCAATGCGTTCCTGACCAACCCGGCTGCCGATCCGGTGCGCCTGGCGCTGGGCGGGGGCAAATCCTGGGTGCCGTCCACCGGCAAACGGGGCGCCCCAGGTTCAACCATCGATGTGCCGTTGGCCCACAAGGATGCACTGTATGTACGCTCCCATTACGACAGCATGTCCTTGATGTTTGGCGACGGCCCCGCGCCGGATGAGGTGATCGTGATCTGGGCCTTCGCCACGCGCGGGCGCTTGCATGCGCGGCTGGGCGGTCTGCAGGCGGCAGACGTCAAAGGTATTGATGGGCTGCACTGATTTCAGGCGCATGGCTTTAGCGGCGTCGGATTAAAAACACAACAAGAAAGCGGTGAATAGCGATGAAGCAGGAGAAGACCCAAGTTGTCATTGTCGGCGGCGGCCCTAACGGGATCACGGCCGCACACTATATGGGGATGTACGGTATCGACTGCGTCGTCCTTGAACTTGCCGACGGCGTACTGCCTTATCCACGCGCGGTGGGCATGGATGATGAAGCACTGCGCGTACTGCAGGGGATCGGCATCGCCGATCTCGCTGTACGCGACATGATCTGCGATGTACCGCTGCGCTATTACAATGCACGCGGTGTGTGCTTCGCCGAGGTCAAGCCGAGTACCGCCCATTACGGCTGGCCAATGCGTAATATCTTCATGCAGCAGTTGCTGGAAGGCACGTTGCGCGAAACCCTGGGACAGCGTGCCAGCGTTGTGTTGCGCCAAGGCCACGAAATGCTCGAACTCGAGCAGGACGGGCAGGGCGTGACATTGCAGGTGCGCGATGCTCAAGGCGAGATTTATCAACTGCGGGCTGACTATGTCATCGGCGCCGATGGCGGACGCTCCACTGTGCGTAAAAAGCTCGGTATCGAGCTGTCGGGGCTGACACATGCGCGCAAATGGGTGGTGGTCGATACGGCCAATGACACCCTCGATGCACCCTACACCGCACTGCATGCCGACCCGGAGCGGCCCTTCGTGTGCATCTATCTGCCGTACCAGCAACGCCGCTGGGAATTCATGCTCCTGGAGGGCGAAGATGAAGCGAGGATGTGTGAGGAAAGCACCATTCGCGACTTGATCCGTGGGCATATCGGCAACGCGGTCGATCAGTTGAACATCATCCGCATCCGAGCCTATACCCACCACTCCCGGGTCGCGGTGCGGTTTGTAGAAGGGCGTGTGGCGCTGGTGGGCGATGCCGCGCATATTTCTCCACCCTGGGCCGGGCAGGGCCTCAATTCCGGGCTGAGGGACGTGGCCAACGTGGCCTGGAAACTGGCGGCGATCATCCAGGGCCGTGCCTCGCACTCGATCCTCGCCAGCTACGACCAGGAGCGCCGTGGGCATGCCACCGAGCTGGTAGCCCTGGCCGACAACATGGGCGCGGTACTGGGAATGACCAACCCGCTGATGGCCGGCGTGCGCGACTGGCTGTTCCAGGCGGTGAACAGTGTCGACAACCTGCGCTCGCACCTGCTGGAGTTCAAATTCAAACCCAAGGCCACCATCACCAAGGGCTTGGTCTATCACGAGCGGGCCGAGTTGCGCGAGGACGACCTGGTCGGCCAGCTGTTTGTACAGCCGCATATCGAAGACGCCCAGGGGCAGCGTCGTCGCCTGGACGAAGTGCTTGGCAATTCCTATGCGGTGCTGGGTTATCGGGTGAACCCGCGCGAGCAACTCAGCGAGGAAATGACCGCTTATTGGGCGCGCTGGGACACGCGTTTTATTCAGGTCAATCGTTCGCGCAGTGGCATCGGACGTGGCCAGCCGTTGACGGCCTCGGACGCCATCAGCGTGGAGGACGTGGATAATCGCCTGGGTGAATGGTTCTCCAAGGTGCGTGACTGCATCGTGGTGGTGCGTCCTGACCGGTTTGTCGCCGCCATTACCACACCAGAGAGGCTTGAAGGTGTGCTGCGCAAACTGGCGGAGCAACTGTCATGAACAGCGGCAACGCGCTACTTAACCGGCTACATCAGGCAACGCGCACGGTGCAAGCCATTGCGCCACTGGCCCCCGAGGCGATAGATCGGCTTGCGGGTTATGCGCTGCAACGCGAAGCGCTGGATCACCAACAAGCCGCAGGCGAGCGACTGAGCGGGTGGAAGGTCGCCTTCGCCGGCAGCGCCGCGCAAAAACGCTTTGGCCTTGACGAGCCGGTGTATGGCGGCCTGATGGATACCATGATTGTCGAGCCGGGTACGGCGGTGGCGTTCTCGCGATTGATCCAGCCCAAGCTGGAGATCGAATTGGCGTTTGTACTCGGGCGTACCCTGGCGCCGGGGGACTACCGTGACGAGGATATTCTGGCCGCCATCGGCGACGTGGCGCCTGCGTTCGAGATCGCTGACTGCCGTTGGCAGGGCTGGAGTTTCGGAGTGGGCGCCTTTCTGGCCGATAACGCGGCGGCGGGGCTTTATTGTCTCGGACCGCGCATCCCGTTCGATCCTGTAGACCACGTCAACGTAGCGTATCGCCTGGAGTGCGACGGCGCGCTCTGCGGTAACGGTGATACGCGCGATCGGGAGGACAGCCCGCTGGCCAATCTGTGCTGGCTGATTCGGCGTCTGTTGGCCGACGGTCAACGTGTGGAGGCTGGGCAGGTCGTGCTGTCCGGGGCGTTGTTGCCGCCAATGAATATCCAGCCCGCCACGTACTGCCTGCATATGCTTGGCATGGAACTGGCTTTGGTTTTCACGGCGGACGCCGCCCCGGTGTGAACGATAGCTGCCGTCACGGATGACTGAGTCCCTTTCAGGCCGATAAACAAACGGGGCCACCGAGGAACGACGACCATGCTTGCTGAAGTTCGAACCTTCAATGACCCTCAACAACACGCTGGCTCCATCCAGGGCTGGCGGCAAGTGTATGACCAACTCGGCCGTGGCTGCCTGACCAGTGAGCTGCGGCAGTTGTCCTCTGACCGCTTCCAAATCTTCCAGGAAGTGCTGGACAAACGCGTGGTACAGCGCGGCTATGCGCCAAAAGGTCGGCTGTGCGCAGCCATGTCGTTAGGCTGCGCGCCGGTGGTGCAGGGGCAACAGGTGGGCACTCACAGCGTGGTACTGTTGCGTGACGGCGAGGAGTTTGTGTTGCACGCCCCTGAAGGCATGCACTTCTTCGCGCTCAATATCGACGCGGTACGCTTCGCCAAACTGGCGGCCTTCGAACTGTCTGACGATCAGCTCAAGCGCCTGAAGACCACGTCCCAACTCAGCGTGGATGACGCGTTACTGTTGCGAATACGTCAGCGTATCCACCCGCTGTTTCATCACCTTTTGGAACAGACGGACGCTATCAACTCAACCGCCGAGAAAATGCTGGAGGAAGAACTGCTCGGCGCGTTCCTCGATTTGTTCAGCCACGCCACCGATGAGGTACGTTGTCGTCGCGGTAATTTCGCCGTGAGTGCTTACCTGGTGAAGCGTTGCCAAGAGCTGATCGATGCCAGCGGTGATACACCACTGAGCATTCTCGACCTGTGCGAGCACCTGCGGGTGAGTCGCCGGACCCTGCAGAACAGTTTTCAGGCAGTGACCGGAATGCGTCCGGTCGAATACCTGCGCAATCTACGCCTCAACGCGGTGCGACGCCGCTTGATCACAACCTCTGCCTGCACTCACAACATCAGTGAGATCGCGATGGCGATGGGCTTTTTTCATCTGAGCCACTTTGCCGCGCATTACCGGCAATTGTTCGGCGAGTCACCGTCTGAAACGCTCAGGGCAATGCGCTAAAGACCTCATGTGCGGCTGACGCTTTCCTCCCACCCGATTTCCTTTTCCAGGCTGATATTCAAGCGCTCATGAAATTTTGAAAGGGAGGGTCAGGCGTAGTTGATCCGGTCGGTGTAGGCGTTCTGGGTCATTTGGCGTTGATAGTCGCAAGGCGTTGTACTGACCAGTTTCTTGAAGTCGCGCAGGAAGTGCGATTGATCGGAAAAGCCCAGGTCGAGGGCCAGCTCCGAAAACGATACATCGTGTTGGGTATTGAGGGTGTCCAGAGCTGCCTGGCAGCGGATGATTCGGCAAAAGGTCTTGGGTGACATACCAGTGTCCTGGCTGAACTGTCGGTGCAGCGTGCGACTGGTGTACCCGCTGAGTTCTTCCAGTTGCTGAATACGAATATCACCGCGGTGGCGCAGCGCCTGCTGAATGACCATGGCCGTGAGTGCTGACGTTCTCCCCATCAGGCGGGGGGCGAGGTAGTCGTTGAACAGCCGCATCTGATCGCCCAGCAGTGGTGCTTGAACGATATTTTCGAAGATGCGCTGGGCGAACCCCGAGACCTCCAGCAGGTCGAGTTCCCGTTCGGTCAATTCCTCGGCCAGCACATTGATAAATCCGGGAATGACGCCCGGTGAAAAGCGCACGCCGAAGTAGTGATGGTTCTGGTGTAACTCGACCGCTTGGGCAGCCAGCGGCGTGCCACAGATCCGGGCGGTAGGGCGTGTTGCATCACAGTCGAAAACAATATCCACGCAACCGTCCGGCACGGCCAGCAGGTTGGCTGATTGAGCCACATCGAAGGCATAGAAATGCGAGATCGCCGGGTGTTCGGAGGGCATGACCGAATACCGTGAAGAGTTGAGCACGAACCAGGGCTGTTCGTTCGCAGTGTGGTGCCTGGGAGGCGGCGCGCACTGTTTGATCATGGTTGCACCTTCGATGAGCAGCGATACGGAAGTTTTCACGCATTAATCACGCCAACTGTTGCGCGCCGGTCAATCGGGCATGTCCGAAATTTACAATACCGCCGAAAAGCGCGCCCTGATACTCGAGGTCGACAGCGTGGAGCTGCGCCTACCGCAGCGATATCACCTTCAGCCCGAGAATAACTATGTCTACAAATACAAAAATCGACTTCATCTACCTCTCCGAGCAGGACATGATCCGCGCGGGCGTGACTGACATGCTGGCGTGCGTGAACACCATGGAGGAGATGTTCGGCCTGCTCTATGCCGGTGACTATCGCATGGCCGGTCCGAACAATGACTCCCATGGCGCGATGGTGATCTTCCCGCAGGATTCACCCTTCCCGAACATGCCCAAGCCCACGGCTGACCGACGCATGATGGCCATGCCTGCCTACCTGGGCGGCAGCTTTTGCACCGCAGGCGTGAAGTGGTACGGCTCCAATATCGCCAACCGCGAAAAAGGCCTGCCGCGCTCGATTCTGATGTTTACCTTGAACGACCCCGACACCGGCGCACCGCTGGCCCATATGTCGGCCAACCTGCTGTCCGCGTACCGCACCGGTGCGATTCCCGGCGTGGGCGCGCGCCACCTGGCACGCAAGGACTCGAAAGTCGTCGGCCTACTCGGCCCGGGTGTGATGGGCAAGACCACACTGGCGGCATTCATCGCGGTATGCCCGCATATCGACACACTGAAGATCAAGGGTCGTGGCCAGAAGAGCCTCGATAACTTTATCGCCTGGGTCAAGGAAACCTATCCGCAGGTCACCACGATCGAAGTGGTCGACACCCTTGAAGCGGTGGTTCGTGACTCCGACCTTGTTACTTATTGTAGCTCCGGTGAGGTGGGTGATCCCACAACCTACCCAATTGTGAAGCGCGAGTGGGTCAAGCCAGGTGCCTTCCTCGCGATGCCTGCATCCTGCTCCCTTGACGACGGGATGGAACAGCGCGACGTACGCAAGGTGCTGGACAACACCGGTCTCTACCAAGCCTGGTTTGAAGAACTGCCCAAGCCTGCGCATCACTGCGTGCCGGTGATTGGCGTGCGCTTCATGGACATGATTGCCGAAGGCAAGATGCGGCTCGAAGACGTCGAGGACATTGGCAAGATCATCGCCGGGGCCGCGCAAGGCCGTAGGAACGATGAAGAAATCATCATCATGTCGGTGGGCGGAATGCCCGTGGAAGACGTGGCCTGGGGCACGGTGGTTTACCGCAACGCCATCGAAAAAGGCATCGGCGTCACCTTGAACCTGTGGGAAACCCCGGTTCTGCGTTAAGCCAGCCATCACTTATTTTGAAGAGGCATTCCACATGACAAACATCATCAAGCTCAAGACCGGTTCCCCGTTTGAAGATCAGGCCAGTTATTCGCGCCTGGTGGTCGTGGACAACTGGATCTACGTGTCCAACACCGCAGGCCGCAACCCACAAACCAAGCTGATCCCGGAAGATATCCTCGAACAGACCCATCAGGTATTCGCCAACATCGAGGCGGCCCTGGCGGCGGTCGATGCGAGCCTGGCGGACGTGGTGTGTTCGCGGGTGTTCATCCAGGACCCCAAGGACGTACCTGCCGTGATGGCCCTGATCGGCGAAAAGTTTCGCGGCGTTGACCCTGCCAGCACCGTCACCTGTCCGCCCTTGGGGTCGACGGTCTACAAGGTGGAGCTGGAAGTGACGGCGTATCGCAACGCGTCGAAGGCGCAAGTTGAAGTCATTCGACTGTCGCAGTAACTGTCACGCGGCCATGCGCAGGCGTGGCCTACCTCATTCGTTTACCGAGTCTTGATCATGGCACCCACTATAGCGCCCGTGAAAACGTCTACCGTGTTTCCTTCCGCAACCTCCGTCGTCATCATTGGCGGCGGGATTATCGGCCTGACTGCAGCGTTGACATTGGCCGAACGCAATATTGCGGTGGTGGTGCTGGAAAAAGGTTGTATCGCCGGCGAGCAGTCGTCACGCAACCTGGGCTGGGTACGCAAGACCAGCCGCCATGCGGCCGATATCCCCCTTGCCCTCGCCGCTGACCGTCTGTGGGCAAAGATGCCTGAGCGGGTAGGGGCGGATGTCGGGTATCGCCAGGAGGGCATCATGTTCGTGGGTCGCAACCCATCGCAGATGGCGATGCATGAGGGATGGCTCAAGTCGGTGGAGCATTTGTCGCTGGATTCACGGCTGCTCAGCAAGCGCGAGATTGACGCGTTGGTGCCCGGTGGCGTGGGTGAATGGGCCGGTGGCATCTTCACGCCGTCCGATGCGCGTGCAGAACCGACGCTGGCAAGCAGCGCTATCGCCAAGGCCGCCATGGACCTGGGTGTGGTGATTATCGAGCAGTGCGCGGTTCGGACGCTGCAGATGTCCGCCGGCACGGTCAGTGGCGTGGTCACCGAGCAAGGTGAGATTCGCTGTGATCATGTGCTGCTGGCTGGGGGGATGTGGTCACGGCGTTTTCTGGGCAACCTCGGTGTGTCGTTGCCGACCTTGCCCTTGACCTGCTCGGTGCTACGTACTCACCCAATGGAGGGGCCGACGGAAATTGCTGTCGGCGCACCGGATTTTTCGTTTCGCAAGCACAAGGACGGCGGCTTCATCATTACCCAGCGCGGCAAACTGGATGCCTTCCTGACCCTCGACCACCTGTTGCTCGCCAAGCAATACATGCCGCAGTTCCGTGCGCAACGCAGCGTTCTGAACGTGTCGTTGGGCAAGCCTTTTTTCAATGACCTGGCGCTTGCCCGGCGTTGGAAATCCGACAGTGTCAGCCCGTTCGAGCGCGTCAGGGTGCAGGACCCGGCCGCCAACCCGCGGCTCAATAACGATGCGATGAACAACCTCATTGCGGCCTGGCCGGTATTTGAACAGGCCCGGATTGCCCAGGCCTGGGCAGGCACTATTGACGTCACGCCGGATTCCAACCCGGTCATTGGGCCGGTCGCGCAGATTCCGGGGCTGACCGTGGCCACCGGCTTCTCGGGGCACGGCTTCGGCACGTCGCCGGCGGCAGGTCACCTCGCCGCGGATCTCGTCAGCGGTCATGCGCCGATCATTGATCCAAGCCCTTATCGGTTCGATCGTTTCTAGGTCGGTCGAAGCCACGCATATAAGGAACCAAACGATGCCTTCTGACAGCTGTTTCTTTACCAACCGATCTGGCTTGCGCCTGCACTTTTTGCGCTGGGGTGAATCCACCGGTGTGCCTCTGGTGCTATTGCATGGCTTGCGGGCTTATGCCCAAACCTGGGAATCGCTGGTGCAATCTCTGGGTGCAGGCTACTGCATCTATGCCCTGGACCAGCGCGGTCGAGGACTGAGTGACTGGGCCGCGCCCGGCAGCTACCACACGCAGTCGTATGTCGAGGACCTCGAGGACTTGGTCGCCCATGTTGGCTTGTCGCGTTTTGTATTGCTGGGGCACTCATTAGGGGGCGCCAACGCCCTTGAATATGCGCGGCAAAATCCGGGGCGATTGATTGGCTTGATGATCGAGGACATCGGCCCCGGCTCCTCAATCCAGGGCGATGGCGCCGCGCGCATTCGCCGCGAAATGAGCCAGACGCCTTTGCAGTTCGATAGCTGGGAGGCGGCCCGCACATTCTGGCAGGCTTCGCGCCCTGGGTTGTCGGAACAGGGCCTGGCATCAAGGCTCACTCATTCGATGAAAGAGAGCGATGGCGTGATCACCTGGCGCCATGATCAGCAGGGTATTGCCGAGGCGCGCCTGAGTATCGAGCCGACGGACCTATGGCCGGCGGTACGCGCGCTGGATTGCCCGACCCTGTTCATTCGCGGCGGCCGCTCGGACTTTCTGCCACCCGCGATGCTGCAGGCGATGAGCGCCAGCAATCCGCACGTGCGGACGGTGGAGGTCGCAGGCGCCAGTCACTATGTACACGATGATCAAGGCGAGGTGTTCAACGCGCTGGTCGCAGGCTTTCTCAAAAGTCTTGAGCTCCCGGGCCAATGAAACCCACGGCACGGTGAGAATCAAACCGGCGATGGAAACCCCATTGACCGCCTTGCGTCGGGTTGAATTGGCGATTGAGGCGGGCATTCCTGCGGGTGCACTGATTCAGCTGGCGGGTCTGGACTTGAAGACACCACTCAAGACAAAGGCATAACGTTCTGGGCGGATGTAGAAGGTCGTACGGTCGCAGCAGCGGCCGTCGGCAAACCAGGAGGTGCGCTCCATGACCAGCAGTGCCGCGCCACGTTTGATGTGCAAGGCACTGGCCAGGTGTTTATCGGCTTCTTGCGCGCGGATCGCCAGATCGGCTCGGGTGACCGCCATGCCAGTGATCGACTCGAGAATGGAGTAAATCGGTTGATGCTCGACTTCAGTCCAGACCACGCTGGCCAATTCGGCCGGTAAATGGCTGCGGCCCAGCGCGATGGGTTCGTCATCGACGAAATGCAGTCGTTCCAGAAGCAGGCAGTCGTCCGCTTCTTCAAACAAACCACGCAACGCCTCTGGAACCGGCTGCAGGGTATGGCTGATGACGCGCATGCTCGGTTCGAGCCCTTGCAGCAACAAGGCTTCATGAAAACTACGCAACGCGTCCAGGCCGTGCCGCACCTGTTTGGCCGCCACGAAGGTGCCTTTGCCTTGTTTGCGCTCCACTACGCCGTCGTCGCTGAGTTTGCCCACCGCCAGGCGAACGGTGACGCGGCTCACCGCAAAACGTTTACCCAGCTCTGCTTCTGACGGCAGCTTGCCGCTTGGCTCAAAGTCGCCGCGTTGAATCTCTTCCAGCAATTGCTGGGCGATCTGCTCGTAGAGTGAGGTGGTGCTGTCGCGAAGAATAGACGTAGACACTGTCGGTTTCCATGGCCTTGGAGGAGGGCGGTACGCCTTCACTTCTAAGGTTATAAAAATAGGTTATTGGGACTACTTGTATTAATACGTATTATGTCAGGCAATCCCATTGTAAACGACCTGACGACACTTGCCATGTTCAAAACCCTCCCTTACGCACAGCAGCAAGCCGATGCGCTGACGGTCGATGACATCAGCTTCAGCTACCCCAATGGGCATCGCGTGTTTTCCTCTTTCAGTCTGAACGCCAGGCCCGGTGAGTTCGTCGCGATCCTGGGGCCATCCGGCTGCGGGAAAACCACCTTGCTGAACTTGTTGTCAGGTTTTGTGCAACCGCAAAGTGGTCAGATCTGTATCAACCAGACGGCGGTTCGTCCAGAGCGTTCGGAGTTGGGTTATGTGTTCCAGGCGCCGCAGTTGTTTCCCTGGTTGAGCGCCTTGGAAAACGTCCGTTTCGGCCTGCGAATGGCGGCTCGGATCAACGAATCGCAGCAGCGTTCTCAAGCCTTGCAGTACCTTCGCCTGGTCGGTCTGGAGAATGCTACGCATCGGTTGCCGCATCAGCTGTCTGGCGGCATGCAGCAGCGGGTTTCCTTGGCCAGGACCCTGGCATTGGAGCCCAGCGTGTTGCTGATGGATGAGCCATTCGCTGCACTGGATGCCATCAGCCGCAACAGCATGAACGAAGAGACCTTGTGCATCTGGGCTGAATTGGGTCAGACGGTGCTGTTCATTACCCACGATATCGACGAAGCGGTGTTTCTGGCGGATCGGGTCATCGTGCTCAACATCGCCCCCGGCGGTATCCACAGCGAACTGAATTTTCATTTGCCGCGCCCTCGCTCCAACCTCGAAACCCGCCGGTTGCCGGCCTTTCTCGATTACCGCAATGAGCTGATGGAGCGTATTTCCCAGGTCATGGAAGTGCCTGCAGCCTCCGCTTACCCAACCCGCCAACCTGAGTTGACAGCATGATCAAACATTCGCTGCTTGCCCTTTCCTTGTCTGTTGCCGCCTTGGCAAGCAGCGTATTCGCCATGGCTGGCGAAGAGAAACCCTTGCGTGTGGGTTACGTATTCGCCATGGCCAACGCCCCGGCGTTGATCGCCGACAAACAGGGCTACTACCGCGAGGAAGGCTTGAATGTCGATCTCAAGGCCTTGGGCGATGGTCCGGTAATCCAGCAGGCGCTGGCCGCTGGCGAGCTGGATGTGGCCTATGTCGGTACGCCGCCGGTGTATCAATGGTTTTCCCGGGGGCTGCAAAGCCGGATTCTGGCCAAGGTCAATTACGGTCAGGCTGCGGTGATTGTCGACGCCAAGAGTCCGGTTACCGCCTTGGATGAACTCAAGGGGAAAAAACTGGCCGGGGTCAAGAAGGGCAGTGGCATGGATGTGCTGCTGCGCGGCTATGTGCTGAAAGAAAAGGCCGGTCTCAATCCTGACAAGGATCTGGACATCATCGACATGCCACCCGGCAATATGAACGCGGCGCTGGAGCGCGGCATTGTCGATGCGGCGTTTTCCTGGGAACCCTTTGTCAGCCAGTCGTTGTTGCGCGGGTCGAGCCGGATCCTGCTCGACGTCAATCAGGCGCTGCCGAATTACCCTTGGTACGTGGT
Source organism: Pseudomonas sp. 008 (assembly GCF_016861935.1). NCBI lineage: Bacteria > Pseudomonadati > Pseudomonadota > Gammaproteobacteria > Pseudomonadales > Pseudomonadaceae > Pseudomonas > Pseudomonas sp. 008. The sequence goes on along the minus strand of NZ_BOMA01000012.1, from coordinate 95,173 downwards.
GATCGCCTTACCGAAAACCTTGCAGGAGCGACCGGACGATGTGGTGAGGCTGCTGCGTGCGCACCGCAAGGCCATCGCCTTTCTCAACGAGCACCCCGATGAGTCGAATCGAATCATCGCCGAGGCGTTCAAGCTTGAAGCGGTGCAAGGCGTAGACGGCAAGACCATCGCCCCGCAAGCCATCGTCGCCCAGGCACGTACCCGGTTGGGCTGGTCAGCGGACTTGCAGTCTGCGGATATTCAATTCATCCAGCGCCTGATGAATTACTCCCACGACCTGGGCTTTATCGATACCACGCTCAAGACCGAACAGATCGTGGATACCTCCTACCTGCAAAAAAGCCTCGCACTGAGTCTGTCATGTCCTTGCCAAAACCGAATTGGGGATGGGCGTCACTGCCATTCCTGCTGTTGATCTGGATGGCCCTGGCCAGCCGCTTTCCCACTTACATCCTGCCGCAGCCATGGGATGTTGCCCGCGAGGCTGTGCGCTGGCTGGGCGACAGTTCGCTGTGGCAGCACCTGCGGGCCAGCGTCCTTGAAGAGGTTGGCGGCTTTTGCGCGGCGGTGATCGTCGCGATTCTGCTGGGTACTGCCGGTGGCCTGTCCTCGCGTTTTCGCGATTTCAGCTCGCCGCTCAACAGCCTGTTCATGGCCATCCCGCCGATCGCCTGGGCACCGCTGATCATGATCATTTTCGGCCTGGGCTATGTCTCCATCGTGCTGGTGATTTTCATTGCCGCGATGTTCCCCATGGCCGTGACCATTCAGGAGGGCGTGCAGAGTATCCGCGGCGGTGAAGTCCGTGCGGCACGCACCTTGGGCGCCAACCGCTGGCAACTGCTGGCCCACGTTTACCTGCCGGCCTCGCTGCCCTTCGTGACGGCGGCGTTGCGCATCGGCTTCAGCCAGGGCTGGAGGGCATTGGTCGCGGCGGAAATGATCGGTGCGTCCCAGGGCATCGGCTGGATGGTGTCGACGGGTGGGCAGATCGGCAACAGCAGCCAGGTGCTGCTGGGCATTGTGGTGATCGGCCTGATTGCCTGGCTGATGGAGAGTTTTGTGTTCAGGCGTATCGAGCGTCATTACCAGAAATGGCGAGTGCAGTAAGCATCGTCATTTGACTTCAACCCCCTTCAAACCTTCAGTGGACCACTGCACGAGGTGTCATGTGAGTAACGTTTTCGATCCCCGCGAAGCCGGGTATTACATTGCCCCTCAAGGCCTCTACGAACGCAACAAACAACGCCCGTTTCTGGGCAGCATCCACTGTGATCGTGACACGCTGATTGCTGGCCAATGGGATGAAATCACCTTGGTCTACGAGGTCGGCGGCAGCGGCCTTGCGGACGGCGCCTGGCTGAAACTGGCCTTCAAGTTCTACTCCGACTGGGCCTTGTTCCAGACCTCGAATCCGACTGGCCCCAACTATGTCAGCGCCGAATATCAGGCAGGCGAGCTGGTCCCTGGCCAGAGCCAGGCCTCTGTGCAGCATCTGAAAGTGCGCTTCGACCAGAAGGGGCATGAACGGCCGTTTCAGAAAGCGATCATCATCGACATCATCGACGGTTACCTGAATCCGGGAGACAAAATAATCATTCGCCTGGGCGATCGTCGTCAGGGCGGCGCGGGTACGCGGGTGCAGAGTTTTGTCGAGAAGGACTTCCGTTTCCGTTTGTTCATCGACCCGCTGGGCAGCTCGAAATTTGCCGAGGTGCCGGGTGACCCGCTGCTGAACATCGTGCCGGGACCGGCGCAAAGCGTGCAGTTGATCGTGCCTCGCCTGGTCAGCGCGGGTGAGGCGTTCGACGTACTGCTCAGGGTGGATGATGCCTGGGGCAACACCTGCCGCAACTTGCCGCTCCAAGGTGTCCTGACTTTGGTTGATCCCGAAGGGGGGGAGCGACAACAACCGTTCACCCTGGCGGCTGAAGGTTGGGCGACTGCCCGGCTTGAGGGTTTTGATCTCGGTGCGGTGGGGGAGTGGCGCTTGTCGGCCGAGGTGGCGGCACCTTTTGTGCGTGCCGCTCGGGCGTTTGTCACTGTCGATCCGGCCGGCACTGCATTGCGCCCGCTGTACGCCGACCTGCATGTGCACTCCGATGACACGGTGGGCACCAACGACACCTTGTACAACCTCAGCTACGGTCGCGATGTCGCCGGGCTCGATGTCCTCGGTTACACCGCCAATGATTTCAATATCACTGAGCAGCGCTGGGATCAGGCGGTCAACCTGATTCACGAACTCAATGAACCAGGACGATTTGTTTGCTATCCCGGCACCGAATGGTGCGGCAACTCTTGCGCGGGTGGTGACCGTAATGTGGTGTTCCTGCATGACCGCAAACCCGAGTTTCCCTTCGACAATCAAGGTCGGCTGGTGCGTTCTTTCGAGTGGAACGAGTTCACCGCCGGCACCATCAAGCCGGGTGCCTGGCCGGTGGATGAGTTGTATGCCGCCTATGCCAAGGACCCCGAAGGGCATTTGATGATGCCTCACGTCGGCGGACGCCGTTGCAACCTCGACTGGCACCATCCGGAGCTGGAGCGCCTGATCGAGGTCGGCTCGGCCTGGGGGCAGTTCCATTGGGTCTACGCCGAAGCGCTTCAGCGTGGCTATCGAGTGGGTGCCGCGGCGAACAGCGATGAGCATCAGGGGCGTTGTGGCGGTGGTGTTCCGGCCACGGCGGTGTTCGGCTCTCGTGGCGGGCTGACTGGCGTGGTGGCCGAGGCCTTCGATCGAGCCAGTGTCGGCAAGGCACTTCGCGCCCGTCGCACTTTTGCCACCACCGGCGAGCGTTCATTTGCCAGCCTGCGCCAGGGCCAGCATTTCATGGGTGAAGTGTTCACCGCCGATGCAAATGCCACGCTGGACTATCGACTGCTCGGAGAGGCGGGCTGGGAGCAGGTCGATCTGTTCGATGGCGACAAACTGATCTGGTCGCGCAACCTGCATCAGGAATTGGGTTTTTCCAGCCAACGTATTCGTCTGCGCCTGGGCGGCGCAAGGATCAAGGACCGTTATCGCGGCGCCTACTGGACCGGCGAGATTCGCGTGACGGGTGCGGTCATCAACGGCTTTCGCGCCTTGGGTCTCGATCACCCCGAACAAACTGTATGGCGCAAGGATGCAACGGTTCTGGCCTTTCGCACCGACACCAACGGCGACACCGACAGCATCGAAATCGACTTGTCGCAATTGGCCGGCGCCACGCTGCAGGTTCATAGCCGCATCGATAACTACATCAAGGTCGGCGACCCGTCTGAACCGCAACCTTACGTGCATGCGCCGACGGTGCTGATGGAGTTGTCCGGCGATGAGTTGCTGGTGCAATCGCAAGTGAGTGAAGAGTTGCCGGGCGCGGAGTTGAAGGTGTCCCTCGAAAGGACAACCGCTGCGCCGCTGCCTCGTGAACTGCAAGGGCAAATCGAGCTTGCCCGGTTGAATCTGGAGCAGGGGCGTGAACATCCATTATTCATCTGCGCCCGGCAGCGCGATCAATCCCGAGTCTGGACCTCGGCGCTGTTTCTTACGTTATAAACGGCCATAAAAAAGGGCAGCTCAAAGCTGCCCTTGTCCCAACCCATTCCTTAGGCCGCGGTAAACAGCTTGTGCGGATCCATGACGAATTTCTTCGGCGCCCCGGCATCGAACTCGTGGTAGCCACGCGGCGCGTCGTCCAGGCTGATCACCTGCACGCCGACGACCTCGGCAATCTTGATCCGGTCCCACATGATCGCCTGCATCAGCTGACGGTTGTACTTCATCGTCGGGGTCTGGCCGGTGTGGAAACTGTGGGACTTGGCCCAGCCGAGGCCGAAACGGATGTTCAGGCTGCCATGCTTGGCGGCTTTATTGACCGCACCCGGGTCTTCGGTGACATACAGACCGGGGATACCGATATTGCCGGCGACCCGCACCACGCCCATCAGCGCGTTGAGCACATCGGCCGGGGCCTCGTGCTGCGCGCCGTCATGGCCGTGGCCACGGGCTTCGAAGCCGACCGCATCGACCGCACAATCGACTTCCGGCTCACCGAGCAGGTTGGCGATTTGCTCGTGCAGCGGAGTGTCCAGGGTCAGGTCGGCGATCTCGAAGCCCTGGGCCTTGGCATGCGCCAGGCGCAGCGGATTGACGTCGCCGACTATCACCACCGCCGCACCCAGCAGACGGGCGGAGGCGGCGGCAGCCAGTCCGACCGGACCGGCACCGGCGATATACACCGTGCTGCCAGGGCCGACACCGGCGGTCACCGCGCCATGGTAGCCGGTCGGCAGGATATCGGAGAGGCAGGTCAGGTCGCGGATTTTCTCCATTGCCTTGTCGCGGTCGGGCAGCTTCAACAGGTTGAAGTCGGCATACGGCACCAACACATATTCGGCCTGGCCGCCAACCCAGTCACCCATGTCCACATAGCCATAGGCACCGCCGGGGCGCGCCGGATTGACCGTCAGGCAGACGCCGGTGTGCTGCTCCTTGCAACTGCGACAACGGCCGCAGGCGACGTTGAACGGCACCGATACCAGGTCACCGATCTGCACGTTTTCCACGTCACGGCCCTTCTCGATGACCTCGCCGGTGATCTCGTGGCCAAGCACCAGCCCGACCTGGGCCGTGGTCCGGCCACGCACCATATGCTGGTCGGAGCCGCAGATATTGGTCGAAACCACGCGCAGGATCACGCCATGGTCAATGCGCTTGCCGCGCGGGTCTTCCATTTTCGGATAGGGGATGGTTTGCACCTCGACCTTGCCTGCGCCGAGATACACGACACCACGATTACCAGACATGATTTCACCTCGCTTTTGTTGTTGTGAGAACACGGCCCTTGTACTGCGAAGGGTCGCGCGGCCTTACAGTGCGGCGGTATATGTCTTGCGTTTGCACGTGAATGCAGATGGGTTGGAAGTCACCCTCCAGCGACGCGTGATTAGCAGTCATCGTATCGATCCTACGCCTGGTATCAGCACCCTGCGAGGGCATTTAGCACCCAATTACCCCCCCGGCTGGCAGGGCTGGCGCAGGAGTAACGGGCTCTGAACGCCGTGTTTGCCCCCCATCAAAGCACAGCGTCAAAATATTTTTATCTGATAAATGTTTTATTGACTAAAAAATAATACCGGGTAATTATTTCCCTGCATCTGCTTTCACGCAGAGTCATTTTGCAGGGGAAACCCGATGAGTCAGAACACCGTGCCGTTGCTGGCCAGTCTTTACATCGAGACGAATGAATCGTCACTCGACAGGCGCTTGGCGCCTTTGTTTATGCAGGGTTTTCCGGCCGAGCCGAAACGCCGCGTCACTTGGAACAACTGGATGCGTCCACCGTTCAATCAGTGGGGGTTCCGCAATCTGGCGCGCCTGCGTCCCTCCATTGATGTGGAGGCGGGTGGCGGACCGGTCAGCGTCTTGAAGGAAGCGCCACAAGCGCTGGACGAACTGCACTTCGACAGTGAATGTGGCTTGAGCGTCAGTGTCATCGATCATCTGGTGGTCAGTCAGACCGACGCCTTTTTGGTGATGCAGGGCGACACCGTGCTGTTCGAGCGTTACTTCAACGGCCAGCGTCCCCGGGACCGGCACGTCATGTTCTCGGTGACCAAGTCGCTGATCGGCACCCTGGGGGAGCAACTGGTCTGCGATGGCATCCTCAATCCGGAGTTGCCGGCGGCGTTTTACGTGCCCGAACTGTTGGGTAGCGCGTTTGGCGATGCCACGGTGCGCCAGCTGTTCGACATGGCCGTGGGCATCGACTACAGCGAAGTCTATGACGATCCCAACTCCGAGAGCTCGCAGTACGGCTATGCCTGCGGTTTCCAGCCGGCACCTGCGCAGTACGCTCAGTTCGAGTCGCTGTATCAGTACCTGCCGTCGCTGAAAAAACGCGGCAGTCACGGCGGCTTTTTCCATTACGTGACCGCCACCACCGAAGCCCTGGCCTGGGTCATGGAGCGCGCTTCGGGCAAGGCTTGCAATCAATTGCTGCAAGACCTCTGGAGCCAGTTGGGGTGTGAGCGCGACGGCTACTTCATGGCCGATCCTTGGGGGCGTAGCGTTGCCGGTGCCGGTTTCAACGCCACCTTGCGAGACATGGCGCGGTTCGGTCGGCTGCTGGCCAACGACGGTCGCCATGATGGGCTGCAATTGCTGTCGACCGAGACGGTTGCACGCATTTGCGTCGGCTCCGATCCAGCGATCTACGCCAAAAACTCCGAGTTCTCCCAATGGACTCCTGACGCTTCCTACCGCAGCCAGTGGTACGTCTTCAACGACCACAGCCAGGCGATCATGGCCGGTGGTATCCACGGCCAATACCTGTTCGTCGATAAGCCGTCCGGTGTGGTGATCGTCAAGCAGTCATCGCTGACCGAGGCTGTCAGCCCGTTCGATGCTGACAGCGTGCGCATGCTGCGTGCCATCGCCGCGCACCTTACTCACTGAAACGCCTCATAACGACAAGAAGTTTGCGATCTATTCGCCTGGCTCGACCAGGTGTTGGCGGCGCTTTGCGCCGCCATTCACTGCCCTGTAACAACAATAATCACACAGGAGCTTCATATGGTTCTCATGACGCGTTTCTCTCGAACGCTCTTAGCGGTCGGCTTACCCCTGACCGCCCAAGTCGCGCTGGCGGGCTACACCTTCGAGGATGGCAACCTCAAGGGTGAGGTTAACTTCACTGCCGGCGGTGCGACCCTGTCCACCCGTAACGTCAACTTCGGCAGCGGCCGCGTCGATGCGCGCAGTGGCAAGAATGGCGGTACGAAAATCGACTGGCAGGAGCTCTACGTCAAGCCCGGCGTCAAGCTGGAATACGCCCTGCAGCCAGACTTCAGCCTGTTGGCCGGTGGCTCGCTGGTGGCGGCGACCACCTTTGGCGACGGCGATGCCGGCGGCTTCACCCGCAGCTCTGATGGTGACGTGGCCACCGAAGAACTCTACGGTGGTTTCCGGGCCGGGGAGTGGACGCTCACAGCCGGTCGCCAGAACTACATGATCGGCACCGGCTTCATCGTCATGGACGGTAACCTCGACCAACTCAAGGACGGCGCCTACTGGCTTGGCCCCAGAACCGCCTTCAAGGATTCGGCCATCCTGGCCTGGGATCATGGCGCATTGAAGACCCAGGCCTTCACCTTGCGGGTCGATGACGATCTGGGTGACTTCCGCATGACCGGCGCTAACCTGGACTACAACCTCGACGACCAGGTGACACTGGGGGCCATGGCGATGAAGGTCAACGCGCTGGGGCCCAAGGGCAGTACACTGCCACGACGCCGGGACGGGATGCAGGTGTACAACGTGCGTGCGTTGAAGGCCAAAGTACCGGGCGTGCCGGACCTGACCCTGAATGCCGAATACGCCGTGGAGCGGGGCAGTGGTGAAGGCGTGGATTACGATGCCAACGCCTGGTACGGTCAGGCGGATTACGCCTTCAACACGTTGCCGCTGACCCCGGTGATCGGCTATCGCTACGCCAGTTTTTCCGGCGACGACAACCTCGCCGACAACCGGCAGAAAGCCTGGGAGTCACTGAGCAAGGGCTTCGTCGACTGGAGCACCTGGCTGGTGGGGGATGTCGTCGGCAACTACCTGCTGTTCAACAGCAACGAAAACGTCCAGCAGTTCTCGCTCAAGACCCACCTCAATGAAACGCTGACCCTCGGCGCGATCCACTATCAGTTCTGGCTGGACGAGAAAAACTACATGGGTGCGCAGGTCAGCGATCGGCGCTTTGCGGACGAGAGTGTGGTTTTCCTCGACTGGACCCCGACGCCGTCGTTCTATACGTCGCTCTCCTATAACTGGGTCAAGCCGCTGGCCGCTGCCAGGCAGGTGTTCGGCGATGACCAGAAATTCAGCGCGCTGGAACTGTACCTCACCTACCGCTATTAAGTGCCGCGAGCCTTCGCGGCCGCGCAGGAGTGCTTAACCATGAACATGTTTTTGCGTAACACCTTATTGGGCGCTGTAGTGTCGTTGCTGGCCAGCGGTGTGTGCCTGGCTGAAGAGCGCACGGTGCGGATCTACAACTGGATCGAATACCTGCCACCTGAAGTGCTCAAGAGCTTCCAGGAGGAAACGGGCATCCGTCCGGTCTACGACGTTTTTGACAGTGTCGAAACCCTGGAGTCCAAGCTGCTGACCGGCAATTCCGGGTATGACGTGGTGTACCCCGGCAGCGCCAACCTGAGTCACCTGATCGCCGCCGGTGCCGTCCAGCCGCTGGACCGCAACCAGCTGCCGAACTGGCAGCACCTGGACCCGGAGTTCATGAAAACCCTGGAAGCCGCCGGTGATACGGGCAACCGTTACGCGGCACCGTACCTGTGGGGCACCACGCTGATCGGCTACAACGTCGACAAGGTTCAGCAAGTCCTGGGCGCCAATGTGCAGATGAACACCTGGGACATGATCTTCAAGGAAGAGAACCTCGCCAAGCTGGCCAGTTGCGGTGTCGGTTTCCTCGACGCAGCCAACGAAATCGTGCCCATCGCCTTGCACTACAAGGGCCTCGACCCCAACAGCCAGAAGCGCGAAGACTACCCGCAGGCCCAGGCGGCGATGATGAAGATTCGCCCGCACATCACCTACTTCAACTCCTCACGCTACGGCATGGACCTGGCCAACGGTGACATTTGCGTAGCCGTCGGCTGGTCGGGTGGTGTGGCGCTGGCCAAGCAACTGGCCGATGCGGCCGGCAAGGGCGTCAGGGTGGAGATGGCGTTACCCAAGGAAGGCGCGCCGATGTGGTCGGACGTGATGATGGTGCCGACCAACGCCCCCCATACCAAAGAAGCCTATGAGTTCATCAACTACATCCTGCGCCCTGACGTCATTGCCCGGATCAGCAACAAGATCGGTTACCCCAATCCGAACAAGGACGCCACCGCACTGGTGAACGCCGAGATCCGTAATAACCCCAACATGTATGTGCCGGAAGAAGCGCGCAAAACACTGTTCGCTCTGCAGCCCATGCCGGCAGCCGTGGAACGGATCCGCACCCGCACCTGGACCACCATCAAGACCAACCGCTGATCATCGTGGCCCGGCGTCGTGACGCCGGGCTCGCCAGCAATGACGCGCCTCGGCTATGGCATGCAGCCAGTCTGGGAGGAGGCTGGCGTTCTCAGGCCCGCATTCCGTAAAAGAGCAGCTCGGTGATACGCCTTACCTGGGCGGAGTGTGACTCGATGTCCGGCTGTTCCTGGTTGACCAGCCTGAACAACTGCAGGTGTGAGTAGTCGTTCAACAGGAAGGCGGCCAGGTCGACGTTGAGGTCGGCGCGTAGCTTGCCGGCCTGTTGCAGTTCTCTGAGTAAACCGCTGATTTCGGCCCTGAGCGCATCGTTCATGGCCCGATAACCTTCGGGCAGTCCGTTATCACCACCAAATAGAATCAACGGCAGCAGTTCACGCCAGAGACTGGGATGCATGACTTCCAGGGCGTAACCGGTCAGCAGGCGTTCCAGGTAGCACAGGGCGTCGACCGGATCCTCAATTTCAGGGATCTGGTTGCGGGTGTCCTTGAGGGCGCGCTGGTCGGCGTCGTGCAGGATTTCCAGGATGATTTCCTGCTTGTTGCCGAAGTACTTGAACACGGTGGGCGCCGACACCCCAGCCTGGTTGGCGATCTGTTCGATGGTGGTGTTCTGGAAACCTTGACGCTCGAACAGTTCGATCGCTGCCTTGCTGATGGCTTGGCGTCGTTCGACTTTCTGACGTTCACGCAGTCCGCTCACGGTTGATCCCTTGTCGCTATGAATAAAGGGGGCGCATGTCGCCCAATCATCCATGCAAAATACTTAATCGGGTAAAACTTTTAAAGCGCTAATTTCTGTAGTGCGCGTTTATCCCGGAAGCGAAAAGTCTCGTTGGCTGATGGCGAGAGTCTTCAGGCTTAATAGTTAATTTCATTAATCTTTTAAGCGCTGTTCACCATGCATTGACCCGCCTGAATCAAGCCGATGCCTGTCGGTATTTTTTCAGTCGATAGGCAAACTGCGCACGACTCAAACCCAGCAGTCGCGCGGCAGCGGCCAGATTGCCTTGGCTTTTTTGCAGCGCTTCATCGATCAGGCGCGACTCCAGCCCTTCAATGGAGAAACCGTGTTCCAGGCGAGCCAGGGTCTCCAGCAAGGCCGGGCGAGGCTGTGTGCCGGCGGGACTCTGGTCGGTTGCGGCGAGGCTGCCATTGTCGTCCAGAGAGTACGCATCCTGCGGCATGGGTTCGTTGCGAAACAGGTGGATCAGATCGATGGCTTGGCCGTCTTCGCTGGCGATCAGGCCGCGCTCCACCAGGTTCTGCAGTTCCCGTACGTTGCCGGGGAAGTCATAGCGCAATAACACCTTGAGTGCGCGCATGGTCAGGCCGGCGGGTTTGCGGGCGTAGGCCTGACAGAAGCGCCGCAGGAACGCGTTGACCAGCAACGGAATGTCGTCGCGACGTTCGCGCAGCGGTGGCAGCACGATGGGGTAGACATTCAGCCGGTAGAACAAGTCTTCGCGAAATTCTCCGGCCGCCACGGCTTTGCGCAAGTCGACATTGGTGGCCGCCACCACCCGGACGTCGACCTTGATGGGCTGGCCACCGCCGATGCGCTCGATCTCCCGCTCCTGCAATGCACGCAGCAACTTGCCCTGACCCGGCAGGCTGAGGCTGGCGATTTCGTCGAGAAACAGCGTGCCGCCCTGGGCGCGCTCGAAGCGTCCGGGGCGCGAATGGGTCGCGCCGGTGTAGGCGCCACGTTCGACACCAAACAGCTCAGCCTCGATCAGATTGTCCGGGATGGCGGCGCAGTTGAGCGCCACGAAAGGTGCTCGATGGCGTGGGCTGAACTGGTGCAACTGACGGGCGAACAACTCTTTGCCGACCCCGGACTCGCCGCTGAACAACACCGTGGCGGGCGTCGGCGCCACGCGCTGCAAGGCGAGGGTAGCGGCATTGAAGGCCGCGCTGGCGCCAATCGGTTTTGGTCCGCCGGGGTTTTCGCTGTCGTCATCCTGGGGGGCGGGCGCCGGGGCTTGAGGCTGTTTGGGTGCGGCACTTGAGGGCGAGGCGGTGAGATAACTCAGGTCCTGCTCGACATCGCCCCATTGCTCGGCGGTCTTGCCGATCACCCGGCAGCTCTCATGGCCCATGCCCCGGCATTCGGTTTCGCGGAAGATCACCAGACGGCCGAACAGCCCGCTGACATAACCGATGGCATAGCCCAGTTCGGTCCAGCACACCGAATCCTGGCCGATCCCGTAGGCGGCGATATGTTCGTCGGCCTCACAGGAGTGGTGCCAGAGGAATTCACCTTCATAGAAGCCTGAGTCGGCGTCGAATTTGAAGTGCAGGGGTTCGACCTTGGTCATGCCTTCGAGTGTATGCAGACGCGTGCCGGCCGAGAAAACCGCCGCGGCGTCGGCGTCTGGCCAGCGCTCGCGGATCAGTCGCGCATCGCGTGCGCCGGAGAGATAGCCGGTGCGGGTAAACAGGCCGCGGCTCTGTTCCAGTCCCTGGCGCTCGATAATTTCTCGTCGCAGCGCGCCGAAGGATGAGCTGTGCAATAGCAGCATGCGCTGGTCGTTGAGCCAGATACGTCCGTCAACAGGGGAAAAGAACAGGCATTCGGTCAACTCGGCCAGGGTCGGTGAGTTGCCTTCGGCCAGTTGGGTACTGTCACCTCGGGGCGAGAAATGCTCCTCCTGCACGGCAAGATGAGGAAGCAGCGAATGGGGATTGTTCATTGTTATGCCCCTGAGCGAGTCGACTGATCGAAATGATCAACTAGCAAAACAGTTATTAAACATAACTTTATCATTTGGACAAGTGGCGAGCTGCCGGCTGTACGCCAAGCACCTTGTCCTATTCGCAAATGCCCCTCTAAAGCCCGCAGGCCAGAGCCTTCGCCAGTTGAAATGCGGCGCAACGCAGGAAGTCGGCACAGCCCTTGCTCTAGCGCTTTCACCACGCAGACGCCTTGCATCGTTTTAGCAAGGCCGCGTCAGGCAATGACAAACACAAGAGCCGGGAGACCGAAATGTCGGTAAGTGAACCATCTGATTTTCTGCGGGACGAGCCATGGCGTGAACGCATCTTCAATGGCGACTGGCTACGTCCATTGGGCGGCAGCCATAGCGTCATCGAACCGGCCACCGGCGAGGTGTTGACCGTCACCGGTTTGGCCGACGCAGTAGACATCGCGTTTGCCAGCCTGAACGCCGCTCGTGCTCAACCGGCCTGGGCGGCATTGGGGCCACGGGAACGCGCAGAGATCTTTCGTAAAGCTGCCGCACTGGCCCAGCAACACTTTGCCGAACTGGCGTTGTACATCGCCCGGGAAAGTGGCGGCAGCCTGTTCAAGGGTGAACATGAGGTCCGTGAGGCGATCGTGTTGCTGCATCAGGCGGCCGGGCTGCTGTCGCAACCCCATGGTCTGGTTCTGCCGAGCGAAGCGGGGCGCTTGTCCTATGCACGCCGATTGCCCCATGGCGTGGTCGGGGTGATCTCGCCGTTCAACTTTCCTCTGGTGTTGTCCCTGCGTTCGGTGGCGCCGGCGCTGGCGGCGGGCAACGCCGTGGTGCTCAAGCCCGATCCGCAGACCCCGGTCAGTGGCGGTTTCATCATTGCCCGGTTGTTCGAGTCGGCCGGTCTGCCCAAGGGCTTGCTGCAGGTGTTGCCGGGTGCGGCGCCAGCCGGAGAAGCGCTGTGCCGCGATCCGCATGTGCGGATGATCGCGTTCACCGGCTCCACCGCAGCGGGGCGCAAAGTCGCGGAGCTGGCTGGGCGTCATCTGAAAAAAGTCGCCCTGGAGCTGGGCGGCAAGAACTCGTTGATTGTGCTCGAAGACGCCGATCTCGAACTGGCGGCCAGCAACGCCGCGTGGGGTGCCTGGCTGCATCAGGGGCAGATTTGCATGGCCACCGGACGCATCCTGGCCCATGAGTCGATTGCACAAGAGCTGGTCCGCAGGCTGGCAGAAAAGGCACGGGCAATCACGGTCGGCAATGCCGCTCGCGGTGAGGCGGTGCTGGGGCCGTTGATCAACAAACGCCAGCTGTTGCGAGTGCATGAAATCGTCACGGAGAGTGTGACGGCCGGGGCAACTCTGCAAGCCGGCGGCGAGTATGAGCAGCTCTTCTACCAACCCACGGTGCTTTCCGGTGTGCGCCCGGGCATGCGCGCGTTCGACGAGGAAATCTTCGGCCCGGTGGCCACGGTAGTGAGTTTTGCCAGCGACGATGAGGCCATCGACCTGGCCAACCGCACCGAGTATGGCTTGTCCGCAGGGATCATTTCGCCTTCGGTCGGGCACGCGATGGCGATGGGCGAGCAACTCAATTGCGGGCTGCTGCACATCAACGACCAGACAGTGGCCGACGAATGCATCAACCCCTTCGGCGGACGCGGCAGCTCAGGAAATGCCGGCAGCGTTGGCGGCCCGGCCGACTGGGATGAATACACCCAATGGCAATGGGTGACGGTCAAGGATAAGGCGCCGCGTTACCCGTTCTGACGGGCCGGTTTTTCCGGGCCGACAAGGTAGGTCGGCCCACCGAGTACACAAAAATAATAAGAGGACTCAACATGAAACTCGACAACAAGATTGTGCTGGTGACTGGCGTCTCTTCGGGTATCGGCGCGGCCACGGCAAGCCTGCTGCGCAGCCACGGCGCCCACGTGATTGGCGTGGACCTGAAGGCGCCGCACATGACCCTGGATGGTTTTGTTCAGGGCGATCTGAGCAGTGCCGAGAACATCGACCGGTTGCTGGCGCAGCTACCGGCACGGATCGACAGCCTGTGCAATATCGCCGGGGTGCCGGGCACTGCAAACCCGCAACTGTTGGCGCGGGTCAACTACCTGGGATTGCGCCACTTGAGCAGCGCGTTGCTGCCACGCATCAACGCTGGCGGCAGCATCGTCAATATCGCCTCGATCCTCGGCGCCGAGTGGCCGTTACGTCTGGAACAGCACAAGGCACTGGCGCGCATCGAAGGTTTCGCCGCCGGGCAGGCCTGGCTGGCCGAGCACCCGGTACCGGACCAGACCTGCTACCAGTATTTCAAGGAAGCCTTGATCGTTTGGAATTACCTGCAGGCCCAACCCTGGTTTCTCGAACATTCGGTGCGCATGAACAGCGTCGCGCCAGGTCCGGTTTTCACACCGATCCTCGGCGACTTCGTGAGCATGCTCGGTGAGGCCCGAACCCAGGCCGATGCCCATCGCATGAAACGCCCCGCTTATGCCGATGAGGTAGCGGCGGTGATCGCTTTCCTGTGTGCCGACGAGTCGCGCTGGATCAACGGCGTCAACCTGGCAGTCGATGGCGGATTGGCCTCTACCTACATCTGAAACCATGTGGCGAGGGGGCTTGCCCCCGTTCGGCTGCGAAGCAGTCGTAAACCGGCTGATTTTAGGGCCGCTGCGTGCCCCAGCGGGGGCAAGCCCCCTCGCCACAAGTGCAAAGCCATGCCAAAAAATAAAAATAATGAGGAGCGTCCATGGACAACGTTAAACGTTGCTTTCGTTTCAAGCATTGCGCCCTGTTTCTGGCGTTATGCAGCGCCGGTGTGATGGTCGAAAGGGTCGAGGCCATGCAAATGGACCTTGGTGATTCCGACTGGAAACTGCGTTGGGACAACACCATCAAGTACAGCCAGGCCTGGCGTCTTCAGGGGCAGGACAGCCGATTGGTCAACGCACCGACCGCCAACGGCCTGTACCCGTCGATCCAGAGTCAGGGCGATAAAAACTTCAGCAGTGGCCTGGTCTCCAATCGTCTGGACCTGTTTTCTGAAATGGACCTCAGCCGGCAAAACTATGGCCTGCGTGTGAGCGGCGCAGCCTGGTACGACGATATCTACAACCAGGGCACCGACAGCAGCGAGCAAACGCATTTCCTCAGCGAAACCCGCAAGCTCCACGGTCGCGACGCGGAAATTCTCGACGCCTTCGTGTTCCTGCGCGGTGACCTCGGTGAAGACTCCCAAGGCGTGGTGCGTCTGGGCCGACACAGCCTGATCTACGGCGAAAGCCTGTTCTACGGTGGCAACGGCATTGCCAATGCCCAGGGCCCGACCGATGTGGTCAAGTTGCTGAGCGTGCCGGGGACCCAGTTCAAGGAGATCCTGCGTCCGGTCAATCAGATCTCCGGGCAGTTGCAGATCAACCCGCAGCTGTCGGTGGGCGCTTACTACCAGTTTGAGTGGGAACGCTCCAATGTGCCCGGCGCCGGCAGCTACCTGAGCGATATCGATGCCATCGGTTACGGCAGCGGTTCACTGCGCGAAGTGTTCGGCAACGACACGGTGAATGGCGGCGATTTGAAACCGCGAAATTCGGGGCAGGGCGGTATGCAGATCCGCTTCAAGCCGACCGGCACCGAGCTGGAGCTGGGTTTCTACGCTGCGCAGTATCATGACAAAACCCCGACCGGCCTGTACGCCTACCTCGACGGTACGGCTGCGGCCGCCACCGGGTTGCCGATCCTGAGTTCCTATCGTCAGGTCTACGCCGAAGACATCAAGACTGCTGGCGTCAGCTTCTCCACCGCTTATGGGCCGTTCAACTTTGCCGGTGAAACTTCCGTGCGCTGGAACGCGCCGCTGGTGAGCAATCTGCAAGTGGTGGCCCCTGGCGTGGCGGCCGATGGCGACGATAACTCACTGTTTGCCAGGGGCAAAACCGCTCACGCCAACCTGTCGGCGATTTACCTGTTATCGCCCACCGCATTTTGGGATGGCGGCTCGGCACTGGCCGAGCTGGCCTGGAACCGCACCCTGAGCGTGACCGAGAACGCCGCCGCGCTGGATGCCAACACCACCCGCGATGCTACGGCACTGCGGGTATTGGTGGAGTCGGCGTACTTCCAGATTGTCGACGGGATCGACCTGACCGTGCCGATCGGCATGGGTGTGGTACTCGATGGGCGCTCTTCGGCGGTCAACAAATCGGGCTTCGGCAATACCCATTCCGGCGACTGGAGTGTCGGGCTCAAGGCCACCTACCTGCAGCGCTGGGATGTCGGCCTGAACTACGTGAACTTCTTCGGTGCCCCGAAAGCCGGGCTGCGCGAGGACGGCAATTTCAGTTACGGGCAGTCGTTGGCCGACCGCGACTTCGTCTCGCTCTACGTGAAAACCTCATTCTAATAAGGTGGATTCGCCATGCAGAACAAAGCATTTCTCAACACTTGCGTCCTCACCCTGGCCTTTGCCGGCATGAGCCTGGCGCAGGCGGCCGTGTCGCCTGAGCAGGCTGTACGCTTGAAGACTGAACTGACACCCCTTGGTGGCGAGCGCGCCGGCAACGCCGATGGCAGCATCCCTGCCTGGGATGGCGGCTACACCAAGGTCGCGCCGGGCTACAAACCGGGTGACAAACGTCCCGATCCATTCGCCGGTGAAAAACCGCTGTATTCGATCAAGGCCTCGAACATGGAGCAGTACGCCAATGTACTGGCCGAAGGCACCAAGCTGCTGCTGAAGAAATACCCGGACTATCGCCTGGACGTCTACCCGACCCATCGCTCGGCGGCAGCCCCGCAATGGGTGTATGACAACACCGGCAAGAATGCCACCCGCGCCACGCTGGACGTGGCGAGCGAGAAAGTCACCGGCGCCTATGGCGGCATCCCGTTCCCGATCCCGGAAAACGGTACGCAAGTGCTGTGGAATTATCGATTGTCCTGGCAGGGTGGCGACACCATCAGTTCGCCTTTCGATACCTGGCTGATGACCGCCGGCGGCAAGAAAGTCCAGGCGACCCGCGCCCAGTACACCTACCAGTTTCCCTACTACGTTGAAGGCGGCAGCCTGGAAAACTTTTCCGGCAAGTACCTGGTGGGCAAGCTGCTGACCGAACTGCCGTCGTCCAAGGCCGGCGAAGGCCTGATGACCCATTGGGACCTGGACCCGGCCAACCGCGCGGCCTGGCAGTATCTGGTCGGTCAGCGCCGGGTGCGCCGGGCGCCGAACATCGCCTACGACACCCCGGACTTCGTGACCTCGGGGGTCGGTCTGTTCGACGAAGCGTTCATGCTGTTCGGGCCTACCGATCGCTATGACCTCAAGCTGATGGGCAAGAAAGAACTGATCGTCGCCTACAACAATAACCGCGCCGCCCTGGCCAAGAGCGACGACCTGGTCAAACAGAACTTCCTCAATCCTGACCTGGTGCGCTGGGAGAAACATCGGGTCTGGGTGGTCGAGGCCACGCTCAAATCCGGCAAGCGCCATGTGGTGCCGCGTCGGACTTACTACATCGACGAAGACTCCTGGCAGATCCTGATGGCCGACGGTTATGACGCCCAGGGCAAGCTCGGACGGCAGATGTATTCGCTGACGCTGCTGGCGCCGGACCTGCCGGCCCTCACCGCGCAAGTCATGTGGGGCAGCTACAACCTCGACACCGGCGCCTACTTCCTCAACTCCTCGAGCAACGATCTGGCGGTCCAGTACCAGAAAGTCGCGAAACCTTCGGCGTCCTATTTCACGCCGGATGCCATGGCCAACGAAAACATGCGTTGAACCTGAGGGAGGCCGCGGCGGGTGAGGGTGCGCGCTGCGGTCGCCTGTGACTTTGCGAGTGGGATACCGACATGATGGGGCAAAAACGCTATGCGGGCTTCGGCCTGCGCCGGGGCGCCTGCGTCCTGGCATTGGGTTTGATGGCGTGTATGTTCAACGCCCAGGCGAGCACGTTTGCAGTACTGCAGCAGCCGGCACTGCCGACCGCCAAGGCCCAGCGCGCGGCATTGCTCGGGCTGACCCGGGCCGGCGAGCGGCTGGTGGCGGTCGGCGAGCGCGGGATCGTACTGCTTTCGGATGACGCTGGAAGAAATTGGCGCCAGGCCAGTGTGCCGGTCAGCGTCAGCCTGACGGCGGTGCAGTTCGTCGATGCCGAGCAGGGCTGGGCGGTCGGTCATCTGGGCGTGGTGTTGCACACCGAGGACGGCGGTGAAACCTGGCACAAGCAACTCGACGGCGAACGCGCCGCCGCGCTGGCGGTGCAGGCCGCTGAGCGCGATGCCAATCAACCGGGCGGCGCCGGCAACCTGGCGCAGGCACGGCAGATGCTCGACGACGGACCGGACAAACCGTTCCTCGACCTGTACTTCAGTGACCGCCTGCACGGCTACGTCGTTGGCGCCTATAACCAGATCTACCGCACCGACGACGGTGGGCGAAGCTGGCAGCCGTGGATGCAGCATGTGGACAATCCGCAGGGCCTGAACCTGTATGGCATTCGCGTCTCGGGCAACGATCTGCTGCTGGTGGGGGAGCGCGGTTTGCTGTTGCGTTCGACCGATGCCGGGCATTCATTCCAGGCCTTGAAGTCACCTTATGAAGGCAGCTTTTTCGGCCTGCTCGGCACTCGCGGCGGCGCCTTGATTGCCTATGGTTTGCGCGGTAACGCCTGGTGGTCCGATGACCGTGGCGGCAGTTGGCGACGCCTCGACACCGGTATCGAATCAACACTGGCGAGCGCCATCGAACTGCGCGATGGCAGCCTGCTGTTGGCCAGCCAGGGCGGCGAACTTTTCTTCAGCCATGACCAAGGTCGTAGCTTCGACAAACGCCAGAGCCGCAGCGGCGGGACTGTCGCGGCCGTGCAACAGGCGGCCGACGGCAGCCTGGCCAGCGTCGGTTTGAGCGGTGTGGCCGCTGACCAGGATCCACGGGCCTCTGGCAAACCTTGAAACTTCACGGTGCAGCGCTATCGGGCCACGGCCCGTGCAACAGGAGTCAGACTTGAAAGACGACAAAACCCAAACCGTGATCGGCCGCCTGGCAGACTTCGACCAGGCGTCGGGCAACTTCGCCGAACGGGCGATCTTCAACCATCGACCGCTGGTGATCCTGCTGTGTCTGCTGGTGACGCTGGTGCTCGGCTGGCAAGCCACGCGCATCGGCATCAATGCCAGTTATGAGAAAACCATTCCCACGGGGCATCCCTATGTCGCCAACTTCCTGGAGAATCGCAGTGAGTTGAGCGGCCTGGGCAACTCGCTGCGGATCGCCGTGGAGGTCAAACAAGGCAGCATTTTCACCAAGGACTATCTCGACACCTTGGCCAGGCTCAACGACGAGCTCTATCTGCTGCCGGGTGTCGACCGGCCCTACATGAAATCGTTATGGACCCCGACCACGCGCTGGACCGCCGTGACCGAGGAGGGGCTTGATGGCGGCACCGTGATCCCCGACGACTACGATGGCTCGGCGGCCAGTATCGAACAGGTGCGGACCAACGTCGCGCGTTCCGGTGAGGTCGGTCAATTGGTGGCCGGCAACTTCAAGTCCAGCGTGATCTTCGTGCCGTTGCTGGACATCAGTCCGCAGACCGGCAAGGCCTTGGACTACGGCGAGTTTTCCCGGCAACTGGAAGCTCTGCGGGATAAGTACCAGAGCGATGACCTGCGGATTCACATCACCGGTTTCACCAAAATCGTCGGCGACCTGATCGAGGGGCTGACTCAAGTTTTGCTGTTCTTCGTGGTGGCGGTACTGGTGACGGTGTTGGTGCTGTTTGGCTACACCCGTTGCGCGCGCAGCACGCTGGTGGTGGTGACGTGTTCGCTGGTGGCGGTGCTCTGGCAGCTGGGTCTGCTCGCCATCCTCGGTTATGAATTGGACCCGTACTCGGCGCTGGTGCCGTTTCTGGTGTTCGCCATTGGCATGAGCCACGGCGCGCAGAAGATGAACGGCATCATGC
Source organism: Pseudomonas sp. 008 (assembly GCF_016861935.1). Lineage (NCBI taxonomy): Bacteria > Pseudomonadati > Pseudomonadota > Gammaproteobacteria > Pseudomonadales > Pseudomonadaceae > Pseudomonas > Pseudomonas sp. 008. Next base: position 75,468 of record NZ_BOMA01000012.1, on the reverse strand, counting down.
AGGACGTCGGTCGCGGCACCCACCGGGTGGTGGCCGCGCGTTATACCTTCCGCCGACTGTTCGCGGCCGGCATGACCGCGTTGCTCTGTGATGCGGTGGGCTTCGCGGTGCTGCTGCTGATCAATATCCGGGTGATTCAGGATCTGGCGATCACCGCCAGCCTCGGCGTGGCGGTGCTGATTTTCACCAACCTGATTCTGTTGCCGATCCTGCTCAGCTATATCGGTGTCAGCCCGGCAGCGGCGCAACGCAGCCTGAGTTCGGAAAACGCCGAACTGCAGGCACAGATCAAGCATCCGTTGTGGCGCGTGCTCGATTTGTTCACCCAGCGGCGCTGGGCTATTTGCGCCATGCTGGGCGGTCTGCTGCTGGCAGCGTTCGGTTTTGCCGTGAGCCTGCACCTGAAGATCGGCGATCTCGATCCCGGCGCCCCGGAGTTGCGGGCTGACTCGCGCTACAACCGCGACGCGCTGTTCATGACCCAAAACTATGCGGCCAGCTCGGATATTTTCGTGGTCATGATCAAGACTCCGGAAGATCAGTGCACCCGTTACGCGAGCCTGTCGGCAGTGGATGCGTTGGCCTGGCGGCTGGAGCAATTGCCCGGCGTGGAGTCGACCACCTCGATGGCGGTGCTGAGCAAGATCGCCACGGCCGGTTACAACGAAGGCAACTTCAAATGGTATGAGCTGATCCCCAATGACGGTGCGCTGGGCGCCGTGCAAACCCGTGCTCCGCGGGAGCTGTTCAATCAGGGCTGTTCGATGTTGTCGCTGTACGTTTACCTGGCCGATCACAAGGCCGATACCCTGAATCGGGTGGTGCAGGCCAGCGAGAAATTCATCAGCGAGCATCAGATGCCAGAGGTCAAATTCATGCTCGCCGCCGGCAGCGCCGGGATCGAAGCCGCGACCAATATCGTGGTGAAAAAATCCATGCGCGAGATGCTGTTCTGGGTCTACGGCGCGGTCAGCCTGTTGTGCCTGCTGACCTTCCGCAGCTGGCGCGCAACCCTTTGCGCGATGCTGCCGCTGATGCTCACCTCGATTCTTTGCGAGGCGCTGATGGTGGGGCTGGGCATGGGGGTCAAAGTCGCGACCCTGCCGGTCATCGCACTGGGCGTGGGCATTGGCATCGACTACGCGCTCTACGTCTTGAGTGTGATTCTGGCCCGCATGCGTGCCGGCGACACCCTGGCACAGGCGTATTACCAGGCGCTGCTGTTCACCGGCAAAGTGGTGTTGCTGACCGGCATGACCCTGGCGGTCGCGGTGTCGACCTGGGCGTTCTCACCGATCAAGTTCCAGGCCGACATGGGGATTCTGCTGGCGTTCATGTTCCTGGTGAACATGCTCGGTGCCCTGATCCTGCTGCCGGCCCTGGCCTGGCTGCTGCTGCCGCAGAAGGTCTTCGCAAAAAAGCCTGAAGCGAGCCGGCATGGGCTGTTGCTCAAGGAGGGCTGAGGACTCGGCAAGCGCTACACGAGGACGGGGACAGTGAGGACCGACTAGCCGTTTTCGGCACAATTACGCCAATGCCTGTTACGGCGGAATGGAACTTGCCTCCCCAACGGCCTGCAAGCCTTGTGTGCCCAACAGGAAAGGTCCATGAATAACAATAACCCAAGCGTGGATGGCGCCACCGGTACGCCGGACATGACTGCGGCGATTCATCGTTATCGCACCAACGACATCGATCAGCACGCACAGAACATGGACGGCTGGCAGGTACGCTATGACCAGCTGACGCCCGGGCGCTTTGAAGGCGAGTTGATCGAGTTTCGCGCCGGGTGGATGCAACTGGCGCGCGACCGCTCTAATCAGGCGATGCTCAAGAGTGGCAGCGCCTGGAAGGGAGCCATCACCTTCAGCGTGCCGCTGAGCGCTCAGGGGGCGGTGTTTTGTGCGGGGCATCCGATTCATGAGGCGAGCCTGTTGGTGGCCCATGGTGATCACTTGCCCGATCTGCGCACGCCCGAACATCTGGATCTGTTGGGGGTGGCGGTTGATGTCCAGGCCCTTGAACATGTGCTGGAGCGCCAGGGCGCCCGGTTTCAAATTACCGATCTTCCCAAGTGTTACCGTCTGGGGGCTTCCTCGGTGCAGGCTGAGTTGGCGGCGCTGTTCGACGAGCTGGCCGCTGCCGATCAAGGCCACGACAGCCTGCTGGGCTATGAGGCGATCCGTCATGGCATTCGCGATGCCGTGATGGTGCAACTGCTGGAACTGGTCGCGCCGGATCAGGCCGCGCCCCTTAACCCGACGGCGCGCAAACGCATGGTCGATCGTGCCAGGGAATATGCGTTGGGGCATCTGGACGAACCATTATCGATCCTCGATCTGTGCAATCACATCGGCGCCAGCCGACGCAAACTCCAGTACTGTTTCCAGGAAACCCTGGGTATCAATCCGGTGGCGTATTTAAGGGCGTTGCGCCTCAATGCAGTGCGTCGTGAACTGCGTGACAGCCCCCATGAACATGGGGTGCAAGAGGTGGCGGCGCGTTGGGGCTTCTGGCACCTGAGTCGCTTTGCCAGCGATTACCGCACACTGTTCGGAGAGACGCCCTCACAGACCTTGCGTCGCCATTAACTGTGCTGAAAACGGATAACCCGCCTACCGGAGTCGTTACTAGGATGGCCCACACCATTTGGTTGGGAGGGGCATTCGATGAATCACAAGAACAACAACTCAAGCATCAGCCGCGTCACTGTATTCACCCTGGGGCTGTTCGGCCTGTGCGCTGGCGCACAGGCCACTGAAAACGGGGCGCCGACCACCGCAGTGGGCGTCTATGACTTCGGCGCCGGGATGATGCCGCCGGCCACGCCATTCGGCACCCTGGGCCTGCGCACGGCCTTCTATTCGGCCAACGTGCAGAAGGACCGCCACGGTCGTTCTCTGGACAACAATCTCTCCCTGGACGTGCTGTCCATCGGCCTGGCCTATATGCGCATGACGGACTACACCGTCCTCGGCGCCCAATACGGTTTCGGCACGGTGGTGCCTTTCTTCAAGATGGATGCTTCCCTGGAGGTGCCGACGCCGGGCGGTCCGTTGAAACTTGAGGCCGATCCGTTCCGCCTGGCAGACGTGCAGTTTCTGCCGCTGATCCTGCAGTGGAACCTGTCGCTCAACCTGTTCGTCAACACCCAGTTTCAGATCCAGACCCCCACCGGCGACTACGACAAGAACCGGCTGATTTCCCCCGGGCTCAATCACTGGACTTTTTCCCCCATCGTCAATGCCACTTACATCAGTGACACCGGCTTCGAGGTGTCATCGAGCTTCGAGGTGGACATCAACACGCGCAACCCTGCCACTGACTACAAGAACGGCGTGGAGTACCGGCATGAGTTCGCCGTGGGCCAGCACTTCGGCCCCTGGACCGCCGGTATCGGCGGGTACTACTACCGTCAGTTCACCGATGACGACGCCCCGGGCCTGACGAGTGGCAATCGCGCCAGGGTGCTGGCTGTGGGACCAGCGGTGAGCTACGTCAAACCGGGCCTTCCGCCGGTCTGGCTGCACCTCTACAAAGAGCAGGGCGCGAGCAACCGCGCCGAAGGCTACACCGTCGCCTTGCGCGTTTCCCAAAGTTTCTGAGGACCGGACCATGACTTCTGTGCATTGCGCTTCAACCCTGGCGACGCCTGTCGTGCGTCAGGCCACGGGACGCCGCGAAGGGCTGGTGCTGGTGCTGGGCAGCAGCCTGACCATCATGGGCTCGGTGATGATCGCGCCGATCCTGCCCAAACTCGGTGCCGAGTTCGGGCCGCTCACTTCCCGGGCCGATTTACTGGTGCCACTGGCGGTGACCGGGCCGGCGCTGGCGATTGCGGTGTGCGCGCCCCTGGCCGGCTGGCTCGCCGATCGAGTCGGGCGCAAGGCGTTACTGGTGATCGCCACCTTGCTCTATACCTTGCTCGGCGCGTTGCCGGCAGTGCTGGGGGATCTGCAGTCCATCGTCGCTGTGCGCCTGCTGTTCGGGGTGGCCGAGGCGGCGGTGATGACCTGTTGCGCGACCCTGATCGGCGACTATTGGCAGGGCGAGGAACGGTTGCGCTACATCAACCGTCAGGTGGTCACCATCGGTTTGGTCGGTGCGTTGTTCTTCGTCGTTGGTGGCGCTTTGGGCGAGCACTCCTGGCGCTTGCCGTTCCTCCTCTATTTGCTGCCGCTGCTGCTGGTGCCGGCCATGGTGAAGGTGCTCTGGGAGCCGGTTCGTACGCAGCCGTCCGTTGAGGTTCAGGGACCGGAGCGGGTGGCGATTCTGCCGCTGGTGTTGGGTTATCTGCTGATCCTCGCGGGCATGGTGCTGAGCTTTGTGGTGCCGGTACAGACGCCCATTTTGCTGGTGGGTCTCGGGGTCACATCCAGCACCCTGATTGGCCTGTCCGCCGGCTTGAGCCTGCTGGCCACCCTGGGCGGTTCCCTGGCCTGGCCGCTGCTGCGTCGACGTTTGGGGATCGCCGGTACCAATACGGTGTTGCTGCTGTTGCTGGCGCTCGGGTTGTGGTTGCTGATGCGCGGGCAAAGCTACAACCAAGTGGTGCTGGCGGTGGTGATCCATGGCCTGGGCGCGGGATTGCTGGTGCCCAATGTCATGGCGCCGATGATGGAGGCCTTGAGTGCTCGAACCCGTGGTCGGGGATTGGGAGGCTTCACCGCGTGCCTGTATTTCGGTCAGTTCGTCAGCCCCTTGGTGGTGGCGGTGCTGGGTGCGTTTGCCGGCGACCTGCGTCACGCCATCGAATGGCTGGCCTTCGCCAGTCTTGCTGCCGCGCTGCTTTGGGCGATCGCCGGATTATCGCGCCGCCGCTCGAACTCTTCCGTGCCATCCACCCATTCGTCATTGAAATAGATCCGGAGTATCAAACATGCAAGACATCCATCAGTTGTTGGACAAGGAAGACGCCACCGGCCTGGCCGCTTGGGTCAGGCGTGGTGAAGTGCAGCCCGTGGAGCTGGTCGACGCAGTGATCGAGCGACTGGAGCGGGTTGAACCGCAACTCAACGCAGTGGCCGAGCGGCTCTACGACAAGGCCCGCGAGGCAGCGCTCGAACCTCAGGTTCGGGACGGACTGTTTGCCGGTGTGCCGACCTTGATCAAGGACCTGTTCGCGCCGGTGCAGGGTGCCGCAATGACCAATGGTTCGCTGGCGCTGGGCGGGGCCCGCGCCGATTTCGAATCCGAGGTGGTGATCCGCCTGCGCCGCGCCGGTTGCCTGATCGTCGGCACCAGCACGGCACCGGAGTTCGGCACATCCTATTCCACCGAGTCGACACGTTTCGGCGCCACCCGCAATCCGTGGAACACCGAGCACAGCGCTGGCGGCTCCAGCGGCGGGGCGGCGGCCCTGGTGGCGGCGCGGGTAGTGCCGTTTGCCCATGGCAATGACGGCGGTGGTTCGTTGCGGGTGCCGGCGTCCTGCTGCGGAGTCTTTGGCCTCAAACCAAGCCGTGGCTTGCTGCCCTCCGGGCCAATGATAGGCGAGGGCTGGGCGGGCATGGGCACCAACCACTGCATCACCTTATCGGTACGTGACAGCGCGGCTTTGCTCGACGCCACGGCGGGAATCGATTTGGGTGCGCCCTATGCTGCGCCGCTGTCGGCGCAACCGTATGTGACTGCTGTACAACAGACTCCGCGGCCAATGCGTATCGCCCTGGTGGAGCAGATCGGGTCTTGGCCGACTTCCACACAAAGCCTGGAGGCGGTGCGTCAGGCTGCGAGCCTGTGTGAGTCGCTGGGGCATCGGGTAGAACCCGCCCGGTTACCGGTGGTGCTGCCTGAGTTTCTTGACCAGGTGTTCACTATCATCGGTGCCAGCACGCGAAACTACGTCGACCTGTTGGGCCAATTGCGTGGCGCGCCTGTACAGCCCGAGGAGCTGGAAGCCCGCACGCGGATCATTCTGCGCGACAAGGGCGGGGTCAGTGGCGCGCAATACGCGGCAGCGGTGGAGTGGATTCATGCCCTGGGCCGGCAACTGGCGCTGTTCATGCAGGATTACGACCTGATCCTCAGCCCGACCCTGACCCGTGAACCGGTACCGATCGGCGAGCTGGACCTGCGGGACGACCGCTTGAGTCTCGATGAATTGATCGAGCGCTTCCACAGTTACTCGCCGTTTACCGCGTTGTTCAATGCCAGTGGGCAACCGGCAATGTCGGTACCGCTTCACTGGAGCCCGCAAGGCTTGCCCATGGGCGCGCACTTCGCAGGCCGCTTCGGCGAAGAGGCGACCTTGCTGAGCCTGGCCGCACAACTGGAGCAGGCTCAGCCCTGGCGGCAGCGCGTACCGCCGGTGAATGCGTGCCTGCGCACCACGCCGTAACACGATTGGTAGCAGCTGCCGAGCCTGCGAGGCTGCGTTCGGCTGCGCAGCAGTCGTGAATCCGGCTGATGCGGTCTGCCAGGCGTACCGCAAGTTCTGGTTTGACGACTGCTTCGCAGCCGAACGCAGCCTCGCAAGCTCGACAGCTGCTACGGCCGAACGCAGTCACGCAGGCTCGGCAGCTGCTACAAGGAGGGCGCCCCGGTCAGGTTTTATCCGCAATCGGGTTCGCCGTACGCAACGGCGGCTCGGCCGAGCGGGCAATCACGCTGATGATCGCCAGTGCTGCAATCAGCAGCCCGGGCGAGGTCGCCAGCAAAACTCCGGTGGTGCCAGCCCCGGCCGCCAGAATTTGCCCGGCGGCCAAGGGCCCGGCCACTGATCCGAGGCGACCGATCGCCACCGCAGCGCCGACGCCGGTGGCGCGCACCGAGGTCGGGTACGACGGCGGTGCCAGGGCGTACAGCACCAGCTGCGCGGCCATCACAAACAACCCGGCGGAAAAACCGGCGATGGCCATGGGGACGATGCCCACCGACAGGCCGACTCCAGCTAGCGCCGCCAGCAACCCGGCGTAGACAAACAGCACCACTTTGATGCCGTTGCAGCGATCCAGCAGCAGCCCGCCGAGCAGGGAACCGAGGGCGCCGCCAATGTTGAACAGCATCTGCACCAGGCCTGCCTGGGGTTTGCTGAAACCCTGTTCCAGCAACAGCGATGGCAGCCAGTTGAGCAGCATGTACATCACGGTCAGGGTGAAGAAGTAGCTCAGCCACAACGCCAGGGTGACGCGGGTCCGGTCTTCGCCGAACAGCGCCTGGCCGGTTGACGCACGCGCCACGTTGACGCTGCCTTGTTGCTGGCGAAAGGCGCTGGACTCAGGCAGCAGCAGGACCATCAACGGCACCACCAGCAAGGGCACGAGACCACCGATGATGAAGGTCATCTGCCAATGCTCGGCGAACAGCATGGCGACCACCGCCGCCAGTGCGCCGCCCAACGGCACGCCGGCATACATGATGCTGATCGCGGTGCCGCGACGTTGCTCACCCACGGCTTCGGCACACAGCGCGATCAGGTTGGGCAGGGCGGCACCCAGGCCCAGGCCCGTCATGAAGCGCGCCAGCAGCAGGCCGGAAAAACTGCTGACATAGGCCGTGTTGAGGGAGAACACGCCGAACAGCAGCACGGCGCCGATGAGGATTTTCTTGCGGCCGATGCGATCGGCGATCCAGCCGCCGAAGAAGGCGCCCGGCAGTAAACCGATAATGCCGGCGCTGAATACCCAGCCCATCATTTTCGGGTCCAGGGCAAAGGTCTGGCGCAGGCCCGCGGCGGCAGTGCCGGCGGCTTGCAGGTCGAAGCCTTCGATCAGTGCAACGATAAAACACAGGGCGATGGTCAGCGTCGTGCGACGTGATGGGGTGTCCATGGCGAACCTCATTATTGTTTTTGTTGGGGCTTACGGGGGAGCGCGAGCCTGATTGCTGTAGGCGATAGCAGGCTGAAATTAAGATTAACAAAGATAACTAAAAAATGAATGACCAAGGTTTTTTACTGAAAAATGCCATTAAATTCATTTAAATCAATGTGATGACATAAGGTGGAAGATGTATTTAAAAAATAGATAATAATATTAATGTTCGATTATCGGTCATTGTGGATTGACGCCACCCTCAGGCGTTTCCATTCTCTGACCGGAGATCCTTGGGGCAACCCGACGATCCCGTTCTAAAAACAACAACAATAAGTGGACATCGAACATGCCAAATCTCCCTCGGGACGCCCTCGTGGCGATCTCAACCTTACCTGTTCGTGCACGTCATCTGGCCCTGTTGGGTTTGAGTGTGATTGCCACTCCGGCGCTGGCCGAAGGCTTTATCGATGACAGTCACGGCACCTTGACCCTGCGCAATTACTACCTGGATCGGGACTACAAGGACGACGGGGCGAAGACCGCGGCCCGGGAATGGGCTCAGGGTTTCATCATGAATATGGAGTCGGGCTTTACCCCGGGGACCGTCGGCTTCGGCCTTGATGCTCGCGGCCTGATGGGGGTCAAGCTGGATTCGTCGCCGGACCGCAGCGGCACCGAGTTGTTGCCGGTGTCCGCCAGCGACAAGCGTGCGGCGGACGAGTATTCGCGCCTGGCCATGACCGCCAAGATGCGTTTTGCCCAGACCACGGTGAAGACCGGCGATGTATCGATCTTCCTGCCGTTCGCTTTCGCCAGTCCGTCACGGCTGCTGCCGCAGACGTTTCGTGGCACCACCCTCAGTTCAAAGGACATCGACGGGCTGACCTTCAACACTGGCTACATCGATCGCATCAACAAGCGCGATTCCACCAACTACCAGCCGATGAGCATCGCCTCGCCGAACCGGCGTTTCAACGGTGCGGCCACCTCATCGCACATGGCCTATGTCGGCGGCGATTACCAGGTGAACAAGGATCTGAGCCTGCGTGCCTATCACGCCGAAGTGGCGGACCTTTACCAGCAGAACACCCTGGCCTTGCTGCACACGCTGCAGGTGGGCGAGGGCACGCTGACCACTGACTTGCGCAGTTTTTTCAGCGACGAGGACGGTAGCGCGAAGGCCGGCAAGGTGGACAACCGCAACCTCTCGGCGCTGTTCGGCTATCGCTTTGGCGGCCATCGCCTGAGCTTGGGTTATATGCACTCCAGTGGTGACACCGCGACGCCTTATGTGTCGGGCACCGAGTTGATGGGCATGAGTGAGCTGACCATGAGCTCAGACTTTCTCAATGCCAAGGAGCGAACCTGGCAGGCGATCTACGACTATGACTTCGCCGCCGCCGGGGTGCCCGGCCTGAAGAGCCGGCTGCGTTATGTGCGCGGTGACCATATCGAACTGGCGGCGCTGAACGCCGACGACCGCAAGGAGCGGGAGTTCCAGATGGAGCTGGGGTATGTAATCCAGAGTGGCCCGCTGAAGAACGTCGGGCTGATGGCGCGCAAGTCGATCTATCGCAATGACTTCCCCACCGGCGCGGCGTTTCGCGATGAAAACCAGACCCGCTTTCTGGTGCTCTACACCGTGCCGATCTGGTAAGTCGTTTCAGGCCTGATAGACCTTCTTCAGCAGCCTGAGCAGTTCTTCGCGTTCCTGACTGTCGAGGGCGGACGTGGCATCCATGTCGCTCTCGGCAGCGATCAGTTTCAGCTCCTTGAGCAGGGTTTCGCCGGTCTTGCTGAGAAAAATCCCGTAGGAGCGTTTGTCCGGTTTGCAGCGCACTCGCACCGCCAGCGCCCGGCTTTCCAGTTTGTTCAGCAGCGGCACCACTTGCGGTGGCTCGATGGCCAGTGCCTTGGCCAGGTCGGCCTGCATCAGCCCGGGGTTCTGGTCGATGATCGCCAGGGCCGAGAACTGCGCCGGGCGCAAGTCGTGGGCCGAGAGCCGGCCAATCAGGTTCTGGAACAGTTTCAGTTGCGCCCGGCGCATGGCGTAACCGATCAGGTCGTCGAGGGCTGCGTCCAGCGACGCCTGGGTTTCGGGGCTGTCGGCAGGCGCCTCGGGGGCGGCGGCAATCTTGGAAGACTTGGCCATTGCAGGGTGAATCCTCGGGCTGGCGGTTAAGAAGGCTATCTAGTTTGCCGAGATTGGCCGGGGATAGCCACGACTTCAGTCGCGACGCACTCTTTGTAGCAGCTGCCGAGCCCGCGAGGCTGCGTTCGGCTGCGAAGCAGTCGTGAGTCCGGCTGACGCACGCTGTCTGACTCACCGCAATTTCTGATTTTACGGCTGCTACGCAGCCAAACGCAGGCTTCGCCAGCTGCTACAGATCGCAATACGGCTTAACTGACTCGCATTGGTTTTCGGGACAGAAAATGCTTTGTTAATTTTATTAATAGTTAATTGACATAACTATATTTGCGGTTTAGTTTTTACCCATCGTCAAGCCAAGAACAAGAGAGCATCGCCATGAGCAATTACGAAGGTCGCTGGACAACGGTCAAAGTGGAAATCGAGGAAGGCATCGCTTGGGTCATCCTCAACCGCCCGGAAAAACGCAACGCCATGAGCCCGACCCTGAACCGCGAGATGATCGACGTTCTGGAAACCCTGGAGCAGGATCCGGACGCCGGTGTCCTGGTGCTGACGGGGGCGGGCGAAGCCTGGACTGCAGGCATGGACCTCAAGGAATACTTCCGCGAAGTGGACGCCGGCCCGGAAATCCTTCAGGAAAAAATCCGCCGCGAAGCCTCTCAATGGCAATGGAAACTGCTGCGCATGTACGCCAAGCCGACCATCGCCATGGTCAACGGCTGGTGCTTCGGTGGCGGTTTCAGCCCGCTGGTGGCCTGCGATCTGGCGATCTGCGCCGATGAAGCGACTTTCGGCCTGTCGGAAATCAACTGGGGCATTCCGCCGGGCAACCTGGTGAGCAAGGCCATGGCCGACACCGTGGGCCATCGCCAGTCGCTGTACTACATCATGACCGGCAAGACCTTCGGCGGGCAGAAAGCCGCCGAGATGGGCCTGGTCAACGAGAGCGTGCCGCTGGCGCAACTGCGTGAGGTGACGATCGAGCTGGCGCGTAACCTGCTGGAGAAAAACCCGGTGGTGCTGCGCGCAGCCAAGCACGGCTTCAAGCGTTGCCGCGAACTCACCTGGGAGCAGAATGAAGATTACCTGTACGCCAAGCTCGATCAGTCGCGTCTTCTGGACACCGAAGGTGGCCGCGAGCAGGGCATGAAGCAGTTCCTCGACGACAAGAGCATCAAGCCCGGTTTGCAGGCTTACAAACGCTGAGCCCTGGCGTTTAGAACAAGGCGAGCTGGCCGGGCGATCGAGCGTCCGCCAGCTGTTCGCCCCGGCGCCTCGGCGCTACTGTGAGCCCCTCGAACGTATTCCCGATAAAGACAATAAAGAGGAATCACCATGCTGGACGTGCCCCTGCTGATCGGCGGCCAGTCGTGCCCCGCCCGAGACGGTCGAACCTTCGAACGGCGTAATCCGGTGACCGGCGAAATCGTGTCGCGGGTTGCCGCCGCCACCCTGGAAGATGCCGACGCCGCCGTGGCTGCGGCCAAAGCGGCATTCCCCATCTGGGCGGCCCTGGCCCCCAATGAACGACGCACCCGGTTGTTGCGCGCCGCCGAGCAGTTGCAGGCCCGCAGCGCGGAATTCATCGCCGCCGCCGGCGAGACCGGCGCCATGGCCAACTGGTACGGCTTCAATGTGCATCTGGCGTCGAACATGCTGCGTGAAGCGGCATCCATGACCACCCAGATCACCGGCGAAGTCATTCCTTCGGATGTGCCCGGCAGCTTCGCCATGGCCCTGCGTCAACCGTGTGGCGTGGTGCTCGGCATCGCGCCGTGGAACGCCCCAGTCATCCTCGCCACCCGCGCCATCGCCATGCCGCTGGCCTGCGGCAACACCGTGGTGCTCAAGGCGTCGGAACTGAGCCCGGCGGTGCATAGGCTGATCGGCCAGGTGTTGCAGGACGCCGGCCTCGGTGACGGCGTGGTCAACGTCATCAGCAACGCGCCCCAGGATGCCGCGGCGATTGTCGAACGGTTGATCGCCAACCCGGCGGTGCGTCGGGTCAACTTCACCGGCTCGACCCATGTCGGGCGCATCGTTGGTGAACTGTCGGCGCGTCATCTCAAGCCGGCGTTGCTGGAACTGGGCGGCAAGGCGCCGTTCCTGGTGCTGGAAGATGCCGACCTGGATGCGGCAGTCGAGGCCGCAGCCTTCGGTGCCTTCTTCAACCAGGGACAGATCTGCATGTCCACCGAGCGCCTGATCGTCGATGCCAGGGTGGCCGATGCCTTTGTCGCCAAACTGGCGGCGAAGATCGCCACCTTGCCCGCCGGCAACCCCAATGCGGAAGGTTCGGTGCTGGGTTCCCTGGTGGACAGCAACGCCGGCGAACGGATCAAACTGATGATCGACGATGCTCTCGACAAGGGCGCAACCCTGGTCGCAGGTGGCCGGTTGGAGGGCAGTATTCTGCAGCCGACTTTGCTCGATAGCGTCACCGATGCCATGCGCCTGTACCGCGAAGAATCCTTTGGCCCGGTGGCGGTGGTGCTGCGCGGTGAGGGCGATGAAGAGCTGCTGCGTCTGGCCAATGATTCCGAGTTCGGCTTGTCGGCGGCGATCTTCAGTCGTGACACCGGCCGTGCTCTGGCCTTGGCCCAGCGGGTCGAGTCGGGCATCTGCCACATCAACGGCCCGACCGTGCACGACGAGGCACAGATGCCTTTCGGCGGGGTCAAGTCCAGCGGCTATGGCAGTTTTGGCGGCAAGGCGTCCATCGAGCACTTCACCCAATTGCGCTGGGTGACCTTGCAGAACGGACCGCGGCACTACCCGATCTGAGCAGCTGTCGCAGCGCCGGGCGACGTACGCTTGAGAGCGCTCGTCGCCCGCGTGCAGGCCAGATATAACAATAACAAGGCTGCCATGCCCCAGTTGACTGCTTCGCAGCGGACCGGTGGCGTGCCTTGATGGAGAACAAGCACGTGAGTTCCGAATTCAGATCGCACCCCCAGGCCGACGCCAGTGCGCCACGCTATCGCCAGGTATCCATCGGCTGTCCTGCGGTCGAGGTCAGCGAAGAGCAGGGCATATTGCATATGCGCTCCCTGGAACCCTTGGCCGAGTTGCCCGTACGCTTGCTCGATCGCCTGGTGCATTGGGCCCGGGTGCGCCCGCAACAGACCTTTGTTGCCGCTCGCCTGGAGGGCGGCGACTGGCGCCGGGTGAGTTACGCCGACATGCTGACCAGCGTCCGCGCCATTGCCCAGAGCCTGCTGAGTTACGGCCTGTCGTCCGAGCGACCACTGGCGATCCTCTCGGGCAACGACATCGAGCATTTGCAGATGGCCCTGGGCGCGATGTACGCCGGCATTCCCTATAGTCCGATTTCCCCGGCCTATTCGTTGTTGTCCCAGGATTTCGCCAAGCTGCGGCATGTCTGCGACCTGCTGCAACCGGGGCTGGTGTTCGTCAGCGACGCCGCGACCTATCAGCGGGCGATTGAGGCGGTGCTGCCGGCCGATACGCCGCTGGTTACCGTGCATGGCCAAGTACCGGGCCGCCGTCAGGCGAGTTTTGCCAGCCTGCTGGAACGGCCCGGCGGTGCCGAGGCCGATTGCGCGTTCACGGCTACCGGGCCAGACAGCATCGCCAAATTCCTGTTTACCTCAGGCTCCACCAAACTGCCCAAGGCGGTGGTCACCACCCAGCGCATGCTCTGCGCCAACCAGCAGATGCTGTTGCAAACCTTCCCGGTGTTCGGCGAAGAACCTCCGGTGCTGGTGGACTGGCTGCCGTGGAATCACACCTTCGGTGGCAGCCACAACGTCGGTATTGTGCTGTACAACGGCGGCACTTTTTACCTGGACGACGGCAAGCCGACCGTTCAGGGTTTTGCTGAAACACTGCGCAACCTCAAGGAAATATCGCCCACCGCCTACCTGACCGTGCCCAAGGGCTGGGAAGAGCTGGTCAACGCTCTGGAGCAGGATGGCGAGTTGCGCGAGCGTTTCTTCTCGCGCATGAAGCTGTTCTTTTTCGCTGCCGCCGGTTTGTCGCAACGGGTTTGGGATCGCTTGGACCGGGTCGCTGAACAGCATTGTGGCGAACGCATTCGCATGATGGCCGGGCTTGGCATGACCGAGGCGTCGCCGTCCTGCACGTTCACCACCGGGCCATTGTCCATGGCCGGCTACATCGGCCTGCCGGCACCCGGTTGCGAAGTGCGGCTGGTACCGGTGGACGGCAAGCTGGAAGGGCGTTTTCGCGGGCCGCACATCATGCCCGGTTACTGGCGCGCGCCGCAGCAGACCGCCGAGGTGTTCGACGAACAGGGTTTCTATTGTTCTGGCGATGCGCTGAAACTGGCTGACCCCCGTGATCCGCAACTCGGGCTGATGTTCGACGGGCGCATTGCCGAGGACTTCAAGCTCAGCTCCGGCGTGTTTGTCAGCGTCGGTCCGCTACGAAATCGTGCGGTGCTCGAAGGTTCTCCTTATGTTCAGGACCTGGTGGTGGCCGCACCGGACCGCGAGTGCCTGGGGGCGCTGGTCTTTCCCCGGTTGTATGAATGCCGACGTCTGGCGGGTTTGAGTGCCCACGCCAGCGATGCCGAGGTTTTGGCCAGCGCGCCGGTGCGTCAGTGGTTCGGCGATTGGCTGCAGCGGCTCAACCGCGACGCCACCGGTAATGCCAGCCGCCTGGAATGGATCGCGCTGCTTGACGAACCAGCTTCCATCGACCGTGGTGAAATCACCGACAAGGGCTCGATCAATCAGCGTGCGGTGTTGCAGTGGCGTGCCGACAAAGTCGAGGCGCTGTATCGCGGTGAAGAGCCTTCCATCCTGCGCGCCGGACCTCTGCCATGAACGGTGCGGGGCAGTATTCGAGCTTTAGCGATGTGGCGATTTTCGAAGCCCTGCGCACGCCTTGGGTCGACCTTGGCGGGGCCTTGGCTCAGGTCTCGCCGATCGATCTGGGGATCAAGGTCGGGCGCGAGGTATTGGCTCGCGCTGCTCTCGATCCGTCCTCGGTGGACAGCGTGCTCGCCGGCTCCGTGGCCCAGGCCAGTTTTGATGCGTACCTGCTGCCTCGACATATCGGCCTTTACAGTGGTGTGCCGCAAGAGACTCCGGCGCTGGGGGTGCAGCGCATCTGCGCCACCGGTTTCGAACTCTTGCGGCAGGCCGCCAGGCAGCTGGATGACGGCGTGCAGCTGGCCCTGTGTGTGGCAGCCGAATCGATGTCACGCAACCCGATTGCCGCTTACACCCACCGCAGCGGTTTCCGGCTCGGTGCCGAGGTGGCGTTCAAGGACTTTCTCTGGGAAGCCCTCTACGACCCGGCCCCAGGCGTAGACATGATCACCACCGCCGACAACCTGGCCCGGCGGCATGGCCTGAGCCGCGACGAAGTGGATCGCTACGCTCTGTGCAGTCATCAACTGGCATTGCAGGGGCAAGCCGACGGCTGGTTCGAACCGGAACTGGTAGCGATCGGCAATGAGCGTTTTGAGCTGGCCGGCTATCAACCACGGAGTATTCAGTTGCCACGGGGCGTGGATCGCGTGACGCGCGATAGCCATCCGCGACCTACCGAGCTGAGCGCTTTGGACCGTTTGCGCGCGGTGCATGCCGGCGGTGTGCAAACGGCCGGCAACAGTTGCGCGGTGGTCGATGGTGCGGCGGCCGCGCTGGTGGGGCGAGCCTCTGCGGCTCGGCGTCCGGTGTTGGCCCATTTGCTGGCCAGTGCCGTGGTGGGCGTGGCACCGGAGTTCATGGGCATCGGCCCGGCGCCGGCGATCCAGTTGCTGCTGCAACGCAGCGGCCTGGCCATTGACGACATCGGCTTGTTGGAAATCAACGAAGCCCAGGCGGCACAGGTGCTGGCCGTGGCGCAGGTGCTTGAACTGGACGGCGACCGCCTCAACCGGCGGGGCGGCTCCATCGCCCTGGGGCATCCCTTGGCCGCCAGCGGGTTGCGTCTGGTGCTGACCCTGGCCAGGCAACTGCGCGAGGGCAATCTGCGTTATGGCATTGCCGCCGCGTGTGTTGGCGGAGGGCAGGGCATGGCGCTGCTGATCGAGAACCCGGCCTATCAAGGCTGAACACCGCGACCTCTGCTCAAACCTGGCGTCTCTCTCTTGCGTTACTATGCAGGCCCACCTTTCTGGAAGTTGCCTGGATGAGTAAGCCCGGTCAAACGGTGTTGGTCGCATTGCGCAAGATGATCGCCTCGGGCGAGCTGGCGGCGGGCGAGCGGTTGATGGAAATCCCCACGGCGCAGCTATTCGGTGTTTCGCGGATGCCGGTGCGCATGGCGTTCCGCACGCTGGAGCAGGAAGGCTTGCTGGTGCGTTTTGGCGGGCGCGGGTTTCAGGTGCGTTCGGTCAGCCCCGATGACATTGCCGGTGCGGTCGAAGTACGGGGCGTACTCGAAGGCCTGGCGGCGCGTCAGACCGCCGAGCGCGGGCTCTCGGACGAAGCCCGGGCGACCCTCGAACAGTGCCTGATGCAGGGTGATCAGCTGTTCGATAAAGGGTACGTGACCATAGAAGACCTGGAGGTCTATCACGACCTCAACATGCGTTTTCACCAGGTGATCGTCGAAGGCAGTCACAACCCGGCGATCGCCGACGCCCTGGCGCGCAACGATCATTTGCCCTTCGCTTCGGTGACTGCCCTGGCCGTGGACCGCAACGACATGGTCCGGGAATACCGACGCTTCAACTATGCCCACATGCAACACCATTCGGTGTTCGATGCCTTGGTTAACCGCCAGGGCGCGCGTGCCGAAGCGATCATGCGCGAACACGCCAACGCCACGTTGCGCTACGCCGAGGTCTTCGGCTCAGCGACGGCCGAGGAGCGGATGAAGGTCATTCTCCGCTCGGAATAAGCGCGGTTTATCAGATATCCAGCACCAGCAGCGGCGTTTTCGAGCGCGAGCAGCAAGGGGTGAACTGGTCGTTGCAGGCCTGTTCATCCTCGGTGAGGAACAGGTCGCGATGCTCCGGCACCCCTTCCAGAACCCGAGTCAGGCAAGTGCCACAAATGCCTTGTTCACAGGAAATGGCGATCTCGATGCCTTGGTTTTGCAACACCTGCACCACGCTCTTGTCGGCCGGCACCTCGAAGACCTGACCGCTGCTGGCGACCTTGATCGAGAAACTGCCATCGGCGCCAGTGTCGACGGGCGCAGCGGCGAAGTACTCGCGGTGCAGGTATTGTTCCTGCCAGCCCTGCTTCCTGGCCGTGTCCAACACGTGCTGCATGAAGCCGCCGGGGCCACACACATATAAATGAACGTCGTTCAGCGGCGTGGCCAGAACCTTGGCCGCGTCCAGCACGGTGTCGGGTTCCTGATCGAAATGCAGGAACACCCGGTCGGCAAAAGGCGAGTGCTGCAGGCGTTCGAAAAAGGCTGCACGGTCCCGTGATCGGGCACAGTAATGCAGCTCGAAATCCGCGCCACTGTGTGCCAGGCGTTCGGCCATGCACAGGATCGGCGTGATCCCGATACCGCCAGCGAACAGCAGGCTGCGCCTGGCCTCATGGACCAACGGGAACAGGTTGCGCGGTTCACTGATCGGCAGGCGCGTGCCGGGGTGGATCTGCTCGTGCATGGCCAGTGAACCACCGCGGGAGGTCGGGTCCTTGAGCACGCCGATCAGGTAGCGATGGCGTTCTTCGGGGTGGTTGCACAGGGAGTATTGCCGGATCAAGCCGCCGGGCAGGTGCACATCGATATGCGCACCGGCGCTGAAGGCCGGCAGCGGTCGGTCATCGACACTGGCCAGCTCATAGCTGCAGATGTCCTGGGCTTCGTTGTTGCGCGATACCACCAGCACTTCGATCATGCCATTGACTCCTGCGAGGCTTGCTCCCTGGCGATCAGGCGCTCCAGAACGCGACGCGACTGCACGCCGCCAGCGTCGATATTGAGCTTGAGCAAGTTGCGCGAGGGATGGCTGAGCAGGTTCTGTTGCTGGCGTTCGAGCATCTCCAGGTCCTCGCTGAAAATCTTGCCCTGTCCCTCGCGAATGCTCGCGGTCAAGGCTTCATCCTGCGGATTGAAGTTGCGCGCCATGCCCCAGAAGTACCAGATCGAGGTCTCGGTTTCCGGCGTGATGAAGTCGACGACGATGCTCGATGCCTTGAGCTGCTGGGGAGCCTGATAACCACCATGGCCGGCATGGGCCACGCCGACTTCGATCAGCACATGGCTGGGCGGGGTGAAGCGGCAGATCTGCCAGCGGTCCACCGGCACATCGTCGGCCAGGTTGTTGCCGCGCAGGGCCATGCGCCAGAAGGGCGGGGCCATGATGTTGTCCATGTGGCGGGCGGTGACCACCTCGTCGCCTTCGACCGTGGTCACCGGCGGCGCTTCGTCGATTTCCTTTTGGCCGATGCTGGACGCATGAACGTAGGTTTCGTGAGTCAGGTCCATCAGGTTGTCGATCATCAGGCGGTAGTCGCACTGGATGTGGAACAGGCCGCCGCCATAGGCCCACTCGTCACTGACGGCCCATTCCAGGTGATGGATCAGCGCCGGGTCGGCCAACGCCTGATCGCCGGGCCAGACCCAAATAAAGCCGTAGCGCTCGACCACGGCAAAGGTCTTGTTGCACGGGAAGCCGCGAACCCGCTGCCCGGGCATTTCCACAGTCTTGCCGTCGCACCCCATCACCAGGCCGTGATAGCCGCACACCAGATTACCGTTTTCCACATAGCCCAAGGACAGCGGCGCGCCGCGATGAGGGCAGAAGTCCTCGACAGCCGCCACCTTACCCTCGTGGCCGCGGTAAAAAACCATCTTTTCACCGCAGATCTGACGGCCCAATGGCTTGCCAGCGATTTCATCGGGCGTGCAGGCGACGTACCAGGTGTTCTTGGGGTACATGGAGATTCTCCAAGGTTGTTTGTTGTTATTTAGTGGATCCATTAGTTGTGATTTTAGGGGGTTTTGTCAAATTAATTCTATTTGTTAACGATTTAGTGGATCCATTGATGGTTTGTGAGCTCTTCTGGAT
This sequence comes from Pseudomonas sp. 008, assembly GCF_016861935.1. Lineage (NCBI taxonomy): Bacteria > Pseudomonadati > Pseudomonadota > Gammaproteobacteria > Pseudomonadales > Pseudomonadaceae > Pseudomonas > Pseudomonas sp. 008. Next base: position 56,585 of record NZ_BOMA01000012.1, on the reverse strand, counting down.
CAATGCTGGCGGGAGTCTCTGAAATCCAGCACCATCCGGTCGCCAGGAAATTGAGCGCACGCTAAGATCGCCTGCAAACGTTTCGACGCCATCGAGGCAATTTCACGGGGCTCTGTAGTGAACATCGATACCCGCATCAAATTCCGTCACCTCGTGTGCTTTCTCGAAATGGCTCGTCAGGGCAGTCTGGCGCGGGCGGCGGATGTGTTGGCGGTGAGTCAGCCAGCGATGTCGAAGACGCTCAAGGAGCTGGAGGAGCTGCTGGAGGCAAGCCTGTTTATACGCAGTAAAAGTGGTGTGAACCTGACCGAAGCCGGGGTTGCATTTTTGCGTTATGCCGGGCCTTCGGTGCAGGCGCTGCGTGATGGGGTGAACACCTTGCGCGGTGGCGAATATGCGGCGGGCAAAGTTCGACTCGGCGTGTTGTCGACGGTGGAAAGCTTGCTGGTGCCTGAGGTTGTACGGCGCTTGCACGAGCGCCATTCGGCGCTGGTGGTGAGTGTGGTGACCGGGCCAAGCGCCTATTTGTTGTCGCAGTTGCGGGTGGGCGATGTGGATCTGGTTGTCGGCCGTATGACCGATAGCCCGGAGATTCAGGGGCTGACCTTCGAGCATCTGTACAGTGAATCCATGACGTTGGTGGTGCGTCCCGGTCATCCCTTGCTGGCCGAGCCACTGGAGCGTAGCGCCCTGGAAGATTTCCCGCTGGTGCTGCCGCTGGCAGGGACGACGATTCGCAAATATGCCGACAGCCTGTTCGTGCAATGCGGCATCAGCCAGTCGCGGCAGCGTCTGGAAACCTTGTCCGTGACCCTGAGCCGTCGTTATGTGTTGTCCAGCGAGGCGATCTGGATCGCGCCACTGGATGCCGTGCGCCTGGATCTGGCAAGCGGCGAACTGCTTGAGATCAATCTGGGGCAGCGCGAACCGGGTGGTTCGGTGGGGATTTCCAGTAACGCCAGCTTGCCGTTGTCACTGGCGGCCCAGTGGTGCGTCGAGGTACTGCGCGAGGTAGGGCAGGCGTATCGCGAAGGGTGTTATCCATAACCATTTGGTTATGTGTTGAGGGTGGCTTTTCAATATTCCCCAGCCTTCTGTTGTTTGAAACTGCGCGGGCAGTGCTCCATAAATCAAACAACAGGAGATCGACATGTCTGATGCAGACAGCAGTCGTTTCGTTATTCGTGACCGTAATTGGCACCCAAAAGCCCTGACCCCTGATTACAAAACCTCTGTCGCCCGTTCTCCACGCCAAGCCTTGGTGAGCATCCCCCAGTCGGCCAGCGAAACCAGCGGCCCGGATTTCTCTCACCTGAAGATGGGGCGGTTCGATAACGACCTGCTACTCAACTTCAATAATGGTGGGCTGCCGGTGGGCGAGAGGATCATCGTTTCCGGCCGGGTCTGTGATCAATATGGCAAGCCCATCCCGCATACCCTGGTGGAGATGTGGCAGGCCAACGCCGGTGGTCGCTACCGGCACAAAAATGATCGCTACCTGGCACCACTGGACCCGAATTTCGGCGGTGTCGGCCGGGCTCTGACCGACCGTGACGGCTACTACAGCTTTCGCACCGTGAAACCCGGTCCGTATCCTTGGCGCAACGGTCCGAATGACTGGCGCCCGGCGCACATCCATTTCTCCATCAGCGGGCCATCGATCGCCACGCGCCTGATCACCCAGCTGTATTTCGAAGGCGATCCACTGATCCCGATGTGCCCGATCGTTAAGTCGATCGCCAATCCAGAGGCGGTACAGAGCCTGATCGCCCGGCTCGACATGGGGAATGCCAACCCGATGGATTGCCTGGCCTATCGCTTCGACATCGTGCTGCGCGGCCAGCGCAAGACCCACTTCGAAAACTGCTGAGGAGTCCGTCCATGCCTATCGAACTGCTACCCGAAACCCCTTCGCAAACGGCCGGCCCCTATGTGCATATCGGTCTGGCCCTGGCGGCTGCCGGCAACCCGACACGGTCGGAAGAAATCTGGAATCAGATGGCCAAGCCGGGTGCCGAGGGCGAACAGATTCTGCTGATCGGTCATGTCTATGACGGTAACGGTCACCTGGTGCGAGACTCGTTTTTGGAGTTTTGGCAGGCCAACCATGAAGGTGTCTACGACCCGGTCTTCGACTCGGAAAAAACCTTCAACAGTTTCGGCCGAACCGCCACCACCTTCGATGCAGGCGAGTGGACACTCAATACCATCAAGCCTGGCGTGGTGAACAATGCCGCCGGGGTGCCGATGGCGCCGCACATCAATGTGTCGCTGTTTGCCCGCGGGATCAATATTCACCTGCAAACCCGGCTGTACTTTGCCGATGAGCCACAAGCCAACGCGACGTGCCCGGTGCTTAATCTGATCGAGCAACCGCAGCGTCGCGAAACGCTGATAGCGCAGCGTTGCGAGGTGGATGGCAAGGCGGCTTATCGTTTCGACATACGTATTCAGGGGGAGGGTGAAACGGTGTTCTTCGATTTTTAAAGGCAACAAAAAACCGCTGCCACGCTCACACGGCGGCAGCGGTTTTCAGGTGTTACTGGTTTACTTGCTATCAGGCAGCGCGTAAGCGATCACATAATCGCCGCGATCGGGTGACTGACGCGCACCACCCGCGGTGATGACAATGTACTGCTTGCCTGTTTTCGGCGACACATACGTCATCGGGCCACCCTGGCTGCCCACGGGTAGCCGGGCTTTCCAGGCCTCTTCTCCGTTGGCGGAATTGAAGGCGCGCAGGTAGTAGTCCTGTGTACCGGCAATGAACACCAGGCCGCCCTGGGTGGAGAGCGTACCACCCAGCGTCGGCATGCCGATCGGCAACGGCAGATGCATCTTGATACCCAACGGGCCAGTGTCCTGGACGGTGCCGACCGGCACTTGCCACGCGACTTTCTGGGTTTTCATGTCGATCGCGGTCAGTGTGCCAAAAGGCGGTGCCTGGCAAGGGATGCCGGCAACCGACAGGAAGCGGTTCTTGTTCACTGCATACGGGGTGCCTTTGAGCGGTACCGCGCCCATGCCGGTGTTCAGTGCCTCACCACCGGAAGAGGTCTTGGCATCTTTCTGCGCCGCAATCATCTGGATCCACAGGCCCAGACGCATGTCGTTGACGAAGATAAAACCGTGTACCGGGTCAGTCGAGATACCGCCCCAGTTCATCCCTCCCAGCGAGCCCGGGAAGCTCAGCGAGATATCGGTGCCGGGTGCGGTGTACAGCCCGTCATAACGCATTTTCTTGAACGAGATACGGCAGAGCAGTTGATCGAACGGCGTTGCCCCCCACATGTCTGACTCGGACAGCGTTTGCGCGCCGATCGCTGGCATGCCCACCGATTTCGGCTGAGTCAGCGAGTAAGGTTCGTTCGGGATGTTCGAGGTTTTGACCGGAACCTCTTCAACCTTGGTCAGCGGTTTGCCGGTGGCGCGGTCAAGCACGAAGATCTGGCCGGCTTTAGTGCCGATCACTACGGCGGGCACCTTGCTGCCGTCGGCTTTGGTGAAGTCGATCAGGCTTGGCTGCATGGGCAGGTCGAAGTCCCACAGGTCGTTGTGGACGGTTTGGTAGACCCACTTTTCTTCGCCGGTTGTTGCGTTCAGTGCAAGAACGGAAGCACCGTACTTGTGGTTCAGTGCCGTACGTTCCACTCCGTAGATGTCGGTGGACGAACTGCCCATCGGCAAGAACACGGTGTTCATCGCCGGGTCGTAGGACATCGGTGCCCAGCTGTTGGGCGTGCTGCGCACGTAGGTGCTGCCGGCCGCCGGAGCCTGCTTGTCTTCGGGGTTGCCCGGGTCGAATGCCCAGCGCATCTCGCCGGTGACGACGTCGAAACCACGGATCACGCCACCTGGCATGTCGGTCTGGACGTTATCGGCGACACGGCCGCCGACGACCACGGTGGTCCCGGCCATCAGCGGTGCCGATGACAGCTGGTAATAGGAGTCAGGGACGTCGCCGAGACCGGCTTTCAGATCAACCTGGCCGTTGTTACCGAAGCCCTGGCAGAACTCCCCTGTGTCGGCGTCCACTGCGATCAGGCGCGCATCGATGGTGTTGGTCAGCAGACGGCGCTGGCAGTTGGCGCCGGCCGGTATCGACACGGGTTTGACAGGTGTGCTGCCGTCAGCAGGCTGGGCGAGCGCAGCGGTAGCGTCGAAGTAGGCGATACCGCGGCAACGTTGCCAAACACGGGTCTTGGCATTGATCTCGTTTTTCCACAGCTGTTTACCAGTGTCGGCATCCAGTGCGATGAGGTTGTTGTGCGGGGTGCAGATGAACACCTTGTCGCCAACCTGCAACGGTGTCATCTGATCTTCGGCGCCATTGCCGTCGCTGATCGCGATGTCCCCGGTATTGTAGGTCCATGCCGGCACCAGCTTCGAGACGTTGCTACGGTTGATCTGGTCCAGAGCGGCGAAGCGGCCGCCGCCTTCGTCGTTACCGTAGTGTTCCCAGTTTTTCTGCGCCTTGGCAGGTTCGACCTTTGTCAGCCCTGGGCCGTCACCGGTCGGCGAAACAGGGGCATGGGGTACGAACATACCGGCACCACCTGCAACGATGGCGACTGCCAGCACACCGCTCAGAGCGTAGCCACTGCGGCCGCTGGCCAGGCTATTGGCCTTGCGCAGATGGGGGTAGACCAATGCCACCAACAGGCTCAGCACGCCCAGGGCGAACAAGCGAGAGATCAGTGGCCAGAAATTCAGTCCGACATCGGCCAGCGCCCAAATCACGGTCAGCACCATCACCGCCGCGAACAGCCAGGCACCCTGCAGACGCTGCTTGAAGAGCAGTACGGCAGAGACGATCAAACCGAAACCGGCGAGCAGGAAGTACCAGCTGCCACCCAGCGTGGCGAGGTAGCCACCACCGGTTGCGAAGAATAATCCAAATACCAGCACACCGAAGGCGACGACCCAGATGGGCCAGCGGCTGACGGATGCCGAAGGTCGAGACTTAGTCATGTTGCATGATCCTACTGACGCATGAACGTTTGTGGGGAGGGTTAAGAGCAGTGAAGGCAAGTCTGAAAATAGTTGTTAACTATTTGGTTAATTGCGCAAAGATATCAAAAAAAGCGAGCCCTGCGACAAATTGTCATTTGCCGGAAAGGAGAAACACTGTTGCGAAGATGGTAACAATCGAGAGAAATGCCCCTGAACACACGGGGCGAGCTGGCGAAGATTGCCTTCAGCCAGGTGTGATTGGTCTACCGCAAAGAGCGATAGGCAATGGGGTCGACGTACGCCGATTGCAGGTCCCGCTCCGGGATTTCCCAGATGATTTGCTTTGGCGGCGTTTCTTTGGAGGCCGGGTTGCTGAGGTAGCTGTTTGCAGCGCCAGAGAACGCTCCACCGTCTTTGGCGAAGTTACCCACGGGGGCGCCCAGTGCCTGCTGCAGAAACCCTGCGAAGTTGGAGTTGCGTGAGAATGAAGTGCCGATGAGCGCGGTGTTGGGGAGGTCGGCATCGCCAAAAAGGTCTGCCTCAGTGTCAGGGTTGGCGGCTGACGCAACGGGAAGTTCGTGGGTGCTGGTTTGGGCGACCATGTCGGGTGCGGGTTGCCATTTGAGCGGCAGCCAGTCGATCCCCGCCAGATGGACCAGATCGCCAGGTCGAACCGCGAGCGGGGCATGATGCTCGTTGAACGACCTGCTTGGCGTGGCGCTGATGCCCAGGGTCTTCAGGCGCTGTGTGATGGCATCGGCCGCCGCCTTCGCGCCGGATTCGCTCCAGTGCGTATCGGTGCGCAACCAGGCACTGGCCCCCAGTGGCGTCAGCGCAGCGGTGAGGTCCAGATTCGACACGCCGCCCGCATCCAGCTTTGAGGTCCAGGCCTGGATGCGTCCTTCGAGAGCAGCTGGGCGGTGCAGTGTGCAACGCTGCTCGGAAGCGATGCGGCTCTTGTCTGGAACGATGACCACCAGCAGGCTGATACCACGCTGGGAGAGCTGCTGCTTCAGGTCAATCACGGCCTGGGCTTTGGCATCGGCATTGCGCTGCGCTTGATGGTTGACCTTGAGCTCATCGGCCAAAAACAACCAGCCAGGACAGCCTGAGCGAACCCTCGGCCCGGTGTCGTTCAGGAGCAGCCAACTGACTCCGCGCTCCAGCTCGGCGAAGGTCGTGGGGAGGTGAGCGTTCGACAGTTCCTTGGCGAGTCGATGAGTGATATCGCCATCAAGAATCTGCGAGGTCAGCACTTCACCGGGTAACAGTGAGATCTGCCCTGAAACGATCAGACGGCCAGAGGACAGCAGTCCGACGAACAGGAATATCAGCAGCGCCACGCCTGCCAACCGACTGCTGCGAATCGCCAAATCATCTGGCTGAGTAGGGAGCGGGGGAGGCTTTAGGGTTGTCATCAGAATTGGAAGTACAGGAAGGGTACGGTTTCGCGACTGGCGATCAGTGCGAACGACAGCATGAAACCGGCGATGGGCCAAAGGGCGGTGGTGTGGAGCAATAGGCCGCCCAGTCGTTTCTCACAGTAAGGGTGCAACAACGGTGTAACGACACCGAACACCCCCAGCAAACCCGCAAGGCCGTGTACCGGGCGTAGGGTCGCGGACAGTTCGTCACCGAGGGCAATGCCTTGCAGCCCGAACTGTCCGGCATACAGGCTCAGCGCGCTGTGAAAGTCGGGGGCGCGGAACAGTGTCCAGGCCAGGCAGACGAACAGCAGGGTCAGCCCATGGGAAAACACTGGCTGTAACGGGGGCAGGGTAGAGCTGTTCCAGACACGATTCACACACAACGCAATGCCATGGGCGCTGCCCCACAGCAGATAATTCCAGCTATCGCCACCGTGCCAGAGGCCGGCGATGGCCATGATCAGGAACAGGTTGCGATACGTTTTCCAGGTACCGTTGCGATTGCCACCCAGCGAAATATACAGATAGTCACGCAGCCAGCTGGACAGCGACAAATGCCAGCGGCGCCAGAAGTCCTGGATGCTGTTGGCCAGATAGGGACGGTTGAAGTTCTCGGGAAAGTGGAAGCCCAGCATCAATCCAAGGCCAATGGCCATGGCGCTGTAGCCGGCGAAGTCGAAGAACAGTTGCAAGGAGTAAGCAAGGCAGCCGATCCAGGCGTCAGAGAAACTTGGGTTCTGCACATTGAACGCCACATCGACCACCGGCGACAGGGTGTCGGCCACCAGGACCTTCATGCTCATCCCGACCATGAACCGGCGTGCGCCCAGCGAGAAATTCTGCCAGTTGAAGTGACGCTGATTCAGCTCACGTCGAACCCAGTCATAGCGAATGATGGGACCGGCGACCGAATGGCCGAACATCGAAATATAGGTGGCGTAATTAATGAAGCTGCGTTCGGCCGGCACGGTACGGCGGTGTACATCCACCAGATAGGAAATCGCCTGCAAGACGATAAACGATAGCCCGGCTGGCATGATGACTCGCTGCCAGTCCAGCGGCATGGCGCCAGACCAGGCAAGGGCATCGATCAACGTACCGGCGACGATGTTGGCGTACTTGTACCAGCACAGCACCGCCGTGTTGAGCACGATCAATGTCACGAGTAGCCGCACGCGGTCCTTGTCTTTTTCCCAGAAGGCGTCAATCAGCAAGCCGCCGGCCCACGCCATGATGGTCAGCACCACATGCACGGCGAGAAACCGAGGGCTCAACCAGCCATAGAACAGCCAGCTGCCGATCAGTAACGTGACGTTGCGCCAGGCGGCTGGGCACACTGCATAGCTGCACAAGAACAGCGGCAGGAACAACGTCAGAAACTCGAGAGAGGCAAAAACCATGGTGGTGGCGCGATCCGATCAGTGGGCCAGGACGTCAGTCGCGAGCAACAGGTGCGGGCCATTTGCACCAGGTAGCAGCACAACGCTGTAGCGCTCGCCGGCCTTGAGCTGGCCGAGGTCAAGTGGGGCGCCGACGTTGGTTTGGGCGCAGACCAATTGAACCGACAGGCTGACCGGGTTGATCGCTCGGCGTTGCACGCTGCCGTCGGCCACCTCCTTGAACAGGTCGGTGTTTTTCCCCGCAGCACGCAAACCGGCCTGGGTGCACGCTGGATCGGCACTGATAAACGCCAGCGAGGCTCTCAGGCTATTGAAATCGTCGGGTTGCTCACGGATGACGACTTGGCGGATACCTTGAGCGCTGTCTGGCAAAGCGATCACACTGGCGAATTCGCCTGCTGCCACCTGGATGTCCAGCGGCTGGCTTTTGCCGTTGCGTTCCAGGGTGCCCTTGATCGGCTGGTTGGCGGGCACGGGCAAGTAGTCGGACACGGCATTCGAACCCGCGAGCCTGAGGCTGGCCCGCGAGCCTTCGGCCAGCAGCTGCAAGGGGCGGTCGGCGGCGTTGATAAAGCGCAAGAAGGCCGAGTCCTGATCCGGGCCCGTCGGGTACAGGGCAATGTCGGCGGCCTGGGCGTTCAGGCTCAGCAACAAGGGCGCGAACAGCGCCCAGCCACATGCGGATCGAGTCATTTGCCGGCTCCTGTGCTGCTGACAGTGTCGGCGGGCAACTTGGCCAACGCACCACCAATCGCAGTGCCCCAGGCTTGATAACCGGCGACGGTAAAGTGCTGCCCATCAGTGGTGATCCACTGCCCGGGTTTGGAGAACGTCAGCGAATCGATGTAGGTGCAAGGCGCCACGTTCGCGGCTAAAAACTGCGACATCAACTGGGTACGGGCATCATTCTTCTGGTACATGCCACCGGCTTTGCCCCAGGCCGGGCCTACCCAGGCACAACGGGTCCCGGTGGCCGCGATAGCCTTGGCCAGGCCGGTGACGCTTTGCCATGCCCAGGCCTTCGGAAATACGGGCTTGTCATAGGACGCCATGGTGTCGCCGATGACCAGTACCACCAGGTCGGGCTTGTCGGCGGCGATCAGGTCCTGGATCGGTGTGGTGGTGGCGTCACGGCCCTTGATCACCATCTTGTCGTTGCCTTTGCGCTCGGCACCGCAGTCGACCTTTTTACTGATCAGCCAGTCGCCGGCGCTGGCGCCACAGGCACCGATGGAGTGAACCAGGGCGCCTTGGCGAGTCAGGTTGTCGTGCAGCGGCTCCAGCAAGTGGTCCGCGAGGCTCATATGGCTCTCCCCAAGAACAAGGAGCGTCAGGCCGGCAAGGGCAGAAGTGGGCATCGGAAACTCCAGAATGATCAGTTGGAATAAGGTGAGGCGTACGGACTGACCGGCAAGCTCATGGGGCCGCTGATGTCCTCGAACAGGTAACGCAAAGACAGGGCGCCGCTGAATTGTTGGTAGTCGTGGGCGTTGTCCAGGCCCAGATTGGCGCCCAGCAGGAAGTTCGAAGCGACCTTGTATTCAGCGGCCGCGGCGACGCTGTAGCCGATCCCGGTTTTGTTTTGCCCGGCGTAACGCAGGCCCGAGGCCGCCTGCTGGGCTTTGTCGGTCGGGAAATAGTCGACACTGTCTTGCTCGAAATGCTGCACGCCGACCGAGCCCTTGACTTGATACGTCAAGCGCCCGGTGCGTTGTGCCCAGGTCACCGGTACGCCCAGGGCGAAGAACGTCTGCGGACTGAAATAGCCGCCGTGGCCATAGGTGAAATAGTCCTGATTGTTCGCGTAGCTGATGCCGGTCATGCTCAGGCCGACGGTCAGCTTGCTGTCCGTTGCATTTTGCAGGTACCAGTAGACACCGCTGCCCAGTTCACTGCGGCTGTTGGATTCGACATGGTTGCCCAATAGCTGGTGCCAGGAGGCGTAGCCATAGGCGCCGACTTCGCTGTCGTCATAGCTCAACTGGCCGCGCCCGCCGTTGGCGGTCACACCGCCCCAGGACTGCCCGCTGCGTTTGTCCGTGGTGCCGGCAAACGAGGTGACGCTGTCAGTCACCGGACGCCGGGAAACGCTCACACCATAGCGGACATTAGAAGAGTCGCTTATGGGGCGATCAACGCTGATGCCGCCCGTGGCAGTGGTGTATTTGAAACCGAGCGGGGTGGTGCCGAGATCGGCCTTGAGCCCATCCGCGGGCCGTTGAATAGCGACGGAAAGACCGACACCCTCGGCTTTTTGCGAGCCAGCGCCTTCGCTCTGCGCACCGCTACCGAAGCGCTGCAGTGCTTCGCCGCTGGCACTGCCGGCGTTCAGCGAGACCGGTGTCACGCGCAGGGCGACGCGGCTTTCATCCAGCGGGATATTGATTTCCAGCGGCGTTTCAATATCGGTCAGTTTGCTCAACCCCGACTCACTGTTGTTGCTGCGAATGCTCACGCCCTGGGTGACGTAGGCACTGCGCTGCTGAAGGATTTTATTCAGCGCCAGTTGCGCGGGGCTGATGTCTTCACTCACCAGTACTGCGCGCGGCAACTGCGACTCGAATGGATTGCTCGCCTGCTGGGGCCTTGGCAGGGCGTCGATGCCAAAAGGGGAAGTAGACCTCACGCTGCCCGGCATTTCCTGAACCGGTGGCGGGATCGCTGCCAGCAAGGCGTCACGACTGACCTCGCTACGTGGCCCCGACACCCCCGCAAAAGGGTTGGGTGCCACCGTCGACCCGGCCAGTTGACCGCTCTGGTTTCTGCGTTTCTCGCTCTGTTCGATGGCCACTGCCTTGCGCAGCAGATCGGTCGCCATGCCGGTCTTGCCCATGTTCTGGTAGAGGCGGGCCGCCTCGGTCAGCGTTTGAGGGTTACCGGATTCGGTCTTGAGCAGCTGTTGCAGTGCCTGTTCGGCAAAGCCTGTGTCATGTGCCAACACCGCCGCGTCGGCGGCACCCAACAGCAGCTGTGGGTCGTTTGGTTGACGTTGTAACAGCGGTTTGTAGAGTTCGAGGGCTTTTGCCGTGTCGCCGTTGGCCGAATACATTCGCGCCAGCGCCGCGACGGCGGCGCTGTCACCGGGACGTTGCGCCAGTGCGGGCGCCAGCGTGTCATAAGCGCTGGCCAGATTGCCTTGTTCGCGTAGATGGTCAGCCTGGCGGATGCGATAGAGATGGAGCAGGTCGTCGAAACGCTTGCGAGTCGGTGCGTTCAAGGGCTTGTTCTGAAGGTCGCGCAGAATCTCGTTGACCTGCGCGTCTTCTCCGGACTCAAGCAGGACCGCCGCGTATTGCAGGATGAAGTCCGCCGAGGGCGCAGCGGTGTGTTGCAACTGGCCGCGCATGAGGGCCAGCGCTCGGGTCGGCTCGCCGATCTCGACATAGGCCGAGGCCAGGCTCGCCGTGCGATCTGGGCTGTTGTTGGCCATCGGCTGAATACGATCGAGCAAGGTCAGGGCTTCCTGACGCTGTCCGCGCTTGCCCAACCCGATCGCCTGGCTGAGTTGCAGGTTGAGGTTGACATCAGCGGCCAGTGCTTCCATGTCCGGGGTGCGCTGGTCGGGGCGCAAGCGTCCCAAGGTTGCCTGGGCGGCTTTCCACTCACCCATCTGGACCGACAGCAAGGCGCTGACGTAAAGCGCATCGGCATTGTCGGGGTGGGCCTGGAGCATGGTGTTGATCAGGTCCCGAGCCTTTTGCGGTTCGCCCATTGCCAGGTTCAGGCGGGCCAGGGCGAAACGTGTCCAGATGTTGTCCGGTTCGTAGCGCAGCGCGTCTTGCAAGGCGTTGCGCGCAGCGGGCAGGTCGTTGCGTTGTTCGGCGAGGGCGGCCAGTTGCGTCGCGCGCAAGGCTTGCAGGCGTGCGGACTGGCCGGTCTTTGCCTGTCCGGTGGCTGGCAGGCTGTTGATCAGTTGCAGGGCTTCATCGTTCTTGCCGCTCTTGAGCAGCACATTGACCAACCCTTCCTGTGCTCGAGGGTCGTCGCGGCGCAGATTCAAAACTTGCCGATAGTTGCGCTGAGCGTCATCGAACTGGCCCGCGCTGGCCTGAATATCCGCCAGGGCGAGGAGAGCATCCGCCCCGTTTGGATTCTGCCGCAGCGCCTGGTTCACCAAGGCCTGTGCCTGGGCTGTCTGGCCTTTGGCCTGGGCATCGCGGGCCTGCTGCAACGCAGACCAGTAGCGCACTTCGTTCAGCGCCACTTGCCAGTGGCTGCCGTTGTGTTGTCGCGTGGCCTGACCCAGGAGCTTTTCCGCTTCGGCCAGTCGCTGTTGCTGCTGGCGAATAACTCCAAGGCCGCCCAGCGCGTCAGCGTCATCGGGCTGGGTTTTCAAGCGTGCTTGAAACGCCTGTTCGGCGGTGGCCTGATCGCCTGCTTTGAGCGCCTTCAGGCCGCGCGCGACTTCGGCGGGCGGTTGCCATTCCTTGCTGGCCGTCGTTGCCGGCTGTTGCTTGCCCTTGTTCATCTGCGCGCGGATTTCCACGTCATCCGGATGCGTCTTGAGGTACGCCTCGAACAACGGTACTTGTGCCGGATTGGGCGGACCGATCCAGGTCAGTGCCAGGCGCCAGCTTTCGTCGGCATCACCGGCGATGTCGGTACGCTGGGTCAGCGCGGCGAGGGCACGAATGCCCTCGGCACGGCTGTCTTCACGGCGGACCAGATGCTTGGCGTAAAACAGCGCGACGATCGAGTCGTTGGGCATCTCGCGTTGCAGGCGCTGGAATCCGCTGCGTGCTTCAGTCCAGTCAGCCTGATTGAAGGCAAGGTTGTTGTAATACTCGCGGCCGATCGTACCTTGAGGTGGGCGGCCATCGAACAGCGAGCGAAACACGGCGGTCGCCTTGTCACGCTCACCGGCATCGACGAGGCGCCGAGCCTCTTCCAGGCGCTGCTGGTTCTGCGGTTGGGCCACGCCGATGTCCTGCGCCAATTGCAGAGCCTGCCGAGGCGTTGGCTGGATGGCTTGCAAGCGGGCGAGGTATTGCTGCGCTTGTTGTGGCTTGCCCTGTTGCACGCCGATCAAGCCCAGGCCATAGAGTGCGTCAACCTGGACCGGGTCCAGCAGCAGGACTTTCTGCCAGACTTCCGTAGCGCGTTGAGGGTTGTTGTGCGACTGCCAGTAATGCCCTTGCTCGACGAGTAACGTCTGTGGCGTCGGACTTTGAGCGTGTGCAGCAGCCGTCCATGCGCTCATGACGGCGATGGCTAGCGTGCGGTGGTGCGCGTGCATGCGGTCTCCCAGGAGAGTTTCAGCGTTCCGTCTTCCCGGAATCGGTAATGTTTATCTGCCCAGCCGAGCGCGAACAGGCTAAGCATGAAGTTGTAGTAACGCGGCGGACTGGCGTCGGCATCAGGCCTGGCCAGCGCCTCTTGCAAGGCGAGCTCCACGCGCTGGCGTTGTTGATCGGCCAACCGGGGATGCCCCTTGGCCTCAAGGTAGGGAATCAGTGCAGCCCAGAATCCGAACGGGCTCTGACCCTGAACGCTGCCGTGGAGAATCCGGACTGTTTCCGGGGGGGAGCCTGTCGCGACAGTGCTGCGGGCCATGCCGTCCAGCCGTTTGAGCAGGAGCGCTGCCAGCGGGTCGGAGGTGTCACTCATGCCCAGCCAGAGGTACGCGCGAATGGCATCGTAGCTGCCCGTGTCGCCGTTGATCGGGTCGCTGACGAAGACACCCGATTGCGCTGAAGTGCCTTGATAACCGACCCAGTCAGCGACGAAACCGTGGTGGCTTGACTGGGCAATCATCGTCGCGGTGTTGTTGGCAATCGCTTGCCAGGGCCCGTTGGGAGCTTCCTTGGCCAGCCGCCGTAACAGTGGCAGTGGCAGGTAACTGGGGTTCAGGCGCCAGAGAGCATCCGGCAGGACGAAGCCCTGTGGTCCAGGCAATACCATCGGACCCAGCCCGGGCAGCGTGACGACCAATTGCGCTTCAATCGTCGCCATCAGGTGCAGGGCATCCTGGCGATAGTCCGGCCGATGCCACAGGCGTGCGGCTTCGAGCAGGGCGTAGGCGATCCACAGGTCGGCGTCGGCAGCCGAATTGGCGTCCTGCAGGCGCCACTGACCGTCCGTGCCTTGCCCCCATAACCAGCCTGGCAGCCGTGTGGCGGTGGCGGAGCCTGCGAGGTTGGCTGATGTCCAGCGCCAGAGTTTGTCAAAGCGTGGCTGATCGTTGCCGATCAGTGCGAAGAGCATGCCGTAGGATTGCCCTTCAGAAGTGCTGTGATTGTTCTCCAGGCTCGATTCCAGAACCCGGCCGTCGGCCTGGACGAAGCGCGTTGCATAGGTTTGCCACAGTGGCCAGGCCGGCAACTCACAGGGAGTTGTAGCGGCTATCGCAGGCACCGGCAGGGCGAGCGCAAGCACAACGCTCAACCTGCGCGCGTTATCGCGCAGGCATTGGCGAAGTGAAACTCTCGGGCTGCTCATGGACGACACAGGCATGCGCGGCTTATTGACCAAGACGACGTTTGGCCCGTAGGCGCAGGGCCAGGTAGGTCATCGAAGCAAACAACAGGACCCCGAGGAGCGTGAACAGCATGAGCGCCAATACGTTTTGCGAGAGGTACCACTGCAGATAGCGCAATGGCCCCAGGCTCCCGACGTAGTAATCCTGTTCGGCGACCAGCGATTTGACATGCTTGCCCTTGACCACCACCAGACTGCCTTGCAACTCGTGGGCGTTTTCTTCGCTGCTGAGCAGGGCGTTGGTCACGTCGGCCAAGCCGTTGGGCCTTGCGCTGGCGATAAACACCACGCTGCGCCCACTCTTGAGCGGCGATTCGAATCCAGTCAGATAAGCACTGCCGTCGTCAGCACTGAACCTGAAGCTGTTGCGTGCTTCACGCAGATTGGTTTTCGTATCCGGGCTGATCCAGTTGCGCAGACGCAAGGGCAGGTCAGACAGTTCAAAGTACTGCGCAGCAGCTTCGTCGTTGGCCGGCAGCAGGCTTTGCCATTGCTCCAGCAGCGGTTGATTGTTACCCGAGGCGAGCACCAGCAAATCCCGGTCGCGTTGCTCGGCCACCTGGTCGGCGTGGACCACCTTTACGCCGGTGGCCGGATAACCGGTGGAGTCGCCGAAGCGGCCCAGCACGGTCAGATAGGCGCTCAGATCGGCCGGGCCTGGCTCATTGGGCAGGATCACCGATGTTTCAGAAAGGTCGGCCATGCGGGTGAACGGGAAGCCGCTGTCCTTGAACACCCCGAGGTTGGGCATGGCCATGAAGTGTTCGTATTGGCTGAGGTCCAGGGTCGAGTCCGGGTCGATCACACCGCGCATGTTGTCGATGATGATGTCGCGGCAGTCGCCCTGTTTGATGTAGTCATACATAAAGCGAAATTGCAGGCGTGATTGCAGCGCTACGGAATTGAGCGGCAATAGCATGCGCGACGTGCGGGCCAGGCTGTCGTCGGTTTTGAGCATCGCCAGCAGGCTGTCGCTGTTGCCGAGTTTCTCGATCGAAGGCAGATCGATCGACTTGATGAAGGTATCGTTGAAGTTGACCAGCAACGAGGAATTGGTCGAGACCGGCTGCGGCGTATAGCGGTATTTCAGGTCAAGTTGTGCGCCGGGCTCACGCCAGTTAAACAGGTCGGGTGGCAAGCGCAGCGCAACCGTCATTTGTCCCGGGTTGTAACCTGACACATTGAGTTCTGCGGGGTTCGCCAGTTCACCCAGGCGAACCGGGCGGTCGGAGGGCAGCCAGTTAGGCGCGTCGTACGGTCGGCGTGGCTTGAGCGAGTCGATCCGGTCGATCACCACGCTGTGCCCGGAAAAAGCCGAGCCACCGAGGGCCAGTGCTGTCGCGGCGACCTTGAGGTCGGCGCCATCGCGCCCGGAGACGATCAACAGTTTGCCCTGAGCATCATTCGGGTTGCTCACGAGTGTCAATGTCGGCCCCGTGGCTTCTTTGATCGGTAAGCCACTCAAGGCCGTTGATTCGTTGCCGCTGACAAACACCACGGCGTTGCCTTTGGCCGGCAGGCTGGTGAGGCTGGCGGGGAAGGTTGCGCCGCGGTAGCTGGCCAGGGCGCCAAACCAGGACGACAGGATACCGGCGGCCTCAAGCTCAGGGCCACCCGGACGCGCAGTGAACACGAAGGGCAGCTTCAGGGGCGAAGCATCTCGACGATCGAACAAGGGCAGAGGCAGAGCGGACAGGTCGTTGGGCTGCTTAATCGAGGACACCTGGAGGCTCAGCTGGCTCTCGTTGCCAATCTTGGCCCACAGGCTGGAGTGCAGAGGGTCTTCACATTGCATCGTGTAGTGACCGATGAACTGCAGGCTGAGCCGGTTGAATTCGGTGATGGTCTGCGGCGGAATCTGCACGGTCCGGGTCTGCAATTTACCGGCCTCTTCCTTCGGGAGGGGCAGGCTGGCGGCCACTTGATCGTTGATCAGCACGTTGATTTGCGAAAGATCGGCCAGCAGCGCCGGTGAATAGCTGTACTGCAGTGTGACCTGCGCAGCCGTGACGACTTCATCGGCACGCACATTGAAATTCACACTGTCGGTAGCCTCCACGCCTTTAAGGTTCATCGAATAGCTTTTGCCCAGCTCCTTGAGGGTGCGGGTATAGCTATTGCTCGGGGCATCGGTCCCGGACAACGATGCGACCGGCATCACCGCCGGCTCTGTGGCGCTGATTGGGGTGGTAGCACTCAACGCCCAGTCGCTCCAGCCCACTAGTGAGCAGGCGAGCAGCATGAGTGAGCGACGAGGAGGAAAGGTCCGGCGAGTGGAAGGCTTCAAGATCGTTGCGTGTCCGCGGTGGGGTCGATGGGTGATGGAGTGGCCGGGCGTTTGCGCAGCAGCGCCTGGCTGTCCTTTAGGGTGGCAACGAACAAGCGCAGGATGGCGCGCAAGCCAATGCTGCTGACCTCGCGCAACGCTGACATTGGTGCGTCGAGGCGGCCGTTGCCCCACGTGTTGGCCCAGGTGTCGGCCCGTGAAAAGGTCAGTCGCACCAGTTCACTTTGCTGGCGCAGGGTCAAACCCTCGAATTTCACGCCTGCCACGTTGTCGTTGCTGAAGATCGTTGTTGCGGGAAAGAGGCTTGAGGGAGGTGTGCGCAGAATGCACAGCCGCAGCTTCTCTTTGGCGTTGAGCTGAATTTGCGGTGGCAGTGCCAGGCCCACGCCGTTTTGTGAGAAATCCCGGGTTATGCAATCGAACGATGTGCCGTCTTCGCGATAGACGCGCACGGGCAGATCCGCGGGCACCCTGGGCTCGTTGCGCACCTGAGAGGACTCAGTGGCCACCGCCACGGCGGTGCTGACGATGATGATGTTGTACACGGTCCAGACCAGGTTGATCAGCAGGGTAGTGACTTCGGCCGAATCACTCCCGACCAGTTTCACCATGCCGATCGCCAGACCGATCATGTTCAAGGTCAGCAGGACGATGTAAGGCCGCGCGAGCTTCCAGTTGAAATAGTCCTTTTCGACGGTGCCGCCCTTGTCGGTTACGTTGAATTTGCCCAGCGAAGGGCTGATCAGGGCCAGGAGTACCGGGCGCATGATGTGCCAGGCCAACACCGACTCATACACTTCGTTCCAGAAGGAATGGCGGAAGCGCCCCTGGATGCTGGAGTTGGTCAGGCTGGAATGGAAAATATGCGGCAGTACATGAACCGTGACCATCAACGCCGAGGCATGGAAAATCTGCGCGTCGAAAAACAGGTAGGCCAATGGTGCAGTCAAGAACACCAGGCGGGGCAGGCTGTAGAAAAAGTGCATCATGGCGTTGAGGTAGCAGATGCGCTGCCCCAGGTTCAGTCCTTTGCCAAACAAGGGATTGTCGGTCCGAAAAATCTGCACCATGCCCCGCGCCCAGCGTATGCGCTGGCTGATGTGTCGGGAAAGGCTTTCGGTGGCCAGTCCCGCCGCTTGTGGAATGGCGAGGTAAGCGGTGTTGAAACCACGGCGATTGAGCTTGAGTGCCGTGTGTGCATCTTCGGTCACGGTCTCGGTGGCGATGCCGCCGACTTCCAGCAAGTGAGTCCGCCGGATGACCGCGCAGGACCCACAGAAAAATGCCGCGTTCCACAGGTCGTTGCCGTCCTGCACCAGGCCGTAGAACAGCTCACCTTCATTGGGTACCGAGCGAAAGGTATCGAGGTTTTTTTCGAACGGATCGGGTGAGTAGAAAAAGTGCGGCGTTTGCAGCAACGCCAGGTTCGGGTCCCTTAAAAACCAGCCCATGGTGATTTGCAGGAAGGAGCGGGTGGGCACGTGGTCGGCGTCGAATACGGCAATGAACTCGCCATCGGTGACTTTGAGTGCCTCGTTGAGATTGCCGGCCTTGGCATGTTGATTGTTGTCGCGGGTGATGTAGTTGACACCAATCTTCTGACAGAAAGCCTTGAATTCCTCCCGGCGTCCGTCATCGAGCACGTGCACCCGCAGTTTGCCCTCGGGCCAGTCAATGGCCTGAGCCGCGAGTACCACCAGTTTGACGATACCCAATGCTTCGTTATAGGTGGGAATGAACACATCCACCGTCGGCCATTCAGCGGGTGGCTGTTGCAGAAACTGCGGCTTACGTTGCAACGGCCAGGCGGTCTGTACATAGCCGAAGACCAGGACGAGCAAGGCATACAGTTCTGCCAGCACCAGCCCGTAGCCAAATACGGCATCCTGCCAGTTGTCGAAGTCCAGGGTGTCGGACAGGCGCCAGTACATGTAACGCAACGAAGCGATCAGCGAGAGGGTAATCAGGGTCAGGATCGCCAGACGCCCGGTTTGCTTGCGGATGATCAGGCTGGCGGCAAAACAGACGGAGGCAAACACGGCTTGGGAATACAGATTCTGCGGTGCAGTGAGGATACCCAGCACCAACAATGCTGCAATCAGCCCGCCTGAAATTTTCAGGCCCAGGCGCCAACGCAGGGGCCATTGACTGAAGCGATCCTGGAAGCTATCCAGCAGCTTCTGCAACCACCAGGTCTTTGCAGGTAGCTGATTCAGCTGGACGGTCATAGCGTGCCCTGCTGGCTGGAAGCATCCGCGAAAAGCAGGGCATGGACCGCGCCTGATAGCGACAGAATGTCCTGACAGCCAATGCTCTCAGGTGCGTACTGCAACAGGTCCCGACCATAGGCCAGCGACTCGTTGAACTGGTGATCGAGGCGAATCGTCCCGATCAGGTTAGCGCCGAGCCGTCGCTGAAACAGCACGCCCATGTCCCTGCTGAACGCACGAGAGTCATCCCGTTGGTTGAGCACATACCGCTGCCGCTGTGCGCGTCGCGGGCTGGTTTCCAGCCACTGGGTCATGGTGTCCAGTGCCAGGTAGGAGGCCGCGTCGGCCACCGTCATCACCAGCACCAGATCGGCGGCGTCGAGTGCCTGTTGCGAATAGACGGTCGCGCCCGAAGGCGTATCCAGGATCACGATATCGTTTTCGCTGAGGTTCATTGACGCCAGGTGCTGATTCAACCAGTCAGCATCTTCAAGCAGCATCTGCCTGAGCAATCGGCGTTCGTTCAGCTCGCCAGTGCCGAAGGGCAGGCACTCACTGTCGCTAAAGCCCGGCAGGCGATGAGCGCTCCAGTCGGCGTCCTGTTCTTTGAGCTGGATCAGCCCGGGAGCCGGCCTGGTGATACCCAAGTGGCTGGACAGCGCGTTCTGAGGGTCCAGATCAATCGCGATGACTCGCCCGCCAGGGTGCCGCAGTGTTTTCGCGAGGCCAGCGGCGACGGTGCTTTTACCCACCCCACCATTCGCTGAAACGATGGCAATGACCTTCGCCTTGGTCCGCTTGCGAATCGTTTCTGGCAGACCGTCTCGGCGAACCTGGTTGAGTTCACGCAAGAGGTCGCTCAAACGCTGACGGTCACCCGTAGCGGAACTCGCAGGTGGTTCGGTCAGGGGAGGGGATTTGGGCGATGGTGGCGAGAGGACAGTGTTTTTCACCGGCTCGACCGGCGGTTCTGGCTCAGCCACCGCAGGTATAACCGGGTCGTCTTTGAAATCTTTATAGTTCGGTTGTATTTCCTGGTAAGTCTCTGCATTGGCGCCAAAACGTGTAAAGAGTTTCGTAATGTCATCTACATATTTCATGCGTTGTACCAGGAATGAAATAACTTAGAAACTCAGCATTCCATTAACTTAACAAAGTTGATGCGTCGTCTAGGTGTTGGCAGAGTGCCATTAATTTAGGGTTTCCATGTAGGTGTGTCAATGATTGTTATAAAAAGTCAGCGAGTCATGTTGGTGTTTGTCCAAGTGTTATTTGTGTGTTGTGATGTTTGTATGAAGTGTGAATGTTAAAGTGCGCAAAAATAATAACTGTCCAATGAGGTGTGGTGCGGTAACAGGTAATAAGTGCATTTATCGGAAGAAATAATTTCCGAATATTCTTGTTTTAGGGATAAAAGAAATCTCTTCGATTTCAATGGGGCGGAGTGTGAGTCGCGTTTTTCGCTAAAGTTATTGTTCTATTGGCTTTCGTTGAAGCTTGTGAAAATTGAAAAGAGCAACATCGGTCTCTTTTTAATGGTTACCAAGTTTCACCACTGCTAGCACAAATGTATCTCGGTGTATCCAGACCGCATGCCGATACGGAGTGTTTCTTTTATGGGCGGTTGGTGACACATCCGGGATACCTGATCGGCGTCAAATGAACTCCATCGAGACAGCACAAGGCGTCTCACAGGATCACTCAACGTCTGGAGATATCGACATGAACTGGAAGAACCTCAGCATCACTTCAATGTTTGCCGTGCTCAGCCTTGGCGCGGTAGCGGCCAACGCCCAAGACAGCACAGTTGCTCAAGATTGCGATCAAGGCAGTTGATACAAAGTTGTGCAGGAGTACAGAACCACGACTTCGCCTTCTCGCGATTCGCTCAATAGTTCAACCACCCAAGGAGTTTCCAATGAAAAAAGTAATGGCCGCTCTGGCCTGCACCGTTAGCCTGATCATCGGCGCCAACGCGTCGGCGCAAACTGAAAAGCCTACTGTCGTTCTGGTGCACGGCGCCTTTGCCGATGCTTCGAGTTGGAATGGCGTGGTGAAGATCCTCGAAAAAGATGGATACCCTGTTGTGGCCGCCGCCAATCCATTGCGCAGTGTGAAGAGCGATGGTGCTGCTGTTTCTGCGTTGCTCGATGGCATCAAGTCGCCTGTTGTGCTGGTCGGCCACTCCTACGGTGGCAACGTCATCAGCGAAGCGGCCAACGACCATGCCAATGTAAAGGCACTCGTTTATGTCGCCGCCTTCGCGCCCGAGGCGGGCGAAACGGTCGCCGGGCTAGCCGGCAAATTCCCGGGGAGTACCCTCGGCCCAGCCCTCGCAGCGCCTGTCGCACTGGCTGATGGTGGCAAGGATTTGTACATCCAGCAGGACAAGTTTCACGATCAGTTCGCCGCTGACGTCCCCGCCGCGCAGGCGGCATTGATGGCGGCGACTCAGCGCCCGGTCACCGAAGCGGCGCTGAACGAGCAGTCAGGTTCTCCTGCCTGGAAGCACATTCCGTCCTGGTACATCTATGGCGACAAGGACAAGAACATTCCACCGCAGGCCATGGAATTCATGGCCAAGCGAGCCGAGGCCAAGGTGGTGAAAGTCGTTAAAGGGGCTTCCCATGTCGTGATGGTTTCAAACCCGGAACCGGTAGCCCGGCTGATTGAAAAAGCGGCTACGGCGATGTGATTCCTGCGCTTGTGAAGTGCAGTTAGGCAGAGGGTCAAGTATCGAATCAAGGCATCAAGTGAGGAACTCATTTGTGCCTTGATCGATTTTTGAACGGGTGGTCGTCAGTCAGTTAATCAGCCGGTGAGCCTCTGCGCCGAAGCGTTTCACCGGCTTGCCGTAGCGACGCCTTGCAAGGCGCCGATCTGTTTAACCCCTTAGAACCAATAATGCAGGCCGAGCATTAATGACTGGGCGCTGTAGTCAGTACGCACATCGCCTTGGGGCAGGCCCTGAATGTCACCGAAGTGAGCATCGCGAGTCTTGAGGTATCGATAATCCAGGGACATGGACCATTGTTCGGTGAGTTCGTAACCTATACCGGCGCCGAGTTGATAGGCCGATACGGTGTCGCGATGAGTGCCGCCGAACTGGACGCCGCCGGCTTCCAGGCCACTGACCGACAGCGTGGTGTAACCCAGGCCGCCGCCGATGTAAGGGGTGAACCGACTGAAAGGTGCTGGCAGGTTCAAGACGTCATACCAGAGGTTGGCCATGACGCTGGTGGCTTCCTCTTCGCCTTTACCGTCGATGCTCCCGCCGCCTTCATAGACCCGGTTATTGAATTGGGTCAGGGTGTTTTTGCGGTAGCTGAGTTCCACTTCAGGTCTGAGCCCGATGGGGAATCGCCAGCCCAGTGCCAGTCCGGTGGCGTAGCCGGAGTGTAACGGTTGGTTGAATTCCATCTCGACAAAGTCGAGGTTGTTCTGGTTAAGGTCCTGCGCAGCCACCCAGTTCAGACCACCCATGACACTGACATAGGGGCCGAGCGTGTCGGCGGAACTGGACTCAGGGGCAATAAGGCCCATGCCAATGACGCCCATCACGAGATACTGAGGTTTTTTAAATAGGTTCATGCTCGGTCCGAAGTGTGCCGTTATCGATAAGTAAGCGGGGGGTGTTCGGGAGCGAGCGTTCAACACGCTCCCTCCCGGGATATTTCATACACGGTGCAAATGCTTTCCAGGCTTTTCGAGCCCTGGGGTACTGATGGCATTCGCTCGTTGTTCAGCCAACGTGCACAGGTTGCGCAGTGCGGTGGTCATTGCCGCGGTGAGCATTTTGCGTAGCAGCCCGCGGTATAAAAAACTCAAGGGGCCAGAGATCTTCGCGCTATGGATGACCTGGGTTTCATTCGGGGAAAGCCTGCGCATCTGGTGATCGAACTCAAGGTCGATCCAAAGCAGTCTTGCCGTGTTCCGATAGCTTTCATGCAGCTTCACTGCTTCCAGTTTCAGCGGCATGTTCAGGCCATTTTTGAGGACGCATTTGCCTCGCGTTCCAGGTTGAAACGGGCCATTGAGTTCACACTGGCGAACGTCGGTATCCCATAGCGGCGCTTCTGAAAAATTGCTCCAGATATTCCAGATTTCAGCACGCGGCGATTTGACTATGACTTGCACTTTGACATCGTTCACGGCGACACCTTGATTGTTGGGGGCACGGTCATGCGGGAGAGTGGGATCAATTGAGTGCCTCAGGCAGCGGGTGCGGATTGACTCAGCACTTGAGCTGTAATGCTGGCTTGACCGATTTTTTCGCCCCGGTTGAACAGGTCGATATAGATGCGGTTGGTTTTGAACGGCTGCTGTGCGTCAAAACCCGCTTGCGGTGCCAATGACAGCGGACTGTTCCTGGGGATTGGCCGATCCAGGGTGAAACTCAAGGCCAGCAGGTTCATCGGAGTGTTGAGTGGAATCCGCAGATGGCTGTGGGCAATCTGCATGTAGCACTGGCGGGCAACTTCGAGGAAATACACCATCGAATAGTGCTCGGGGTCGCCCTCCTGGAAGAAGTGCTCATCCGGCAGTTTGAGCGTGTCCACGCTCAAACCCTGAGCGATGCCGCTCATGTCACTGACGATGACGTTTTCTTCCCTGGCCTTGTGCAGCAAGGCTTTGTCGCGGCAGCGAGTGGCCGTGAACTCGCCGGCGGGCGATTTCTCGAACGCCGAGCTGTAGGCCATCCCAAGGACGCAGGTGCACATCAGCTTTCCGGCTTGCATGACCTTGGCATTGAACACCTGCGGGTCTTTACCCTGTTCCAGATGCAGATCGATCACACCCTCCTTTTGTACGTATTGCTGGAACTTGATATTCAGGGTTTTGACATAGGCGACCCGTCCACTCAGTGGCGGCATGGCAAGTTCAATCAATTGCAACACGCCCTCAAGCAATAAAATGCCGGGGATGTGATCAAGAGGGTGATCGAAGAAATAAGGGTGCGCTTCATTCACCGCGAGCTGGGCACGCAGTGACTGGGGGCCGCGCTGGACGTTGGTGATTACGACGTTTTCCGGGCGACGTTGCCAGTGCGCCGGGCGCTGGGCTTCAGTGCCACGGTGCAGGGCGAAAAGACTCTCCATGGCGCGAACCCGGACACGCAGCCCTGAGAGCAGGGTGTTGGTCAGCATGTCGCTGAGCTGCAACACATCGACGCCGTCGTTTTGTGGTTCGCGGACAAGGCTGACAGGACGGGCAGGCGGGATCACCGGCTGCAGTTCATGGTGGGCCGAGTGAGCAAAACGCAGGGTAAAGGGATGCTTGATGGCAGGAGCGGGTTCGGCCACCGTGCTCCATTCCCGAAGCTTTTCAGTAAACAACCACATCACTGCCTTGCTGGCTTCGCGAACCTCGATCACCGTGTGAGCCGATGCACTCAACATCACCGCCAACAGGGTTTCGATGCCACTGGCTTCAGCCAGGAAGCCAGTCATTTCTTGCAGGGATCCGCTGGCATGAGTCGCATCAGGTTGCAGCTCGCAGACTTCAATGCTCTGGTATTGACTGCGCTTTTTGCCCAGCAGTTGGCAAGCCTCATCCAGCGAGTTCGCGGCATGGGCGAGGACCGCCGCGCGGATCACCAGTAAAGGTTTGTCGCTGGCCTCTGGTTGATAAGGACGTAGCGCAATCAGCCCCAGTCCTTCACCTTGCACCGTCGCTGAATGCCGGGCGCGTTCGATCTCGATTTCACCGCTGATAAAGCGCCCTGCACCGAGCAACAGCGTGGTTATGCCGTTCTTGAACCATTGCTGCGACGCCAGCAAGGTTTGCCAGAACAGACCCGGGGTGCCGACCAGTGTTTGATGGAAACCCTTGAAGTCAAAAATCTGCGTCGGGTAGCCGGACAACATGTTCGGCAACATGGTTGCCACGTCCGCTACTTCCACGCCCGGTGGCGTGCCTTGAACCTGGGAGTAGAAGCTGTGAGCGCTGCTGTACGCATTGCTGAAGCGTTCCCCACCCATGTTGCAGCACATGACCATCGCCGTGCCGGGTGAGCCGGCCACACCCGGCAGGCGTCGCAGCAAATGATTGACGCGATCGGTGATCAACAACTTGAACGGATCGACATGGGCCAGAGGTTTGGGGCCCATGCCGAAACCGTCGATATCAATGACGCGATCCTGCGCCAGGAATTGGCCCAGTAACGGCTGACCTGGGGCAGGGGTGTAATCAACGAAACGCCCATAAGGGAAACTGACCGATGGCGCTGTCGGCCGATCGAGCTGTTGCTTGAATGACTGCAATGAACCGTGACTGCCGATCGCTGCTTCAGCCTCGACAATCGCGAGGTCCAGCATCAACACGCCGGGGGCGCTTAGAGGGACGGCAGGGCGGTTATCGGGAATATATTCATCCACCACCAGATGCGCATTGGCGCCGCCAAAGCCAAAACTCGAGATGCCTATACGGATCGCCGACTGCCGGTCCGCGAGGGGCTGTATCTGCTTTGTGGCCAGTCGCAGGCTGGTCTCGTCGACTTTTGCGCTGGTTCGGTAGTCGGGCTGAGGTGGAATCCCTTTGTGACGCAAGATCATCAGCGCTTTGGCGAGCGAAGCGCCTCCAGCGGCGGCCAGTGGGTGGCCAATGACGGACTTGATCGAACCGATGGTGATTTTTTTGCCGTCTGTGCAATGGGGGGCGAAGAAGCTGTTCAGCGAGTCCAGCTCTGTCGCATCACCCAGCGGAGTACCGGTGCCATGGGTTTCGATGTAGTCCACGTCATTGGGATCCAGACCGATATAGGCACGCTGGTAAGCCGTGTACTGGGCCTGTTTGCCAGGCGCAAACACCGAACCTTCGGCGCCATCGGCGGACATTCCCAATGCCCGTAAAACACCCAGGGGGCGGCGCTGCGCAATCAGGGCCTGCGATAGCGGTTCGACCAAAAAGGCGACTGCACATTCGCCCGGCACAATACCGTCAGCGTCCTGACCGAATGCCTGCATTTGGGCCCGGGCGGAAAAGGCGGTCAACTGCGAGAAGCCCAGAAACAGCGCCGGTGGCAGCACGGTGTTCAGTGCCATGACAATCGCGTTATCCGCCTGTCCGCTGTTGACCAGAGCCTGAGCCATGTCGATTGCATAGGGAAACGAACTACAGGCAGTGTCGACGGACAACGCCGGGCCACCGAAGGCAAAAGCCGCAGCCAGTTCAGCCACTTGTTCACCCGGCGTGTAGCCCTGTGGTGCTTCGGTTTTTCCGGACATGCCTGTGACGAAATAACTCTCGTCGCTCCAGGATGTTGCGACCACCAATGCAGTGCGTTCCTTGATCAGTGTCGAGCCTTGTCCGGCAAGCTGGGCGAGGAGTGTCTGCAGTACTTTCTTACCGATGGCGACCTGCCGTCCTTCATGCCGTGAAGGGATTGAAGCGTCATCCTTCAGGCAAAAAGCACTGTCCAGGTAAACGCGATCCTTTTCACCTGTCTTTGCTGAATAGATTGACGCCTTATCCAGTTCCCAGCGTGTCAGCATCGAATTGATAGGCGCTATCTGTCCTTCCGACAGCAAGTGCCAAAGCGCATCCGTTGACGGTGCCCCGGGAAACTCGCCGGCCATTGCGCTGAAGCAAAAGTCGCCCTCTGTTGTTACCGCGTCATTCATACCCTGTCTCCTGATTGCCAAAATGCTGGGTGATCTGTCCGATCACCCGGATTCCATGCCATTTTTTACAGCGGCTCAGTGCTTCAGCTCAGTCGTGCCAGAAGCGACAAGGCATCCTGCGGCGTACGACGCGACATCAGTGCTTCACCGGCAAACTCGCTGGCAGAACACTGTTGCGCCATTGATTGGCAGAGTGCTTCTCGGGCAAAACCATTGAGCCCCAACTGTGCAAAGGGCGTCTCAATGTCGATCGACTGTGGCGCGTCCGGGATCAGGGGTGACAGGGAGTTGAAAAGCAGGTTGCTTGCCTGCCCTTGGGCGTCCGTTGTGGCAGGTGCTTGCACTTCGGTAGCGGGTGTTGATGTTGACTCGGGGGCGGCCAGGGCGGCTTTAATCAGGGCGATTGTTGCCTGCGGATACTTGGCGTTGGCCAGCTCAGTGCTGTTGGCCTTGAGTTGCGGCCACAATGCGACGACCGACTCCAGGAAGTCCAGCTGCACGAGGGAGTCCAGGCCCAGGCTTTCATAGCTTTGTTTTTGGTCGATCTGGTCAACCGTAAAACCGGTGATATTCGCCAGTTGTTCCAGTACCCATGCTTCAACATCCACGGCAGGTGCCTGCGGATCGGCTTCAAGTCGCGCCAGCAAGGCGGTAGGAGTGGGGGCATCAAAGAGCTGCGAGGTGAGCTCTTTCTTTTCCGGGAAGTGCTGGGCCAGGGATTCGAAAATATCGACCATGCCGAGAGAGTCGATACCCAGACTTTCGAAACTTTGATCGAAGTCGATTTGTTCCTTTTTGAATCCGGTGACCGTACTTATTTCGGCGCGTAACCATTGCCCGTAGTTGAGTGCAGGCGTTTGTTCCACTACAGGTGTCGATTCCAGTATTACCGGGTTCGAGTGTACGGGCTCCAGCACCGCAAGGTTTTTATTGACGGGGGCTTCAATCCCATTGGCATAAACGCCCTCGAGGACTTGTTGGTGAGCATTGAAGTAGTGCGCAGTGACGGATTCGGCCTGCTCCAGCAAACGCATCAATATTGATTCTTTTGCGATATTGGACTCGCACAGTGAATCAATGATTTTTTCTGAAAGAGAAAAATAGCTGTTGGCTATTTTTCCATTGGACACGATGAATTCCTGCACAACATCGTTGAGTTGGAAGCGCATGAGGTTCTCCTAACCAAAGTCGGTATATGTTTTCTACAAACAAGAAATAACAAGTCTTGGCCCAGGGGTGGGCCTTGTGTGAATCAATGAACCAGGTTGGCAGTAGCCATATAGCGACTTAAAGTTGGAGTTCCACTGCGTCGATCTCGGAAGATGTTGTTTTTCTGGCTCCTTTGAGCAGCCCGGATCTTACGTTCAGATAAGTGAAGAGCGTTATTGCATCGGCTCCCTGGAAAGCGATGTAGCCGTCAGGACGAATCAGCATCAACGTGCCCGCTTTGGCATGGTAACGCTTGTGCAGACGCCAATCGGGGTCCAGCAACGTCGAGTGCCAGGAAGGCAGTTCGGCGCTGCTCAGGGCATCAATAACACAATAAGCCTTGATGCCCGGGTAGTCCTTCTCCACCGACTCGGCCAGCGAGTAATAGCCCGGCAACAACGGGGAAAACTGATCGGCTGCGCTGAAAATCAACAGCGTGAACGTTCCGTGGAACAAGTCGATCAAGCGCTTTGGCGGCATACCTTGCAGTTGCCACAACTCGACATCGGGAGCCAGTTGTCCGGCGCGAGGCACCGACGTCTGGAATTCAGGTTTCTTGCCTTTTTTATCCCAATTCATGCGCTGCTTTTTCGTCAGCGATTCCTGGATGTAATCACTCTTGCCGTAGTGGTACTGATGACCGGAAATCATCGACGGCAGTTTGCGCTGAACCTTGCGCCGGTTGCTTATCAGTGGCAGAACATTGTCGCGCAGCCAAACGAGGGCGCGACGCTTGACGGTAATCAGTCCGGTCAGTCGATGTGCTGTGTTCTCGACTTCCAGGGCCACCGGGTAGCGCTCTTCGTTGTAGCTTTCCAGCAACGATGGATCAGCCAGGCCCTGATCGACATAGGCCATTTTCCACGCCAGGTTATAGGCCTCGGAAACCCCCAGGTTCATCCATTGGCCACCGATCGGGCTGCCGATATGAGCCGAGTCGCCTACCAGAAACACAGAGCCTTGCTGCAACGACTGCACGCGGCGATGTTGGAAAGAGGCGATGGTGGTCGATGAAATATTGGACAACGTCATCTTTTGCCCGCGTCCTTCGCACAACCGCTGAAAGTTCTCCAGGCTCAAGGAAGGGCGCTCACCTTCTGGTGGCAGGTTGTAGGGCATCTCGATGAAAAGTCGATAACGGGATTGAGCGCTGATCGGCGCGACCGCGACATAACCGTCCTGTGCACCCAGGAAGAAAGCGCCTTCGTCCTTGCTTCCAGACCACTCGATATCGGCATCGGCGAGCATGAAGAAGCGGTCGTAGGACGATCCTTCGAAGGTCATATCAAGACGTTTTCTGATGTTGCTGCGAGCACCGTCGCACGCGACCACCCAGCGGCTGGAAAAGGACTCGGCGCTGCCGTCCGCATGCTGAAGCGTCATCTGCACCGAGCCCGGCTGGTTTTCTATATCGACCAGCTCGGTATTCCATTCAACATCTGCTCCCAACTTGTTCAGTCGCTCAAGCAGAATCTTCTCTGTCTGCGGTTGTGGCAGGCTGAGGAGCAGGGGGTAGGTGGCGTCCAGGTAGGAGAAGTTGTAGTTCAGCACCCGTTTGGCGTTCGATTGCACCGAAAACTGGTTGATAGTGAATCCGTCACCGATGGCCTGATCGGCAACTCCCAGATCTCGGAAAATTTCCAGGGTTCTGGAATGGATGGCCATCGCTTTGGTAGCGGTCGAGGGACCGGCATTCTTTTCAATGATGCGAAAAGAGACGCCCCACTTCTTCAGCATGATTGCCAGGGACAGGCCAATCGGGCCGGCGCCTACGATCATGACTGTCGGGGTATTACCGGGTTGGCTGAAGTGCTTGGGGGCCAAAGTGCTCAGAGTGTTCATCGGTTAGTACCAGTTTCTGTAGAAGGGAGAGTTGGCAATGCCGAGCAGGGCATCGTCACCGGATGAATCCCCGTAGGCATAAATGTAAAAGTCATCAAGGTTGCTCAGACAGCCCTTGAGCCGTGTGACTTTCTCTCTCTCAACACAGTTGGTACCTGATATTCCGCCGGTCAGTTTGTTCTTCGCAGTCGCCAGGCGGGTGCCGCAGACATAGTCAAACCCCGCTGCCTGACCCCAGGGAATCAGGTAGTTTTCCGGCGAGTTGCTGACCAGCGCAGTGACATGCCCCATGGACTGATGCCATTGCAGCCGGCGCAGGGCCTCGGGCCTGAGCCAGAGCGGTAGCAGCTCGCTGATGAAATACTTGGCATGCTCGCGTTCTTGCTCAACGGACAGACCGCCCAGATAACAGGCAATGAATGCCAGTCGGGCTTGCATCAATGGCGTGATGCCAACGATTACACTGAGCATTTTGGGCAGCAGGGGAATGATCCTGAGCCAGAACGTTCGGGTTCCCACGATATAACGCATGTAGCGCCAGAACGTATGTCTGTCGGTCAATGTGCCGTCAAAGTCAAACACGGCCAGTACCGGTTGTGTGCCATTAGCTTGCATGAATCTCTTCCTTGAGAGAGATGATCTCGATGGTTTTGGGCAACTTGAAGCCCGAGAGGTAGCGCGAGAGCAGGGTAGAGACAGCGCTCTGGGTCAGGTCGCCGCTCCCTTCAACGCACAGGTGCAGTACGTTGACCTCCTTGTTGTCCGGGACGATGTAAGCTTTCGCGCGCACCACGTCCGGGTGCTTCAGGGCAATGGATTCGATTTCAGTCAGGTCGACCATTTGCGCTTTGATCTTCGAGATTCGCAGGCGTTGGCAATAGAAGAACACATGCCCGTCGTCGTCCCGCCAGACCAGATCACCCGTGTGTAGCCAGCCATCACGGAAGAACCGGGCATTGGCGTCCTCTGCATCGTTATAGCCGTCAATCACCATCGAGCCGCGAATCAGCAGTTCGCCAATGCGTCCAGGTACGACATCCCGCCCTTCGGCATCGACGACCCTTAGTTCTACGCCTCTGATCGGTTGTCCCATGGCGCCGCGATGGACCTTGCCAATCGAGCTCTGGACAATCACCGGCATGCTCTCGGTCAATCCATAGCCTTGCAGCACCGGATTGCACCCCAGCAGCCTTCCCAGCTTCTCGGCTTCGTCTGCGGGTAAATGGCTGCCACCCGAATAAATCATCAGGTGAGGGTGCAACGGCAACAGTGCGCCCTTGCGTTTGGCCAGTCGTGTATTGAAGTAGCGAATGACGTCGGGCACCAGACAGGCAAAGGTGACCTTATGCTGGGACAAGACTTCTGCCAGATCCCTGTTGAGCAGGGTGTTAGTCATTAACAATGTGGCGCCCACACTCAAGGGGAAAACCATCATCACCGACAGGCCGAAGATGGCATACAGCGGCAGCGTCACCAGATGAACGGAACCGACACCTTGAAGATGAAACTGCTCATGCAAGCCATCACTCGATTGCGTCAGGTCAAGGTAGCGGTGAGAAACGGCCAGCGGTTTACCGATGCCCCGGTAGGTGAACTGTACCGAGACAATCGGATTGCCTTCGGGCAGTAACAAGGGCTCGGTCTGTCGGGGAAGCCGAGAGTCTGCCGTTGCGTTGTCGGGCAGGGGCGATGACGGCTCGCTTGCGGCGTTCAACACCAAGGAGTGCTTAACGCCGTAGGCAGGCTGAAATGTCTCGCTATGCTGCTCGAATAGGGTTTCGGTGGTCACTACCAGCGTCGGTCTGGCGATGCTGATGACGCTGTTCATTTCGAATGGCGTCAGTTTGTAGTTGAGAATGACCGGAACCGCACCGCGACCGATGATCGCCAAATAGTAAGCGATGAATTCCACCCCATTGGGTAGAACGAGCGCTACTTTGTCGCCAGGCAATACATTTAATGCTGAGAGTGCGCCATTGCACTCTTCAGCCTTTATACGCAACTCACGGTAAGTGACGGTATCTTCTTCCGCGTCCAGGTTCCTGATGGCAATGTGCTCAGGGAACGACTCTGAAAAACCGACGAACCGATGCAGAAAACCTTCTTTAGATGAAAGGCTTTTCATTTACCAACCTCTCTCAATCCTTGAATTTATGGTCAGACAAAAAAGTACTACAGAGGCAGGCTATATATAAATTGTTTCAATTAAGCATCAATGTAGTTATTTTTCCGATACCAATCCAGGGTGTCGGTCAATGTTTCCGTCACGGGGCGGAACTTGCACTGCAATTCTTTCAGGCTTTTGTTGTGGCTGAAATGGGTGCGCCCTTGCTCTTGCTCCATGAGTTTGACAGTAGAAGTACTGATGAGCACCGGCTTTTTCGTGATTCGGTAATAACCTTCATAGATCAAGGCAATTATACGCAGCATGAACAGTGGCACTTTGCGCTCCGGCGCTTTTACGCCGCTGACACTGGAGAGCGCCTGGAAAATGCTTTTCATGTCCATGTGATTGCCGGCTGCCAGGTAGCGTTCTCCGGATCGGCCGCGAGTGATCGCCGCGAGTTGATGCTCTGCTACATCCCTGGCATCGACAACGGAAAAACTTCCAGGCAGTACGCCGGGCAATTTTTTTCCGACAAAGTCGAGCAGGAACTGTCCTGATGAGGTCGGGCCGATGTCCCCAGGGCCAAACATCCAGCCAGGCAATACCATGGCAACGAACATGTCCGGATGCCGCGCCAGGAATTCCTGAACTTTCTGTTCAGACAATATTTTACTCAGGTAGTAATCGTCAGCCTCCGATTCACTGCGAGACATTGTTTCATCGATCACCTGATCTTTATCGCCCTTCAAGACGGCAATGGAGGAGGTATGGACTGCACGACGAATGCCTGCGGCATAAGCGGCCTGCAACAGGCGCTCGGTTCCGGTCACGTTAGTGTCATACAGTTTCTGCCAGTGCTTTCCGCCTTTGTAACTATCGCGGAAATAGGCGGCTGTATGAAACAAGGCATCACAGCCTTGCAAGGCATGGCTGAAGGCGTCGACATTGAGCATGTCGCCTTCGACAAATTCGACAGGCAGATTGCCGAACTGCTTCTTGGCTTTTTCGACGGAGCGGACCAGCGCTTTTACTTTGATGTTTCGTTTTAAAAGCGCATGAACCACATTATTACCGAGCAGGCCTGTAGCGCCTGTAACAAAGGCATATTCCATTAAAATCCAGCTCCTGTGGGGTAACCTGCTACTGCATTGAGATTGATGTCACCGCGCTCGATGCTTTGATCAGGCGGGGGGCGTCAACGGCGGCAAGTAAAAACCATTCGGTATCTGGAAATCAAGCGGTATTTAACAGTCGCCACAAGGTCGACGTCCTTGAGCCCGACCTGAAACACGAAAATCCTGTGGTTTAGAGCGTTATCGACAGCAGGCATTCACCGGGATCGGGCGGATTGAGGTCATCGCTAGACATTTTTGCCGTCCGTCGCCTGCCTTCTGGGGAGTCAAAAAACACCCTTGTTGACTCGATTCATCAGGGCGCGCGCGTCAGGCTGGATACCAAGGCGCCTGAACGTGCGGGGCCCAATACATGGCATTTACATGGCACTCCTTAAAAGTTTAAATGCAAAGTGATTAAGAGGGCTTAGTATAAGATATGATAGTTAAAACAGGTTTGCGCAGTGAGTGGCAGATCCGTTGCATCCAGTTACAAATAGATTTGTTTGGCCAAAGGAGCCGAAGGCGTGATTAAAAAGAGATTAGGTCGAGAAGAAAGTCAGCAAATAACAAGGGATAAGTTATTCGATACCGCCACTGACCTTATGGTGAGAAAAGGTTTTCACGCCACCAGTGTTAACGCTATTTCCGAGGAAGCCGGTTTTTCGAAGGGGGCCTTCTTTTCAAACTTTACAAGTAAGTCGGACTTGCTTCTGCAGTTAACTCAGAGATTCAAGGGAGTTGAGATCGATCGATTGAGTGTCACCCTGACTTCAGGGTATTCATCGGAAGAGCTGACCCATGGATTGAATGCCTATATTGACACGCTTAAAAATAATACCAGTTGCGCGATTCTTGATGCTGAGTTGCAACTGATCGCCTTGCGTGATGAAGAGTTCTCAACGCATTACTACGATCTGCATCAGGAAAATAGTGAAGCCTTGGGTAAGTTGATTACCATCATATTTAATCATGCAGGCAAGAAGCCTCCTTTGGCGAATGCCGCTCTTGCAAGGACCTTCACCGCTTTGTCGGAAGGTTTGATACTGCAAGGGCATAAAGATCCGGCCTCTGAAATAAAACTGGTGTTGAACTCGCTTATCCAGACAGCAGAGCCCTTATAGAACGCTGCCATTCTTGTGATACATACGATATTCGCATGTCCGGGGCTCAGACCTCGGGCAGGATGCGAGCTGCCATGCCCATCTTTAGCGCACACAATAAGGTCTGCGCAGTAGCGCTCAGTGATTCTGGAACACTTTCAATCCTCGCTGTACGGCGGGCCTGGCTTCGATCGCGTCGAACCAGCGTGATAAGCGTGAAAGCACTGCCCAATCCAGCCGATCACGAAATGATGCCGCAATGGTAAAAGCGGAGATGTCCGCCATGGAGAACTGATCTCCGGCCATAAAGTCGTCGGTAAGAAACCGTTCTGCATAGACGAGTTGTTCAATGACGCGTTGATCGATAACTGTGGCCGCATCATTAAATCCTGCCTGGCGCAGGGAAAATGCAGCATGACTGGGCCCGATGACGTCCGTTACGAAAAAGAAATAACGATCAAACACCCGGTCGCGTTTTGGTCCACGATGCGCTGGTGCGAGCCGACCCGGAGCTTTTGCATCAGCGAACTGAATGATTGCGTTCGATTGGCTAATGACCAGCGGGGGTGTCGATGAAAGGTCGACCAGGGTTGGGACTTTTCCTGCCGGATTAAGCGCCAGGTACGACAAGTCGCGTTGCTCATTTGCCTGCAAGTTCAGTCTTCGTGCGGTGTAGGGGATACCTGCTTCCTCCAAGGCTATTGCAGCCCTCAGACTGTTGCCAGTAGGCGCGCCATACAGCTCTATTTTCGGGTTCATCAGACACTCCCTGAAAATGAATGGATGATTATTGGATGCTAAGTGAAAAGCGGCATACGCGCCTGTCTACAAGACCAGGCGCATACGTCCATCGTGATCACCCCTCGAACGCTTGCCGGTTTGCGCGCACGAAGTCACCCACCGTTTGAGGCGCTTGTCCGGTGATTTCGCTGATAACCCCGTCCTCACCGCTAAAGATCCCATTCTGGTAATCGACCGCGACTGCGAGGAAGTGCTGGATCACAAACTCCGGCAAATCGTAGGTCTCCAGATGCTGGCGATACTCTTCCAGGGTCGAAGGGCTGTAGGTGATGGTGCGGCCTACGATGCCGCTGATTACGTCGGCGATCTCTTGATGGTTCAACTCGACAGGACCATACAACGGGTAGGTTTTCCCGATATGGCCAGACGGCTGCGTGAGAACGGCGGCGATCAGTCGCGCCTGGTCTTCAGCGGCGATGGGGGCATGTCGGCCGGTGCCGTATGGCAG
The DNA here is from genome assembly GCF_016861935.1 of Pseudomonas sp. 008. Classification (NCBI taxonomy): domain Bacteria; kingdom Pseudomonadati; phylum Pseudomonadota; class Gammaproteobacteria; order Pseudomonadales; family Pseudomonadaceae; genus Pseudomonas; species Pseudomonas sp. 008. The sequence continues at coordinate 21,587 of NZ_BOMA01000012.1, read as the reverse complement.
CGTGATCTTGTTCTCCTTCACGATCTGATCAAGCACCCACGGAAAGATCAGCCACTCGGAAAAGAACGTCGGGCGGATATGGACGGTGGGCACGCCAGACCAGTCGAGTACGCGCTCCGCGATCCAGTGGTCGCGCGCGGCGTGGCTCAATGAATCTTCCCGAGCGGAAATCTGCGACATTTCCACCACGACCTCGACGCCGGCTCGCCGGGCGGCATCGGCAAAATAGGCGGTCGCCTGAATGTAGCCGGGGCGCACGGGATAGCACAGGTAGGCGCCTGTGACCCCCTCCATCGCACGAATGATGTCGTCATGTTCAAGGAGGTCGCCAACGAATATTTCGGCGCCCTCGCTCTGGAGCGCTGCGCTGCGTTCGTCCTCCTGATGCACAAAAGCCCGAACTGCATGACCTCCGTTGAGAAGGTGGCGAATGGTGTAGACGCCCGTTTTTCCCGTAGCGCCGGTGACGAGGTATTTACGTTGCTGCATGGTGAATACTCCAAAGTAAAGGAACACACATTGCTCGCGCCGATATCACGTATCAGGCGTTACCAATTCCAGAAGGTTGCGCAGTAGCGCACCGCCGTCAGCTATCGAAAGGAGCGTGATCAATCAGGTCGCACACATTCGGGCAATCGAACCCGTGCACGTGACGACGTCCGACGTCAGCGAGCCCAGTGCCAATCGCGGTGTGAGGTTTCTTCCTGGCCACTTCAGCGACCGCTTGGGTAAACGCGGCTTTCATGCCAATGCGGGGGTAGAGGGCCAGCGTATCGTCGACCAGCGACGGTGTGATTTCCTCCAGTCGTAATCCCATCACATCGACATGGGCGCCCATGTAGATCAGGGCGATCTCTGGCCGTTTGCGGTCGGCGATACCGGCGCTGGAGTGAAGGGCGATCGCGTCCCAAACCAGCTCGGCTTTCGATTCAGGGTAACCGTTGTCCAGCAGGAAGCGGCTGGCAGCGTCGGCGCCGTCGACCTCAAAACGTTGGTCGGCCGCAAATTCGTACGTCAGCCCCAGGTCGTGCAGCAGTGCGGCGAGATAGACCGCCTCGCGGTCGTATTTCAGGCCTCGCTGCTGGCCTAGGAATTCGGCAAACCACCAGGTGCGATGCACATGGTGCAGGAACACTGTCGTGTGAACTCGCTCGACGAGGAAGGAGGCCTTGCGAGCGAGTTCAGAGTCTGGAGCGCTGAAGCCGCCGATGATGACTGGGGTACTCATGTTTGCTTCCGGGGGATTAAGTTGGCTTGCAGTTCATTCTAAATAGTCGCAATTGGCAAAATTGACTATTTACAGATGATTTGTGCCAATATGCGTGCGAGGTCAATGCGGGAGATCGCTGTGAGAAAAACGACGAAATCAAACCCTTCCTTTGTTGGCGTGGCGCAAAAACGAGTGGTGATTTTGGGTTTGCCGCCCGTGGATTCGCTTGATGTGATCGGCCCGGCGGAGGTGTTTGCCTATGCGAACAATCTGCACCGCGGTGACTCTGCTCCCTACGCACTCGAACTCGTTTGTGCGGGTGCCAATGAGCACCTGGAAAGCAGCACCGGCATCGCGCTTATGGCGCACAAGACGCTTGAACAGGAGCGTCTTGATAACAAGCCCATCGACACCTTGATCGTGACGTCGGGCTGGAAAGCCATGGATCATCTGGATCAGACGGCCATCGAGTGGATCCGCACGCGAGCCCGAAATGTCAGGCGTGTGTGTTCGATCTGTGTCGGGGCCTTTGCCCTGGCCGAAACAGGGCTTCTGGATGGCCGAAAGGCAACAACCCACTGGCGGATGGCACGCAGCCTGGCCGATCGCTATCCCAGTGTGCAGGTTGACCCCAACCCGATTTGGGTCAAGGACGGCAACGTGTACACCTCGGCAGGCATATCGGCGGGAATCGATCTTGCGCTCGCACTGGTCAGCGAAGACCTGGGTGACGACGTCGCTTTGGAGGTCGCGAAAAATCTGGTTCTGTTTCTGCGACGTCCAGGCGGTCAGGCACAGTTCAGCGTCGCACTCCAGTCGCAGCATGAGACAGGTTCGAATCTCGATGAGTTATGCGTGTGGATCAGTGAGCATCTGCATTCTGAGCTGACGGTCGAGATACTGGCAGACAGGCTCGCCACCAGTGTGAGGACCTTGATTCGCATGTTTCAGAGGGAATTCAAGACAACGCCTGCGAAGTACGTCGAGGACGTCCGGGTCGAAGCGGCCTGTCGGCAAATAGAGCTGGGAAGGCGCTCGATGGAAGAGGTTGCGCGCCGATGCGGCTACCACAGCGTCGACGTGCTCAGAAAAGCCTTCGTGCGACGCATGGGCGTGAGTCCAAAGGAGTACGCACAACGTTTCGCGCCAGTTAACCAGCCCGCTTAGGTATGCCCATTCGACGAGCATGGCCAAGTAGAATGTGTACGCCGCTCAGCACTAATGTGACTTGTGATGGTCAATAAACCCCGCGCGACCGTCAGCGGTCGTACTGCCCGGCGCCGACCGGATCCGCATCGGCAATTTGATCAAGGACAGTGAAAGCATGCTCACCGCAATGTAATCCGCAACCGCCTTCACCTGGTTCCGTGAATCGGGACTCGCCGTACGTTTATCCCTTAATCCAATTCGAAGATTTAAAGCATGCACCTACGCAAAATTGCAGTTGGGCTGTCGGCCCTTGTTTTGCTCTCGACCGGGGCACAAGCCCGCAGTCTGCTGGATTTCATCAAGCCGCCCACCCAGCATCAGCAACAAACCTCCCACTCGGGCTCGATCAGCCAGAGCGCGGCGCTGGAACTCTATTCAAACAAACAGAAACAGCCATCGTTTGACGGCTGCGCGGATCTGTTCCCGGCCGCGAAACCGATCAGCATGGCCACTGTGCCTGCCACAATGAAACCCTTGGCCCTGTGTTCCGACAACTTCGCGGTGCTGTACTCGCAAACCAGCAAGACACCGCTGGTAGTGGTCGAACGCCTTAATGCCGCCCAGCTGCAGGATGCCAAAGGGGAGGAGCGTACCAACCAGTTCTATCCGGACCCACGCATTCCCAAGAGTGGGCGGGCAGAGTTGAGCGACTACCGTAGCCAACATCCGGCCGTGGACCGTGGCCATCAATCCCCGGCAGCCGATGCACCGAACCCCAATGCAATGGCCCAATCCTTTGCGCTGTCGAACATGGTGCCGCAAGACCCAACCAACAACCGGAAGATCTGGAGTAAGGTCGAGTCCGATGTCAGAAAGTTTGCCAAACGAGCCGATGGCAATGTCTTTGTCTTCACCGGCCCGCTCTTTGACTCAGGCCACGCCACCGTCGGTGACAACAAGGTCTGGGTGCCGACCCGCCTGTTCAAACTGGTTTACGACGCATCGTCCAAGCGTGCCTGGGCTTACGTACTGCCCAATGCTGAAACCCGTATCGAGAGACCGATGGACTATGACGCTTTCGTGAAGAGTACCGGGCTCAACTTGCTGGGAAATCTACCGGTCACAGGTTCCGTGGGGCGCTCTTGATGGCTTGATGGATTAATCCGTAGCAGCTGTCGAGCCGGGGCGAGGCTGCGTTCGGCTGCGCAGCGGTCGTAAAACCAGAACTTACGGTGCGTCAGGCAGACCGCGTCAGCCGGATTCACGACTGCTTCGCAGCCGAACGCAGCCTCGCAGGCTCGGCCGCTGCTACAGAGAGTGCGTCGCGGCTAGCGCGCCGCCCAAGCGTTGAAGTGTTCTTCCAACTCCTCGCCGTGGTCCACCCAGAACTCCGCATCTACCGACCGGGCCTTGGCCAGGTTGGCTTCGGCCGTCGGCAATTGCTGGCGTACTGGCTCCGGCAGCAGCGCCAGGGCCTGGCGGTGGACTGGGCCGTAAGGGATGTTTTCCGAGAAAACCTTCTGGGCTTGCGGCTGGCTGGCAAACGCGATGAAACGCTCGGCCAGCGCCTTGTTCGGCGACCCTTTGACCACGGCCCAGTATTCCGGGTCGTACAGGCTCTGGGGCCAGACGATGCTCAGGTTCATGCCTTCTTTCTGCGCCGAGGCGATACGACCGTTGTAGGCGGCACTCATCACCACGTCACCGGCGATCAACCACTGCGCCGGTTGGGCTCCAGCCTCCCACCACTGGATGCTTGACTTGATCTTGTCGAGCTTGGCAAAGGCACGGTTCACGCCCTCGGGGGTGCCCAGAACTTTGTAGAGCTGGTCAGGCTTGACGCCATCGGCCAGCAGAGCGATTTCCAGGGTGTACTTGGCGCCTTTGCGCAGGCCGCGCTTGCCCGGAAAGTCGGTTACGTTCCAGAAGTCCGCCCAGGAAGTCGGGGTCTTGGCCAGCTTGTCCTTGTTGAAGGCCATGACCATCGATCAGACGTAGGTGGCCACACCACACTCGGTCAAGGTCCCCGGTACGAACTGGGCCTGGTCGCCAAAACTGGCCTTGTCCAGTCGCTCGAACAAGCCGGCATCACAGCCACGCAACAGTTCCGGACTCTCCACCTCGACCACATCCCAGGTGGCATGGCCCACATCGACCATGGCCTTGATCTTCGACAACTCGCCATTGTATTCGCCCGCCACGATGCGTCCCGCACCGCTTGCATTGAAGGGCTGGAAATAGGCCTTGTCCTGGGCCTGCTTGGTGGCGCCGCCGAACGAAATGACGGTCAGGGCCTGGGGCTCGGCGAGCACGCCGGTGCACAACAGGGCCAGAGAAATAGGAACACAGGTACGTAAGGATAAAGACATGGAACGCTCCCACAGCTGGTTTTTAGAATGGTGTAAAGCCGGGCAGTGCTGGCCAGAGGCCGATAAAGTTCCACCGTGCCGGGCTCTTGGGGCCGGCATCGTTATGAAAAAAGCTTTCATCCGGGAAAGCCGGACCAGAGGTGCTCAGTGCGGTTTGATAGTGCGGCATCAATCGGAAGAGGAAAATTATTAAAAATATGCTTGGGAGCTATAAAAAAGCTCTTCAGCAGTGCAATGCACATTCACTTATGCCGTAAGGCGATCTGTAGCAGCTGTCGAGCTTGCGAGGCTGCGTTCGGCTGCGAAGCAGTCGTCAAATAAGACAATGCGGTGTGTCAGATACACCACGGCAACCGGACTCACGACTGCTGCGCAGCCGAACGCAGCCTCGCAAGCTCGACAGCTGCTACAAGGAATGTGTCGTGGCTGAAATTGCTTCAGCAGTGGGCGCCGCTGGCGATCATGTGGACGTTTGTTCAGCCACCACCAACAACGACTGCGGCACCGGACTTTGCGGGTGCTGCGGCTCCTGCAGGGCGGCCAGCCGGAAACCGGCCATGTCCAGAGCATTGAGCCAACTGGACAACGTTCGGAAGTACCACGGCATGGATTGCCACTGCCCCTTGAACCCGGCGAAGGTCTCTTCCCGCCAACCGTCCTGATAGTCGCCTGCCGCCGCGGTCCACGGATGCAGCGTCTGGATTACCAGCGCGCCACCGGGGGCGAGCAGGGCGTTCATGGCGGCGAGCAGGGGGATGATGTCCTGGTGCAGCAGGGCGAAGTTGGCGCAGATCAGGTCGTAGTCGCTGCCGATGTCCACCTTCGCCTCTACCAACTCTTCATAGCTCGCCAAATGCACCCGCGAAGAGCCCGCCGCCTGCGCTGCCTCGACCAGTGTCGCATCGCCATCCACACCGACCGCCTCGATGGCCCGTTCAGCCAGAGCACGCAACAGCCAGCCCTCGCCGCAGCCCAGGTCGAGCACACGCTCGGGTTGGCGGCCCAGTATCGCCAGCAAGATTGCCTGGTCGGTGACCTTGAGGCGGCTTTCGATGGTGCCGGTGCGGATAGCCTCGATCCAGGGCTTGGCGTTGTGGTGCCAGCTCTGGAGGAGGGTGGATTCGGGGCTGGGCATTTCGATGTCCGCAGTGATGGGTTGGAGGGAAGGATAGGACAAGTACTGGCGGAACGGATCTTGTCGGTGATGCTTTACTTGCATCCAGTCGAAAACGGGGGTGAAACCCGTTGTCAGGGGCGATCTGGCCAACGGCTGCGCACAGTCGTTCGGCATGATCTAAGCTCCTCAAGGTATGACTTTCCGAGCAGGGGTTTCCATGCGAAACACACCTGAAAACAGTCTGAAAATAGCGTTGAAAGCCTGTAGAGACAGCTTTGTTTCTGTTGGCTTTTTCAGCTTTTTCATCAACGCGCTGATGCTCGTTCCTACCTTCTATATGCTTCAGGTGTATGGACGAGTGGTCACCAGCGGAAGTCTGACGACCCTGGCGATGCTGACGCTGATCATGACCGGGTTGGTGGTAACACTCGGTTCCCTGGAATGGGTGCGTTCACGCATCATGGTTCGGGTCAGTACCCGGCTGGATGTGTTGCTGAGTCGCCAGGTCTATAAGGCCAGTTTCAAACGGGCGCTGGAAAGTGGCGGCATGGATGCCTCGGCCCAGTCGCTCAACGACTTGACGGGCTTGAGACAGTTCCTCTCCGGTAATGGATTGTTCGCCTTTTTCGATGCGCCCTGGTTGCCTATCTATATCGCTGTGATGTTCATGTTCCATCCCTGGTATGGCTGGGTAGCGGTGGGCAGTGCGTTGTTGTTGTTATTTCTCGCGTTTCTCAATGAGAGGTTGACGGGGCCGGCACTTGCCCAGGCTAACAAGGAACATATCAGCGCGACGCTCCACACCACGAAAAATCTGCGCAACGCTGAAGTCATCGAGTCCATGGGCATGCTTGAAACCCTGATGGACCGGTGGGGGCGTCGCCAAAGACATGTCCTGATGCTGCAGTCCGGGGCGAGTGATAGAGGTGGCATCATCAGCACGCTTTCCAGGTCCTTCCGGATCCTGGTGCAATCGCTGATCCTGGGGCTGGGGGCGTACCTGACCGTGGATCACCAGGTGGGGCCAGGCATGGTGTTTGCCGGGTCCGTGCTGCTAGGGCGCGCATTGGCTCCCATCGATCTGATCATCGGCAGCTGGAAGGGCTTTATTGCGGCCCGCTCGCAGTACCGCCGTCTCAACGACATCCTCGATAAACAGCTGGCTCAGCCCGAGCGTATGACACTGCCTGCGCCTCAGGGGCATGTGCAGGTGGAGAATCTGATCGTCGCGGCACCTGGCTCGAAAACCCCGATCATCAAAAACATAAGTTTCAGCGTACCTGCCGGCTGCATTGTCGGAATCATCGGTCCAAGTGCCGCGGGCAAGTCCACCCTGGCCAGGGCACTGATGGGGGTGTGGGCGCCGCAGCATGGGGTGGTCCGGCTCGATGGCGCGGACATCTGTGCGTGGGACAAACATGAACTTGGGCCGTACATAGGTTACTTGCCCCAGGACATTGAATTATTCGAAGGCAGCGTCAGCGAGAACATTGCCCGCTTCGCCGAGGTCGACTCCGAGAAAGTCGTTCTGGCGGCCAAGTCCGCCGGGGTTCACGAAATGATTCTGCTGTTGCCCGATGGCTATGACACCGTCATTGGCAGCGATGGCGTCATGCTGTCGGGAGGGCAGCGCCAACGCATCGGCCTGGCCCGTGCCCTGTATGGCAACCCGCGGCTGATTATCCTCGACGAGCCCAATTCCAATCTCGACGAAGTCGGTGATCGTGCCCTGGCGGTGGCCATCCAGCAGCTCAAGCTGACAGGTGCAACCGTTTTTGTGATTACCCACCGAACCAACATTGTGTCCCAACTTGACCGGCTGATGGTGATGAGTGATGGCGCCATCAGTCTCTATGGACCACGCGAACAAGTGCTGGCCGAACTCGCGCAGCGGGCACAAAAGCACGCCACGCAAGCAGGCGCAAGCGTGGCTTCGGTGGCTACTCGCAAGGGTGATGCCGATGAACAGTACGATGCTCAGTCGTCAAACAGATAACTTCGCCGACCTGGCGGTCTCTGATCGAAAGATCCGTCGCCTGGGTTTTGGCATTTTATTGATGACCTTCGGGGTGTTCGGCACCTGGGCGGCGGTCGCACCGATCGATGGCGCGGCTTACGCGCCTGGTGTGGTCACCGTGCAGGCTTATCGGAAAACGGTACAACACCTCGAAGGTGGCATCGTCAAAGAGGTGTTGGCCCATGACGGTGACATCGTCAAGCAGGATGACCCGCTGATTATTCTCGATGATGCCCAGCTGCGATCCGAATACGAGATGACCCGAAGCCAGCTCATTGCCGCCAGAGCCATGGAGGCAAGACTCAAGGCTGAGCGGGACAATCTGCCAGTCATTGGCTTTGACGTCATGACCGATGCCGACAGTCTGCGAGGTGCCGAGGCGCGCCAGGGCGAGACCCAGGTATTCAACGCACGACGGGGCTCACGGTTGGGCCAGATATCGGTGCTGCAAGAGCGCATTGGTCAGTTGAATCAACAGATCAAGGGGCTGGAGGCGATGATCGGGGTCAAGAGCCAACTGAATAAATCCTACAGCGGTGAAATCGTTGAATTGACAGACATGTTGTCACAAGGGTTCGTCGACAAACAACGCCTGCTTGAGCAGCAGCGCAAGCTTGAAATGGTCAAGTCCGAATTGGCCGACCATCGTTCGACCATCACCAGGACGCGCCTTCAGATCAATGAAACACAGCTGCAGATTCTACAAGTTGATAAAGACTTCAATGCCGATGTCGCCAAACAATTGGCCGATGTCCAGACCAAAATCTACGACCTGCAAGAGAAGGCTTCCGCCCTGGAGGACCGGCTCAGCCATATCATCATCCGCGCCCCCGAATCGGGCATGGTGATTGGCATGACGGTGCACACGATTGGCGGCGTCGTGCGCTCGGCGACGCCTTTGCTGGACATTGTTCCCTCGGTTTCTGAACTGGTCATAGAGGCCCAGGTGGCGCCGGTCGATATTGATCGCATCGCCATCGGCAAGCGTGCCGATATCCGTTTCGGCGCGTTCAACAGTGCGACCACGCCAGTGATCCAGGGCGAGGTCATCAGTGTCTCGGCGGACCGGCTGGTCAACGAAAAGACCGGGACTCCCTATTACCTGGCGCGGGTCCGGGTCACCGAAGCCGGCGTGCGCGCCTTGGGTGATCGCAAATTACTGCCAGGGATGCCTGCGGACGTGTTGATCATCACGGGGCAACGCACGCTGTTGCAATACCTTCTGCAGCCGGCCCGCAATGTCATCTCTCAAGCGTTGATCGAGGAGTGATCATGCGAGCGTCGACAGTTCTGCTGGGCGGGGCGTTCATGTTTGCCGCGGGTGCCGTTCTGGCGCAAACCACTGAAGCAAAGCCGACCGGGGTCAGTGCCTCGACGTACTCCACTGACCTCATGCAGTTGTATCGCGAGGCCCGGCTGGAAGATCCGCGAGTGTTGGCCTCGTATGCGCGAGCGAAGGCGGGCGAGGAACATCAACGCGAGGCCCTGGGCTCGCTGTTACCACAGATATCGCTCAACGCCGGGCAGAACCGGATTCATCAGGAGAGCGACCTGGTGCAGCGCAGTTACGATAGCGAAATCTACAGCCTGGTGCTGCGTCAGTACCTTTACAACAAGGCCGCGTGGGAGAACTACCAAAGATTCAAAAGCCTGGCCAAGCAAACCGAATCAGAAGCGCAGGAGGCCCAGGCCGAGGCCACAGTGGATTTAGCCCAGCGTTACTTCGCCGCATTGGCGGCCGAGGATGAACTGGAGTTGGTAAAGGCGGAGCGTCAAACCACGCAAAAGAGCCTGGACAGGGTCAATGCGTTGTACGAAAAGCAGCTGGCAATGATTACCGATCAACTCGACCTCAAGGCCCGGGTCGATTTGCTGGCGGCGCAGGAACTGGATGCCCAGAACCAGGCCAGTATCACTCGCGAGGCATTGGCGGAGATCGTCGGCCGGCCAGTCAAGGAGAAGCTCAACCGGATTCGCGATGACGTGCAACTACAGGTGTCGACGCAGAGTCTTGAAACCTGGGTCCGCGAGGGGATAGCGCAAAACCCGGCGCTCAAGGCCAACGAAAGTGGTGTCGAGGCCGCAGGCGCTGCGTTGCGCGGCGGTAAGGGCGGGCACTATCCGACCGTGAGCCTGTCTCTGAGCGCGCAACAGACCAACGAGGGCTACAACAACTCCCTGGCGCCGCGTACCGACAGCTATGTCGCCGGTATTGGCGTGCAAGTGCCGATATACAGCGGTGGCTCAACCTCGGCGCGGGTGCGGGGGCTCTACCAGGATCAGATTGTGGCGGAGCAGCAACTGGAAGCAGTCCAGCGGCAGGTGGTCAAGGAGATCACCACCGCTTACCTGACCGCCAACTCGAGCGCAGAAAAGATCAGTGCGAGCCGGCATGCCCTGGCCTCGGCACAGCTGTCCAGAGTGGCGGCAGAGAAAGGGCTCAGTTACGGAATGGTCAATGCTGTCGATGTACTGACCAGCGTACGCAACGAATTCCGGGCTCGTCGTGATCTGCTCAAGACGCAATACGACTTCGTCACCAATGTCTTCACGCTCAATCGCTGGGCGGGCAAGCCGCCTGTCGAGAGTGTCGAAAACGTCAATGCCTGGCTGAGCCCCCGCAGCTCCAGCCAAAAACTCACATCCCCCTGAACTTGCCAGCAATACCGCCGTTGTAGACCCTCCACGCCAGGCTGGTTTTTCAGTGCCTGCCCACGGCCTGGGGCCGGCTTTTGGGTGGCTCGGCGAGGTGGGTTTCGCCGATAAATTGACGCTGGTTTTATTGTCGTGCTTTGCTGCACGCCACTCGTCGGTTAATTGACGATTTTGATCGGGGCAGACTTCAGCCGCAGATCGCCGGTGGCGAGCCTAAGACCTTGATTTTCTAGGGGAGATGGCACCGTTGGGAACATCAGCCGGGCTATCCGCGTGAGGTTGAGTCGACGACTGGCGGATGGCTGGGCCGGCAGCGCGCCGGGCTGGCCTAGACTCAGTTGAGCGGTTCGCGGGAGCACATCATCAAGCGCAAACTATTGATGATTATTCCTATTTTTGTTGTTTCGATGGCTTTTGCCCGGCTTCTGGGAACGTCCGCAATCCCTGCCGGTGCAACGGGTGGAAGTGTCCCCCAGGGCTAATACCCGGGCGGGCACTGTCAAGGCCTGTCGGCGCTCGTATCTGTCCGTCAATCGTGAAGGACAGGTGAATGAGCTGCTGATCCAGGAAGGCCAACGGGTGGAGGCCATCGTTCATTTTTCAAGGGAGTCAGGACGGTAATGACGACCCAAATAAAACCAATAAGCGTGATGCTGATCGACTGTCGTCCTCTTGTTCTTATGGGCCTTCAAGACTTGATCAATGCCCGCAAGCCTCAGATGGAAGTGAGCGGGCAGGCCACCACCTATACCAAAGCGCTGGATCTTGCCGATCAGTTGCGTCCCGATGTCATTTTTTTCAGTTTCTTTCCGGATGCGCTGAACCCATTGGCGGTCGTCGCGGGGCTCGCCCGCAGCGCCGAAATGAAAGTCCTGGTGCTCAAGAGCCTGTACGAAACCGTCCCTGTTGCCCAGGCGATAGAGGCGGGCGCACGCGGCGTCGTGCTGGCGGAAGACCCGACGGAATCGATCATCCGAGCCATCATCCAGGTCCACCATCGCGACATCGGGCTGGATAGAGCCTGGGTCGGTGGGCTTTCCGACTATGCCGCGACCGGGCATATACCTTTGAAATGCAATTCGGAGCAAGCGAAACAGGCGCGGTTGACGCTGCGTGAAAGGGAACTGATTCGCGCCATCGTGGGGGATCCGTCTGCCAAATACATGTGCATCGCCGGGCGCCTGGGTATCAGCGAGCACACCGTGCACAACCACCTCAGTAATATTTATCAAAAGCTTAATCTCGTTAACCGTATCGACTTGCTGATATACGCACAGAAGCACGGGCTCACCAACAACGAAGAACCGCCCGAGTCCACTTGGGTGGAACTGCGCTGAATTTCTTTGGGGCGCCCAGGCCGTCACTGTGTCGCCGTCCGTGAATCCCATATCAGACCTGTAAGGCATGCGAGGGTGGTTTCTACGCCACCCTCGCATTCTTTCACGCGTGCGCTTCCTCAGGCGCTGCCATGGACAATGTCGGTATTCAGAACATCAACCCCGACCAAGGTGATGGTCGTGATTTGCCCGCCCGTTTCGGCGATCGTCACGACGCTGTTAGCGCCGCTGTTGTCGATCGACTGGACAACGGCGCCCTGGTCGCCGTTGAGCACCAGCGTGTCGCGCAGGCCTGCGCTCGCATCGAAGCCGGTGACTTGGTACTTGTTTTGGGTGAATGACAAATCGACGTTGAAGGCATCCCGCACACCGGTCGTGCCAGCCAGCGTGAAGTCGAAGGTGGTGCCCAAGTCGTTGGCGAACAGGTTGGCGTCGAACGTACTCGTTGCTGAATCCCCATCCTTGTCCGTCAGCGTCGCGTTGAACGCCAGCTTGATATCGCTGGCCATGTTCTCGGTCTGCTGAATGAACTGGATCACCGGGATCTTGACATCGCCTCGGCCCATCGTGAGCTGAACCGCGTCAATCAGCAGCGAGCCTTCCTTTTGAACGAGGAAGGACACTTGTCCGCCGGCTTCTGGCGTCAGAGTGTTCACCTCGGTGAGGGCCGAAAACGTGCCATTCTCGTAGTAGATCCGGTAGTACAGGTCCTCGGTCGCCGTGTTGTACCCCCCCACGGAGTTGTCGATGAAAATCTTCATCCCCGTCAGCAGGCTTTCCGGATTGATCACGAAACTTTCATCGGCGGAGCTGATGGCCGCCAGGCTGTCTCCCTGGAGAAGGTTATTGCCGACGCCGATGCCGGACGTGCTGACGTTCATGGCTGCCGAGTCGATGTACGAGGGCAGGGGGGTGGTCTGTAGCTGAGCTTCGGTGGGGTCGGGTTTCCCGACCCCGATGCCGGTCAGGATGTCTTCGGTCGTCGCCGTCGCTTTCGCGGAAAAGAACACAATCTCCTCGGATGGCGAAGGAATAGTCGGCGGATTCTGCGCCGGGATCAGCAATGTGCGCACCGGATCCGGGCCGCCGGCACTGAGCGAACCGTCGGCACTGCTGAGCACGATCGTCGAACTGAAGCCTTGCACCAGGTCCAGTGTATAGCTGCCATTGGCATAGGCGGTCAGCGTGTAGTCGACGCTGGTAATCGCGGTGGAGGCGTTGTTGTCGAAATCGCCGGTCAACGTGCCTGCGAAGTGGAACGCGCCGTTGACGTCCGGTGAGGGCGACTGCTCGGTGAGCGTTCCGGTTCCGGTGGTGGTCGTGTTGTCTGGCCGGACGAGGGTGAACTGGTTATTCACCAACGAAATATCCAGCCCGGTCGCCCCCAGTCCGTCGGCTCCGTTCGAATGATCCCAGTACCCTTGTTGTGGAAGGATGCTACCGGTCCCGATCAGGTTGCCGAAGGCAAGTGTAGGGCCGTCGTCCTTGAACACCAGGTTCTGCCCGATGTTCAGGGTGGCCTGGGCGCTGTCGCCGTCCCCATCGGTCTTGGTCGCTATCAGCGTCACCAGGTTGTCCGCCGACAGCGTCGTTGAATCATCGGGATTGCTGGCGTTGGGATGCACCACGGCGCGCAGTTGGTCGAGGGTGACGTCACCGTTGGCGGCGACGCTGGCCGTGAACACCAGCAAGTTGCTGGTGGCCGTGCGGCCTTCGACCACGCCGCCGTTGAGCGACAGGTTCACCGCCTGGCCGCTGGCCGTGTCGGTCAGCCCGGAGGCACCCACCACCACGCCCAGCGCATAGGTCAGCGTGCCGGCGCCATCGGCGCCATACGCTGAGGTGAAGTTGGCGGCAAAGCTCTTGGTATCGTTGGTCGCCAGCACCGTCTCGTCGACCGTCAGCGTCGGTTCCGTGCCCGTGGTGCTGATGCTCGGTCCGTCGTCCTTGAACACCAGGTTCTGCCCGATGTTGAGCGTGGCCTGGGCGCTGTCGCCGTCCTTATCGGTCTTGGTCGCCGTCAGGGTTACCAGGTTGTCCGCGGTCAGGGTCTTCGAATCATCGGGATTGGTCGTGACGGGATGCACCACGGCGCGGAGTTGGTCGAGGGTGATGTCGCCATTGGCGGCCACACTGACCGTGAACACCAGATCGTTGCTAAGGGCCGTGTGGCCTTCTACCACACCGCCGTTGAGCGACAGGTTGACCGCCTGGCCCGTGGCCGTGTCCACCAGCCCGGAGCCGCCCGCGACCACGCCCAGCGCATAGGTCAGCGTGCCGGCACCGTCGGCGCCAAACGCCGAGGTGAAGTTAGCCGCGAAGCTCTTGGTATCGTTGGTCGCCAGCACCGTTTCGTCGACCGTCAGCGTTGGCTCGGTGCCGGTGGTGCTGATGCTTGGCCCGTCATCCTTGAACACCAGGTTCTGTCCGATGTTGAGCGTGGCCTGGGCGCTGTCGCCATCACCATCGGTCTTGGTTGCTGTCAGCGTGACCAAAGTGTCCGCAGTCAGGGTCTTCGAATCATCCGGATTGGTCGCATCGGGATGCACCACGGCGCGGATCTGGTCGAGGGTAACCTCGCCATTGGCGGCGACGCTGACCGTGAACACCAGCTGGCTGGTGGTGGCCGTTCTGCCTTCGACCACGCCGCCGTTGAGCGACAGGTTGACTGCTTCGCCGGTGGCTGTATCCGTCAGCCCGGATGGGCCGGCAGTCATGCCCAGCGCATAGGTCAGCGTGCCGGCGCCATCAGCGCCAAACGCCGAGCTGAAGTTGGCGGCAAAGCTCTTGGTGTCGTTGGTCGCCAGCACCGTTTCGTCCACCGTCAACGTCGGTTCCGTGCCGGTGGTGCTGATGCTTGGCCCGTCATCCTTGAACACCAGGTTCTGCCCGATGTTGAGGGTGGCCTGGGCGCTGTCGCCGTCCTTGTCGGTTTTGGTTGCCGTCAGGGTCACCAGATCGTCCGAGGTCAGACCCGTCGAGTCATCGGGGTTAGTCGTGACGGAATGCACCACAGCGCGGATCTGGTCGAGGGTGACGTCGCCATTAGCGGCGACGCTGACCGTGAACACCAGATCGTTGCTAATCGCCGTGTGGCCTTCCACCACGCCGCCGTTGAGCGACAGGTTGACCGCCTGGCCCGTGGCCGTATCGGTCAGCCCGGAGCCACCCGCGACCACGCCTAGCGCATAGGTCAGGGTGCCCGCACCATCGGCGCCAAACGCCGAGGTGAAGTTGGCGGCAAAGCTCTTGGTATCGTTGGTCGCCAACACCGTTTCGTCTACCGTCAGCGTCGGTTCCGTACCGGTGGTGCTGATACTTGGCCCGTCGTCCTTGAACACCAGGTTCTGCCCGATGTTCAGGGTAGCCTGGGCGCTGTCGCCGTCCTTGTCGGTTTTGGTCGCCGTCAGGGTTACCAGGCTGTCCGACGTCAGCGTTTTCGAATCATCGGGATTGGTCGTGTTGGGATGCACCACGGCGCGCAGTTGGTCGAGGGTGACGTCACCATTGGCGGCGACGCTGACCGTGAACACCAGGTCGTTGCTCGCGGCCGTATGGCCTTCCACCACGCCGCCGTTAAGCGACAGGTTCACCGCTTGGCCCGTGGCCGTGTCCACCAGCCCGGAGGCACCCGCCACCACGCCCAGGGCATAGGTCAGCGTGCCGGCCCCATCAGCGCCAAACGCCGAAGTGAAGTTAGACGCAAAGTTCTGGGTATCGTTGGTCGCCAGCACCGTTTCGTCCACCGTCAGCGTGGGTTCCGTGCCGGTGGTGCTGATGCTGGGTCCGTCGTCCTTGAACACCAGGTTCTGCCCGATGTTGAGGGTCGCCTGGGTGCTATCGCCGTCCTTGTCGGTTTTGGTCGCCGTCAGGGTTACCAGGCTGTCCGACGTCAGCGTTTTCGAGTCATCGGGATTGCTCGCGTTGGGATGGACCACGGCGCGGAGCTGGTCGAGGGTGACATCACCGTTGGCGGCGACGCTGACCGTGAATACCAGCTGGCTGGTGATGGCCGTGCGGCCTTCCACCACGCCGCCGTTGAGCGACAAGTTGACTGCCTCGCCGGTGGCCGTGTCGGTTAGTCCGGAGCCTCCCGCGACCACGCCCAGCGCATAGATCAGCGTACCGGCACCGTCAGCGCCATACGCCGAGCTGAAGTTGGCGGCAAAGTTCTGAGTGTCGTTGGTAGCCAGCACCGTTTCGTCGACCGTCAGGGTCGGTTCCGTGCCGGTGGTGCTGATGCTCGGTCCGTCGTCCTTGAACGCCAGGTTCTGCCCGATATTGAGCGTGGCATGGACGCTGTCGCCATCCCCATCGGTCTTGGTTGCCGTCAGCGTCACCAGGCTGTCGGAGGTCAGGGTCTTCGAATCATCGGGATTAGTCGCATCTGGATGCACCACGGCGCGGATCTGGTCGAGGGTGACGTCGCCATTGGCGGCCACGCTGACCGTGAACACCAGTTGGTTGGTGGTGGCCGTGCGGCCTTCGACCACTGCACCGTTGAGTGACAGGTTGACTGCCTCACCGGTGGCGGTGTCCGTTAACCCTGAGCCTCCGGCGACCACACCCAGCGCATAGGTCAGCGTACCGGCACCGTCAGCGCCAAACGCCGAGGTGAAGTTGGCGGCAAAGCTCTTGGTGTCGTTGGTCGCCAGTACCGTTTCGTCCACCGTCAGGGTCGGTTCCGTGCCGGTGGTGCTGATGCTCGGCCCATCATCCTCGAAGATCATCTTGGAGCCGATTTCGGCGGTTGACGTGCTGGACTGCAGCACCTTGAATCCGCCAATGTCGAAGTCAGCGTGGGTCTTGTCGCCGTTCTTGTCAGTCAGCAACCCGGCGTTCTCGATCATCACGCGGTTGTGGTCGGTCGCCGTGCTGTAGGTGATCTGCGAGTCGGTCGGAACGCCGGTGATCAGCACCGTGCCGTCGGCGTTGTAGGTGATGACAACGCCGCTGACGGTGGCGCCCGCGAACGTCTTCACGGTGACACTGCCGTTGGTGATCGCGACCTTTTCGGTGCTGTCGTTGGCGTAGCTGTTGACGAAGTTGACACCGCTCTGCGACCCGCTGGCGTTGTCGGCGTTCTTGACGGCGGTGAGCAAGAGTTTCGCAGTCGTGCCGCCCGTCTCCTGCACGACCTTGAAGGTCGCGGAGCGGGCGCCGAAGTACTGGGTGAAGTCGATGTTCGCTTCGACCCCCGCTTCGCCCGGGCTCAGGTTGGGGATCGTGAAGTCCGCCTTGGCACCGGTGACGAAGCTGAAGCGCAGGCCTTCCTGTTCGGTGATTGCCTGGTTATTGGTGCCCAAGGTCGTGTTGCCGCCGCCCTGGCTGCTGTTGACCGTGTCGGCGCTGGTGATGGCAGCGCTGCTTGCCGACTGATCCAGCGGGTCCTTGCCGGTGACGACGATCGAGACTCCGGGAATCCGGCCGTTCACGTCGGCCGTCGCGCCCGCGGTCGTGAACATCAGGAACAACTGCTGGCCCGACGGCGCATTGGCCAGACTGAATTCCGCGTCCTGACCGGCTCCGATGAACACCTTATTCAGCAGATTGACTGCATCGTCGGGGTTCGTCGCATCTGGATGCTTGATCGGCTGGTACTCCACGGTCCAGATTTTGCCACCCGAGAGCGGCGACCCGGTTTCTTCAATATAGGCCGCGAACACGATTGCGCCGCTTGGGCCTCCGGCCCGGCCCAGAAGGATGTTGTCGTTCGTATCGGTATACAGAAAGATGCTGGTGCCATTGATAGTATCCAGTCCGCTGTCCACGCCATTGAGCGGTGCGCCAGTGCTGTCGACGAAGCTGATATTGGTAATGGTTGCTCCGGGGTCAGCGCTGACGCTGAACGCATTGCTGCCGGTGTTGCCCACCGCGCCGGTATAGCCACTCAAGGCCGCACCCGTTGCGGTACCTGCACCCAGTGCGGTCAAACGGGTAGAGAAAGTCGAGGGCAGGGAGGTCAGCGGAATGTCGTTGTCGTCAGCGTCTCCCGTAGTGCCTGGCGTGGCGGTAGCGTTTTGCAACCCGGCCGTTTCGTCCAGCGTAACGCTTGCGCCAGTGCCCACGACACTCAGCGCGTTGATCGTAACCGAAGTTGTGGATAGGGGGGCAGGGTCGCTCGTCAGCGATGAATTTTGCTCGCCAATAGCCATGACTTTCTCCAAAGCAATTGCGGTCATCGAGGCCTGACCGTTGACCATTGGTCGCAACTATGGAGAAGCGTCGGAGATTGCGCATCAGCCGAAACTCCCACGCGGGCTGGGAGTTTCAGACTAGCCGTCCTCGTCGGAGGCCTGCCGCGGCGTGCCCGGCGTTCAAGCCTTGTGGTGCTCGAGTGCTCACCACGAATGCGATTGATGCGGATCTGATATTGGCACTGCAAAAAAATGCGAGGGTGGTTTCCACCACCCTCGCATCCTTTCACGCACGCGCTGCCTCAGGCGCTGCCATGGACTATGTCGGTATTCAGCAGATCAACCCCGACCAAGGTGATGGTCGTGATTTGTCCGCCCGTTTCGGCAACCGTCACGATGCTGTCCGCGCCGCTGTTGTCGATCGACTGCACAACGGCGCTCTGGTCGCCATTGAGCACCAGCGTGTCTCGCAGCCCTGCGCTCGCATCGAAGCCGGTGACCTGGTACTTGTTCTGGGTGAATGACAAATCGACGTTGAAGGCATCCCGCTCACCGCTCGTGCCCACCAGCGTGAAATCGAAGGTGGTGCCCAAGTCGTTGGCGAACAGGTTGGCGTCGAACGTACTCGTCGCCGAGTCCCCATCCTTGTCCGTCAGCGTCGCGTTGAACGCCAGCTTGACATCGCTGGCCAGGCTCTCGGTCTCGTGAGTGAACTGGATCGAAGGAATTTTGATCTCGCCCCGGGCCATCGTGAGCTGAACCGCGTCGATCAGGTTCGTGCCATCGCTCTGAATGACGAAGGACACCTGTCCACCGGCCTCCGGCGTCACGGTGTTCACCTCGATCAGGTTCGAGAACGTGCCATCCTCATAGAAGGCCCTGTAGTACAGGTCCTCGGTCGCCGTGTTGTACCCCCCCACGGAGTTGTCGATGAAGACCTTCATGCTCGTCAGCAGGCTTTCCGGATTGATCACGAAGCTTTCATCGGCAGCACTGATGGCCGCCAGGTTGTCTCCCTGGAACAGGTTATTGGCGACGCCGATACCGGATGTACTGACGTTCATGGCCCTCGGGTCGATGTACGACGGCAGAGGGTTGGTCTGTAGCTGGGCTTCAGTGGGGTCGGGAGCCCCGAGCCCGATGCCAGTCAGGATGTCCGCTGTCGACGCCGTTGCTTTTGCGGAAAAGAACACAATCTCCTCAGAGGGTGAAGGAATCGTCGGCGGATTCTGCGGCGGGATCAACAATGTGCGCACCGGGTCCGGGCCGCCGGCACTGAGCGAACCGTCGGCGCTGCTGAGCACGATCTCGGAACTGAAACCTTGCACCAGGTCCAGTGCATAGGTGCCATTGGCAAAGGCGGTCAGCGTGTAGTCAACGCTGGTATTCGCGGTGGCGGCGTTGTTGTCGAAATCACCGGTCAGAGTCCCTGCGAAGTGGAACGCGCCATTGACGTCCGGTGAGGGCGATTGCTCGGTGAGCGTGCCGGTCCCGGTGGTGGTCGTGTTGTCTGGCCTGACGAGGGTGAATTGGTTATTCACCAACGAAATATCCAGACCTGTTGCACCCAGTCCGTCGGCTCCGGTTGAATGATCCCAGTATCCCTGTTGTGGGAGGATGCTACCGGTTCCGATCAGGTTGCCAAACGCGAGTGATGGACCGTCGTCCTTGAACACCAGGTTCTGGCCGATGTTGAGGGTCGCATGGGCGCTGTCGCCGTCCTTGTCGGTGATGGTGGCCGTCAGGGTCACCAGATTGTCCGAAGTCAGCGTCTTCGAATCATCCGGATTGGTTGGGTCGGGATGCACCACCGCCCGGATCTGGTCGAGGGTGACGTCGCCATTGGCGGCCACGCTAGCCGTGAACACCAGCAGGTTGGTGATGGCCGTGCGGCCTTCGACCACGCCGCCGTTGAGCGACAGGTTGACCGCCTCACCGGTGGCGGTATCGGTCAGTCCGGAGCCTCCGGCCACCACGCCCAGCGCATAGGTCAGCGTGCCCGCACCGTCAGCGCCAAATGCCGAGGTGAAGTTAGCCGCGAAGCTCTTGGTATCGTTGGTCGCCAGTACCGTTTCGTCGACCGTCAGGGTTGGCTCCGTGCCAGTGGTGCTGATGCTTGGCCCATCGTCCTTGAACACCAGGTTCTGCCCGATGTTGAGGGTCGCATGGGCGCTGTCGCCGTCCTTGTCGGTGATGGTTGCCGTCAGAGTCACCAGATTGTCCGAGCTCAGCGTCTTCGAATCATCCGGATTGGTTGGGTCGGGATGCACCACCGCCCGGAGTTGGTCGAGGGTGACGTCGCCATTCGCGGCCACGCTAGCCGTGAACACCAGCAGGTTGGTGATGGCCGTGCGGCCTTCGACCACTGTGCCGTTGAGTGACAGGTTCACCGCCTCACCGGTGGCCGTATCGGTCAGTCCGGAACCGCCCGCGACCACGCCCAGTGCATAGGTCAGCGTACCCGCACCGTCAGCGCCAAATGCCGAGCTGAAGTTGGCGGTAAAGCTCTCGGTGTCGTTGGTGGCCAGCACCGTTTCGTCGACCGTCAGGGTTGGCTCCGTGCCGGTGGTGCTGATGCTTGGACCATCGTCCTTGAACACCAGGTTCTGGCCGATGTTCAGCGTGGCATGGGCACTGTCGCCGTCCTTGTCGGTGATGGTGGCGGTCAGGGTCACCAGATTGTCCGAGGTCAGCGTCTTCGAATCATCGGGATTGGTGGTATCGGGATGTACCACGGCGCGGATCTGGTCGAGGGTAACGTCACCATTCGCGGCGACGCTGACGGTGAATACCAGATCGTTGCTAATCGCCGTGCGGCCTTCCACGACTGTACCGTTAAGCGACAAATTCACCGCTTGGCCGGTAGCGGTATCGGTCAGCCCGGAACCGCCCGCGACCACGCCCAGTGCATAGGTCAGCGTGCCCGCACCATCAGCGCCAAACGCCGAGCTGAAGTTGGCGGTAAAGCTCTGGGTATCGTTGGTCGCCAGTACCGTTTCGTCGACCGTCAGGACTGGCTCCGTGCCGGTGGTGCTGATGCTTGGCCCGTCATCCTTGAACACCAGGTTTTGGCCGATGTTCAGCGTGGCATGGGCGCTGTCGCCGTCCTTGTCGGTGATAGTGGCGGTCAGGGTCACCAGATTGTCCGAGGTCAGACTGGTCGAATCATCCGGATTGGTCGCGTCGGGATGCACCACGGCCCGTTGCTGGTCGAGAGTGACGTCACCATTGGCGGCGACACTGACGGTGAACACCAGCAGGTTGGTGGTGGCGGTGCGGCCTTCGACCACGGTGCCGTTGAGCGACAGGTTGACCGCTTCACCGGTGGCCGTATCGGTCAGTCCGGAGGCACCGGCTACCACGCCCAACGCATAGGTCAACGTACCCGCACCGTCAGCGCCAAACGCCGAGCTGAAGTTGGCGGTAAAGCTCTGGGTGTCGTTGGTGGCCAGCACCGTTTCATCGACCGTCAGGATTGGTTCCGTGCCGGTGGTGCTGATGCTTGGCCCGTCGTCCTTGAACACCAGGTTTTGCCCGATGTTCAGCGTGGCATGGGCACTGTCGCCATCCTTGTCGGTGATGGTGGCGGTCAGCGT
>NZ_BOMA01000011.1:0-247943 GCF_016861935.1 Pseudomonas sp. 008 | reverse complement strand
CGCCTGTTTTGATGTGTTGGGTGATACCAGCCTGGAACGGTACAAAAATTATGAGGGTTTTGTACGACAAGCTGTTTCCAGCGAAGAAGTAAGGCTTATTCGTGAAGCTCTACAGCGTGGGCAGCTAACCGGGACGGGACGTTTCATCGATGAAGTAGAACAGATTGTGGGGATTCGAATAGAGCGTCGAGGTCAAGGCCGGCCAAGGGAAAAGCCTGGGGTGGAAAAATAAATCTGTCCCCGTTTTGGTCGTCCCCGTTTTGGTCAGGGCGGCTTTAAATGACCCTTCTAAAACGGTTGGACCGACAACGATAAAGTTTAATCGGAAAGATCCGGGTTCTGCGCGGCCCGACACGATGGAATTGACGTATACAATAGATGACAAGAGTAAGACTTTGCGCTTTGAAAATGAGGCTAAAAAAATTCCGGAAGTTATAGAGTGATTATTGAAGATATAGAGTTGGCAAAAGAAATTTTTGCACTGATAGAGGCTGGTATTGTGCATGGTTATGACTCTTTTCGTTACGAAGTTGAGGTGGGTGACGGCTATTCGGAGGAAGAGCTCGTGGTTGAAAATAATGGGGTGGAGGTGACAAATGCCGAAACTGATTTCAATGGCGCGGTTCTATATAGTCTGGTAAAGCGATTAAAAGAAAACTCTAGAAAGCGTGGTGAAAACTGGACTTCATTTGTCATGTCCTATAGGCGTGGTGGCGAAGTAAAAACAAATTTCAAGTACTAATGTTCTGGAGCTATAGAGAGTAGGTCACGAACAAATATGGAAAAGGACAGAACATCGCCCGGTTTCTCCAGACTTTTACGGAGGTCGTCTTCTTCCTGTAAATGCCGCGGAGAAATAGGGGGCAGACCACAATTCTTTTTGAAGGATAAGCAAAAACGTGGTCTGTCCCCTATTTCCTTGGGTCCCCGTCTGGAGGAGCGAAGGTTGGTCAGTGAGTAAAATAGAAAAAACTCGTGAAGAAATTCATGGTTTGAATAAAAAATTATTTGATGGGATGGGTGTTAAATATGAATCCAAATGATTATGTAGGTCGCCCGTTAATTGGTTTGTTGGCGGAGTTAAAAGATGCATTTCCTTTGGTTGAATATACTAAAGTTGAGCATGATGAGTTTTTGAAGTTGCCAGAGAGTGGCGTTTACTTCCAAGCTGGCAGCGAGGGAGTTGTCGTAGCCTACAGAGTCTATTACCAAGCGGTTGGGGAGTATTACCCTGCTACTGTTGAAACAAAGAAGGCATGCTGTGGGATTACGACAGTTGAAGGCTCAGTTGCTTTCTTTGGCCAACCCGTGCGCGATGTGCCCTCTATACGTATTCCTGGTGTCGCTCCTACCAGCCCAGGTTATGAGTTTTTAACTGATGGACGGGTGGTGACTGTGTGCTATGACGCTAACAGTCGTCTTGTTACATATGTTCATGTAAAGAAAGTAAGTTAAGAGGAGCGCGGGGCTTGCAAACATTCCTGCACGACCTGGGCTTTGAAGGACTTGGGGTAAGAGTGCCGTCGTTGCATGGCGATCCGCTTAATGGGCTAAAAATGGTGTCCACTTAAACAGGTGTCTACCATCGCCCTAAGCGTTGAGAAATAGGGGGCAGACCACAATTCTTTTTGAAGGATAAGCAAAAACGTGGTCTGTCCCCTATTTCCGGTTGGTTTTGGCCATGCTGCGATAGTGGTAGATGCCACTCTCCACCGAATACACCTGCGGCAATAACTCCTTTGCCCGCTCGTGGAAACAGCCAGCATGCTCGTAAATGATGGTCGACTGTATCCACTCCACAAAGCCTGGATTGGACTTCCAAAATAGCCTGAGTGCCTTACGTAGATCCCAGCCATTGATATCCATGTCGTCAATGATCGGATACTCGATGACGTCGCGTTGCTCCTCGAGGCCGACAGAGAGATACCACTCGGGTTTATTTACGTAGATGAAGCGTGCGTCGTAGTCGCTGTTGGGAGAGGCAAATCCCCAGGCACGACTGCCAGACTCAATAGCTAAAAGAACTTTCACGTCATGCTCGTTCTCAGCACGACGTAGCCGGTCTCGAACCTCTTCTTGAACAACGATAGAAACCATGAGCCAACTCTAATTAGACGATGTTTCGAGTGCACGCTACTCATCCCGCGGTAGACTGTCCAGCGTCCTCTACTGGCCGATTTCTGCCTGTCGCCACCGGCAGCTATAGGTCGAAACCGGCTAACCCACGGCAGAGAAATCAATCCAGGCTTCAGCGAAGCCTTCCGCCACGTTTGCCTTCTTTGAGCGAAATTTCTGGGCAAGGTCTTCGGAAGTTTCCTTCAAGTTGTGGCGGTTTTCGTGAACTGGTGCGCAGTGAGTTCGATCGCTAGGCTTTGGGAGTCACTGCATATTCAGTGGCAGGGCGTAGGAACCCTTCAACCTCCCAAAGACGACATAAGTGTCGACTTCTGATTTGCGGCTGCTGACTTGCGTCCGTAAAATCAGTTGCGGCGGCTGTGCGCGGGCATGCTTCGGCGTGGTCGAGTGTCTCTGGGGCTCGATATTCCTACCCCGCGTATAGCTGCCACCCATGCCTGTAGGAAGGCAAATGGCAGCTCCTATTTTTCCTGGAGTTTTAAAATGCCAACACTTCATCCTGATCCACCCTACGAAAAACCAATTCCCCATCCCAAAAACCGCTACATGGCGTTGACCAGTAACTGCACCGACATGCCCACCCTGTTTGTCGACACCCATGCGCCGCTGGACATTCTGACCGAAGCCGCCAGCTATCGAATTCGCGCCGTCACCCAAGTGCTTGAGAACCTGTCCATGCGCGGTTCAGTCGAGTGCGATTCGATGATCCTCAGTGATTTTGCCTTGCTCTGCGCCATTCCGCTGCGCGATGGCTGTGATGTGCTGGATGTGATTGGGCGGCGGTTGCGGGCTCGGTCTTCGGACTAGAGCCGAGTGGTTCTTGTGGCGAGGGGGCTTGCCCCCGTTGGGTCGCGAAGCGGCCCTAAAAATCTGCGATTCGGTTTTGTCAGACATACCGCGGGGCTTGGTTTGGCGACTGCTTCGCAGTCGAACGGGGGCAAGCCCCCTCGCCACAAGAGCAGGATCAAAAGATCGCAGCCATCACCGTTGTCCGGCAACCAACGCTTCCTTAGTTGTCGGCACCGCCAAACTATCAATCACATGCACGCTATACCCCGGCACATTCTTGGCGTGGTGTTTGGCCTGCGAGGCCATTTCCGCCAGTTGGCTCGCGTCGAGCTGTCCGCAGGCCTGTGGATGCAGATGCACCACGCCGATGGATAGCGACAGCAGCGGAAACTCCTGCCGTACGCCTTGGCGGTTGGGGGCGATGAAGCAGCCGGCTTCCAGGTGTTCGCTGCGGTAGAAGCGTCGGCATTGGCTGTGGAAGTCGTCCAGCAGTTGGTTCAGGCGTTTGCGCCAGTCTTCGGGGCCGAGCACCAGCAGGAAGTCGTCGCCGCCGATATGGCCGACGAAGTCGCGGGATGGGTCGACGCGGTCGTTCAGGCATTGCGCCAGGCACAGTAGGACTTCATCCCCGCGACCGTAGCCGTAGATGTCGTTGAAAGGTTTGAAGCTGTCGATGTCCACGTAGCAGATCACCGATTCCCGTTCCTGTTGCAGCAGGCGTGTCAGGCATTGCTGGATCGGCACGTTGCCTGGCAGCAGGGTCAGCGGGTTGGCGTAGCGGGCTTGCTGGATTTTCAGTTCGGTAATCAGTTTGAGCACGTCGATCACTCGGCCCAGGCCCAGATAGCCGCCGTTGAGGGTGATGATGAAGTCTTCTTCGATGCGTTGGCGGGCGCGGCTGGTGATCAAGCGGCTGACCTGTTGCAGCGACTGGCTCAGTTCCACGGCGAGGAAGTCGTCGCTCATCAAGCGGCTGATGGGTTTGCGGGCGAACAGGTCGGTGGCAAATGGCTTGAGCAGGGCGTCGGAGAGTGAATGACGGTGAACGATGCCGCACGGCCTGCCTTGCTTGTCGAGCACCGCCAGGGAGTTCAGGTTGGCCTGGCGGCGGAAGGCTTCCAGTACGGTGGCGGTCGGGGTGTCGCTGGCCATCGCCGGTTGGTCGTTGAGCAGGGCGCTGAGGTCACTGGCGTCCTCGTTCAGCATCGCTGCGGCGCTGGTTGGTTTGGGCATCAAGGTTCGGGCATCGCGGGGCGGATGCTCCTGGGGCCGGCAGAGCAGATAGCCTTGCACAAGATCGACGCCCATTTCGGTCAGCACGGCGAGTTCTTCTGGCAATTCGATGCCTTCGGCGATCACTTTTGCCCGCGAAGCCTTGGCGATCTGCAGGATCGAACCGACGAATTCACGTTTGAGTGCGTCCTGATGGATGCCGTCGATGAAGTGCCGATCAATCTTGACGTAATCCGGGCGTAATTCCGACCACAGCCGCAAGCTTGAATAACCCGCGCCCAGATCATCCAGTGCAATCGAAAAGCCCATCGCCCGATAGTGATGCAGGGCGGTTTGCAGCAATTGGAAGTCGTCGGTCGGGGTCTGTTCGGTGAGTTCGATCACCACCTGACTCGGCGGTATGCCGAAATCCTGCAGCAGTTGCAGGGTGCGGCCGGGTTGGTGGGCGGCTTCGAGCAGGGATTCCGGGGACACATTGAGGAACAGTTTGCCGGGCAGTTGCTGTTCATTGAACCGTCGGCAAGCGCTTTGGCGGCAAGCGATCTCCAGTTCGCTGAGGCGACCGGCCTGGCGGGCTACCGCGAACAGGGCAATGGGGGAGTGCAGCGGGCTGTTGGAGGGGCCACGGCTGAGGGCTTCGTAACCGATGATCTGTCGTTCGGAGAGGGAGATGATCGGCTGGAACAGGCTGTGCAAACCGCTTTGAGTCAGTATTGAGCTCAAGGCACTCAGCTGTTCGGTTGTGGTCATGGCGATCTCTGGCGATAAAAAAAGGACCGGGAGCGCAAAGCTCCCGGTCCTTTATTTCACGACAGAATGATGTCTGTTTGATGACACTCCGGGGAGCGTCAGCATTAAATTGCCATCATCCTGATTGTCACCACTTAGTGCTTGGCGACCGCGGTGTTGAGTTTCAAGTAATCCAGCAGAATCCGCCCGGTCTCGCTCAGGTAGGCGTCGTCTTCTGGCTTGGTCTTGTCCGGCTCGGCCGCGATGGCATCTTCGTCTTCTTTCTTCAGCTCTTTGAGCGGCTCTTCACCCTTGGCCTTACGACGGATGTTTTCCATGGCCAGTTGCTTGGCTTCGATATCGGCGTGTTGTGCGCGACGGTCGGCTTCATTGAGGCTGACGGTTTTTTCGGCCATCAGCTTCTGGGCCAGGGCCAGTTTGTCGCGGATGAACACGAACTCCGCGTCTTTGGCCGTGCGCACGTCATGCTCGGACTTAAGCGCTGTGATGAACGGTTTGAACGGGTCGACCGCCGGCTTGATGGCCGCACGGATGGTGTCCCACGGCATGGCTTCCGGCAGGGCGCTTTCGCCGATTTCCTTGGTGTCGATGATCGACGGGTAATCGATGTCCGGCAGTACGCCCTGATGCTGGGTGCTCTGGCCGGAAACCCGGTAGAACTTGGCCAGGGTCAGTTTCAGTTCGCCATGGTTCAGCGGCTGAATGGTTTGCACGGTGCCTTTGCCGAAGGTCTGGCCGCCGATGATCAGTGCACGGTGGTAGTCCTGCATCGCACCGGCGAAGATCTCCGACGCCGAGGCGGACAAACGGTTGACCAGCAGCGCCATCGGGCCTTTGTAGAACGCGCCCGGGTTTTCATCTTCCAGCACATCGACCCGGCCGTCAGCGTTACGCACCAGTACGGTCGGACCTTTGTCGATGAACAGGCTGGTCAGCTCGGTGGCTTCCTGCAAGGAGCCGCCGCCGTTGTTGCGCAGGTCGATGACCACGCCGTCGACCTTGTCTTTCTGCAGCTCGGTCAGCAGCTTCTTGACGTCGCGGGTGGTGCTCTTGTAGTCCGGATCGCCGGCACGGAAGGCCTTGAAGTCCAGGTAGAAGGCCGGGATCTCGATGACGCCGAGCTTGTAGTCCTTGCCATCCTGCTTGAGGCTGAGGATCGACTTCTTCACCGCCTGATCTTCAAGCTTCACCGCTTCGCGGGTGATCGGCACGATCTTGCTGGTCTGGTCATTCGGCGCGTTGCTGGCCGGAATCACTTCCAGTCGCACCACGGTGCCTTTCGGTCCACGAATCAGTTTGACCACTTCGTCCAGGCGCCAGCCGACCACGTCGACCATCTCTTTGTTGCCCTGGGCCACGCCGATGATCTTGTCGGCCGGAGCGACCTGCTTGGTCTTGTCGGCCGGGCCGGCAGGCACCAGGCGCACGACTTTGACTTGATCGTTATCGCTCTGCAACACGGCGCCGATGCCCTCCAGGGACAGGCTCATGTTGATGTCGAAGTTCTCCGCGTTATCCGGCGACAGATAGTTGGTGTGCGGGTCGTAGGACATGGCGAAGGTGTTGATGTACGCCTGGAAGATATCTTCCGCGCGGGTCTGATCCAGACGCACCAGCTGATTCTTGTAACGCTTGGTCAGGGTTTCCTGAATCTGCTTTGGCTCTTTGCCGGAAATCTTCATCCGCAGCACTTCGTCCTTGACGCGTTTGCGCCACAGGTCGTCGAGCTCGGCGGTGGTCTTGAGCCAAGGGGCATCCTTGCGGTCGACCAGCAAGGTTTCCTTGGTGGTGAAGTCGATCTTGTCGACGCCCTTGTTCAGCTCGGCAAGGGCAAAGTCCAGACGCGCCTTGACGCGGTCCAGATAGCGCTTGTAGATGGTGAACCCGGCGTTCAGGTCGCCGCTCTTGAGGAAGTCGTCAAACTGGGTTTTCCATTTGTCGAATTCGGCAATGTCACTGGCCATGAAGTAGCTGCGCGATGGATCCAGCAGCTTGAGGTAGCTGTCGTAGATGATCGCGGAGCGCGCATCGTCGAGCGGCGGCTTGCTGTAATGGTGACGCTTGAGCAATTCGACGACGTTCAGACTGGCGATGACTTCGTCGCGATCGGGCTGAAGCTTGTCCCAGCTGTTGGCTGCGAACGAATTGCTCGACATCGGCAAGAGACCGAGACCAATGACAAGAGCGAGGGCGGTGCTGGGGAAAAAATGCTTCATGCTGATTCGACGCGGGGACAATTGATCACGCATATTAGGCCGTCTTTGAAGTCGCCGGTTCCCACAAGGGCCGGTCGCATAATGCAAGAAAGCCCGGCGCTATAGCTTCGGGCTCAGTCCAGACTCACTATGGAGGCACTGTGAAAGCATTGCAAGGCGTTGAGGGGCGAGTGGAGTGGGTTGAGGAGCCGAGTCCTACGTGCGATGTAGGACAAGTTCGTATCCGAGTGGCGGCAGCGGGACTCAATCGAGCCGATTTGTTACAGAAAGCGGGCCTGTATCCGCCACCGCCGGGAGCCAGTCAAGCACTGGGTCTTGAGTGTTCGGGGGTGATCAGCGAGGTCGGCCCGGGCTCGTCCTGGCAGGTCGGAGATCGGGTTTGCGCCTTGCTGGCCGGGGGTGGGATGGCCGAAGAGGTAGTTGTCGACGGACGGCATGTGTTGCCGGTTCCCGAAGGATTGTCCCTGGCCGAGGCCGCGGCGCTGCCGGAAGTGTATGCGACTGTTTGGCTGAATTTGTTTCAGCTGGCTTCGCTAAAACCGGGTGAGAAAGTTCTTCTGCATGCCGGAGCAAGTGGAATCGGTTCAGCTGCCATTCAGCTGTGCAAGGCGTTTGGCAACCCGTGCTGGGTCAGCGTCGGCTCCGAGGATCGTCTGGCCTACTGCGAAGCGCTGGGTGCCCAGGGTGGCGTGGTGCGCAATAAGGATCTGGAGCGCCTGAACGATCTGGGGCCGTTCGATGTGATCCTGGATCCGGTGGGTGGCAACTACGCGGCATTGAACCTCAAGCTGCTGGCTCGCGATGGTCGTTGGGTGTTGATCGGTTTGATGGGCGGTCGTGAAGCGCAACTGGATCTGGCGCAGGTGCTGGCCAAGCGCGTGCAACTGCTGGGTTCGACCCTGCGCAATCGCGACGAGCAGTTCAAGGCCGATTTGTTCAGCGATCTCAGCCAGCACGTCTGGCCGCTGTTTGCCGAAGGGCGTTTGAGCCCGCAACTGGCCAGGACATTTGCGATCGAGGACGCCGAAGCGGCGTTTGCGGAGCTGGCGACCAATCAGGTGTCGGGCAAGCTGGTGTTGGTGATTGACGACAGCCTGAGCTGAAATCGGGTTGGCTGCCAAAAGATCGCAGCCTCGCTTCGCTCGACAGCTCCTACAGGTGTAAACAATCCATTTGTAGGAGCTGTCGAGCGAAGCGAGGCTGCGATCTTTTGCTTTTACTTCCAGATATGGATCGGCCAGCCGGCTTTTTCGGCGTGTTCGAGCAACACTGGAT
Organism: Pseudomonas sp. 008; assembly: GCF_016861935.1. Classification (NCBI taxonomy): domain Bacteria; kingdom Pseudomonadati; phylum Pseudomonadota; class Gammaproteobacteria; order Pseudomonadales; family Pseudomonadaceae; genus Pseudomonas; species Pseudomonas sp. 008. Next base: position 239,544 of record NZ_BOMA01000011.1, on the reverse strand, counting down.
CCGGGTTCACCACATGCGGGAAATCCACCTTCAGCAGCAGCGGTAAATCGTTGCGTGAATCGGAATAGAAACTCGCGCCTTCAAGGTTTTCCTCTTCGGCGTCCAGCCATTCCAGCAAGCGGGTGATTTTGCCTTCGCGGTAGGTCAGGGTGCCCACCGTGTTGCCGCTGTACACCCCGTGCGCCACTTCCAGCTCGATGCCGAGAATTTCGTCGATGCCCAGACGGTCGGCAATCGGCTTGACCAAATGCGTGCCCGAGGCGGAGATCACCAGAATCCGGTCTCCGGCCTTGCGGTGGGCGGCGATGGTTTTGGTGGCGTCGCTGAATATGATCGGCTCGATGAAGTCTTCCACCCAGGGCGCTACCAAGTGCTCGAGCTCTTGCGGCGTGCGACCGATCAGCGGCTCCAGGCTGAAGGCCATGTAGTCTTCCATGGCCAGGTGGCCCCTGCCGTACGCATCCATCAATTCCTTGTCGCGACGCAGGAAGGATTCGCCATCGACCCAGCCGAGGCGGGCCATCTGTTCGCTCCATAGCGAGGCGCAGTCGCCGTGGATCAGGGTTTCGTCCAGATCAAAAATTGCCAGGGCCATCAGTGCAGTTCTCTCTTCAACATCAGCAAGGTCATCAGGCTACCTTACACAGGGCTGTCGGATCGATGGAAAGTGCCAGGCGCTGACCATCGGGATGCAGGTCGGACGCCGAGCGGTTCAGCACATCCACCACCAGTTCCACGCCCCGGGCTTCGACCCGGTAGCGAATTACGTTGCCCAACAGGCTGTGGCTGCGCACCTGCGCGTCGAGCTCACCGTTCAGGCTCAGTTCGATGGCCTCCGGACGAATGGCGATGCGGTGGGTGATCGGCCGTTGCAGCAGTTTGCTGGCGCTGTCGGCGTCCAGCAGGTTGTAGTTGCCGATGAAGCCTGCGGCAAACACGTCGACGGGGGCGGTGTAGAGGGTTTCGGCATCGCCGCTCTGTACGATCTTTCCCTGATTCATCAGGAAGATTCGGTCAGACATGGTCAGGGCTTCTTCCTGATCGTGCGTGACGAAGATCGTGGTCAGGCCGAGTTCGCGCTGGATCTGACGGATCTGTTCGCGCAAGTGCTTGCGAATCCGCGCATCGAGCGCCGACAGCGGCTCATCCAGCAACAACAGCCGAGGCCGGGTCACCAACGAACGAGCGAGGGCGACACGCTGGCACTGGCCGCCGGACAGTTGATGCGGGTAGCGGGCGGCGAAGTCATTGAGTTCTACCAGTCTCAGCACTTCGGCGACGCGTTTTTGGCTGTCGTCGGCGTTGACCTTCTGCATGCGCAAACCGAAGGCGACGTTCTGCTCCACGGTCATGTTCGGGAACAGCGCATAACTCTGGAACACCATGCCGATTCCGCGTTTCTGCGGGCTCAGTGGGACGAGGTCGTGACCTTCCAGCAGAATCTGGCCACCGTCCACCGAGGTCAGGCCGGCGATGCAACGCAGCAGCGTGGACTTGCCGCAACCGGACGGGCCGAGCAGGGTGACGAATTCGCCTTTCTTGATTTCGCAGTTGATGTCACTGAATACGGTGGTGCCCGAGTAATCTTTTTGAAGATGTTGGACGCTCACATAGCTCATTCGCTTTTGTCCTTGTTCAAGATATTGGCCACCCAGGTCAGAACCAGCACAAAGAAGAAGTAGGAAATCACCAGCGCACTGGTGAAGTGGCCGCTGCTGTTGCGCATGTTGTTGAGGTAGACCTGCAGGGTTTCGTAGCGGGTGCCGACGAGGATGTTGGCGAACACGAACTCACCGAACAGGAACGAGAAGGACAGCAGCAACGCTACCATCAGCCCCTTGCGCAGGTTCGGCAACACCACCAGGAAGGCTGCTTGCCAAGTGCTGGCGCCGAGCAGTTGCGCGGCGTCCATCAGGTCGCGCAGGTTGATCGCTTGCAGGTTGTTGGTGATCGCCCGGTACATGAACGGCAGCGCCACGGTGAAGTAGCAACCGATCAGAATCCATGGCGTACCCACCATCGCGAACGGCCCCGAACCGTAGAGCTGCAACAGCCCCACCGACGACACCACCGGCGGCACCGCGAAGGGCAGCAGGATCAGGATGTTCATCAGCGCGTCGAGCTTCGGGAAGTGGTAATGCACCACGAACAGCAGCGGCAGGATCAGCACCACCGACAGAATCAGCGAGCCGATACAAACCAGCAACGACTGACCGAATGCGTCGAGAAAGCGCGGATCGCTCCACAGCTGGATGTACCACTTGAAGGTAAAGCCGCTGGGCATAATCGTCGCCGACCAACTGCTGGCGATCGAGTAGATCAGGGTTCCGAGCAGCGGCAATAACAGAATGGCAAACAGCAAATACACGATGACCCGGTGGTAGACACCGACGGGCCCCAGTTCAGCGCGAGACATGGTAGCTCCTCTTCAACAGCAGCTGATGCACGATGGTCACCAGGGTCATCAACGCCACCAGCACCACGGCCAAGGCGCTGGCGAGGTTCGGGTCGAGGGAAATGTCGCCGGATACCATCGCCGCGATACGGATCGGCAACACGTTGAAGTTGCCGGTGGTCAGCGCGTAGACCGTGGCGTAGGCGCCCAAGGCGTTGGCCAGCAGAATCACGAACGTGCCCAGCAGCGCCGGGGTCAGCACCGGCAGACCGATGTGTCGCCAGAATTGCCAACCGCTGGCCCCGAGCAAGGCGGCGGACTCACGCCAGTCTTCGCGCAGGGCATCGAAGGCCGGGTAGAGCAACAGCACGCCCAGGGGAATCTGGAAGTAGGTGTAGAGAATGATCAGCCCGGTTTTCGAGTACAGGTTGAAATCCTGAATGATTCCGGCCTGTTTCAGCATGATGGTGAAGGTGCCGTTGAACCCCAGCAAGATGATGAACGCGAAGGCCAGGGGCACACCGGCGAAGTTGCTGGTCATGTTGGCGAACGCATTCACGAAGTTGCGCAGTTTCGAGTCGACCCGGCGCAGGGAGTAGGCGCCGAGCACGGCAATGACGATGCCGAATACGCTGGACCAGAAACTGATCTCAAGGCTGTACTGGATCGCCTGCAAATAGAACTTCGAGTTGAAGATTTTGCTGAAGTTGGCCAGGCCCCAACCGAACTCTTCCGATTGCAGGCTGTTGATCATCACCCAGAGCAGCGGGGCGATCTCGAACACGAAGAAGAAAATCGCGAAGGGCACCAGGCACAGAGCGGCCAGCCATTTACCGCGGGTCATGGCATTCACTTGAGCAGCTCCCGGCACACAGGTTTGTCGTGGGGCACGCCCAGCAGTTCGCAGACGGTGCCGCACAGTTCGGTTTGTTTCGGTGCAGCGCCTTGGTTGAAGCTGAAGGCGTCGCCGAGGACGAACAGCGGCACTTCGCGTTCTTCAGGCAGCAGGCCGTTGTGCGAGCGGTCGTTGTTCATGCCGTGGTCGGAGGTCACCAGCACCTGGTATCCGGCATCGAGCCAGCCTTGCAGGTAGTCGGCGAGGATGACGTCCGCCGAGCGGGCGCTGTTGCGGTATTGCGGGGTGTCGAGGCCGTGCTTGTGCCCGGCGTCGTCGATGTTCATGGGGTGGACCAACAGAAAGTTCGGCGCGTGGCGCAGGCGCAGGTTTTCCGCGTCGGCGAACAGGTGCGAGTCCGGGTAGTGGTCGCTCCAGTAGAAGTGACCGTGCTGGATCGGCAGTTTCGGGTCGTCGGTGTGACGGTCCCGGGCGGCCACGAACGGTGAACGGTTATACAACTCGCTGACCCAGTGATAGGCCGCGGTGGCGGTTTTCAGGCCGGCGTCGGTGGCGTAATGGTAGATGCTGCGCTGATTGGACAGGCGCGAGACGTTGTTGTGAACGATGCCGCTGTCGATCGGCGTAACGCCGGTCAGGATGCATTCGTAAAGCGGTCGGGACAGGGCCGGCAGTTCGCACTCCAGTTTGTAGAGCACCGCGCGTCCTGCGCCAACGTAAGCCTGCAGATGCCCCATGGCGTGGCGCGCGACTTCGTAATTGAGGCCGTCGAGCACGACAAGGATGACGTTGTGCTTCATGGGGGTGGGACTCCGCGAAAACAGATGATTCAAGTACGCAACCAATCCCTTGTGGGAGCGGGCTTGTGTGGCGAGGGGGCTTGTCGGACCGCCGCATCGCCCCGTTGGGCCGCGCAGCGGACCCAGTATCTACGAGCGCTGCGCACTCGAACGGGGGCAAGCCCCCTCGCCACAGGCCCGCTCCCCCATTTGGATCTCCATCGGAGTTCCAAATGGGGATCTACAGGTTTACGGCATATTGATGATGACTTCTTCCTGCCACTTCTGCGGCAGCGACTTGGAGGTCTTTTCCCACGCGTCGGCGTCTTTGATCGGCGTGACCTTTTTGTACTGTTCGTTAGGCAGCAGCTTGGCCTTGACCTCTTCTGGCAGAGTCAAATGCTCGGCGCGAATTGGACGGGCGTTGCCTTTTGCCAGGTTGATCTGGCCAGCGTCGCTGAAGATGTATTCGCGGGCCAGTTTGGCGGCGTTCGGGTGCTTGGCGTATTTGTTGATGATGGTGGTGTAGCCGGAAATCACCGAGCCATCGGATGGAATCAGCACGGTGTAGTCATCCGGATTCGCCATCTTGGCCTTGTAGCTCAGGCCGTTGAAGTCCCAGACCACGCCGACTTCGATTTCACCCTTTTCCATGGTGGCGATCGTCGGGTTGGCCATGGACAGGCGGCCTTGCTTGGCGATGTCTGCGAACAGCAACAGGGCTGGCTGAATGTTTTTCTCGTCACCGCCATTGGCGAGGGCGGCGGCCAGTACGCCGTTGGCAGCCTGGGCTGCGGTGCTCACGTCACCGATGGAGACTTTGTACTTGCCGCTCTTGAGGTCGGCCCATTTGGTCGGTGCTTCGGAACCGTGCAGCAGCTTTTTATTGATGATGAACGCGATGGAGCCGGTGTAGGCCAGTGCCCAGTTACCGTCCTTGTCCTTGGCCCAATCCGGAACCTGTGCCCAAGTACTCGGCTTGTAAGGTTGCACCACGCCCTGCTTGACCGCGATCGGGCCGAAGGCGGCACCGACGTCGCCGATGTCGGCTGTGGCGTTGTCTTTTTCGGCGGCGAACTTGGCGATTTCCTGGGCCGAGCTCATGTCGGTGTCGATGTGTTTCAGGCCGTATTTCTTGGCCAGGTCTTCCCAGGTGCCTTTCCAGTTGGCCCAGTCATCGGGCATGCCGACGCTGTTGACGGCGCCTTCCGCTTTCGCAGCGGCTTCGAGTGTTTTCAGATCGGTATCCGCCGCCATGGCGGCAGTGCACAGGGCAATGGTCGAGCCTAACAGTGATGCCAGGAAAAACTGTTTCATCCGAAGCTCCTTTGGGCGTTTTCAACGCTGCGATTGCGGTTGTGTTGGTCTAGGTCAGCAATACCTGAGCCAATTTAGGCGTCCTGGATGACATTTTGATGTCGACGACCGGTCGGCCTGAATTTCCTGCGCTCGGATACGCGGGGTGCGAGATAAGCGTAGACCATGGCTAAAGGGCTGATATGAAAGGGACTTGGCCATAAAATTGCAGGTGTCTGAAGCAACCGTTCGGCGGCTTTGTCATCTGTCAGTCATCTGCAGTGCCTAGGCTTGCAGGCAATTGATGGAGCCCGGTTTCGATCGCGGTTCTGCCCTGAATCAGTGCTGGTCTAGTCCAGATAGGTAACGTTGATGCGCATCGAGACAACCAAAGCGGTGACAGCGATCGGGCAGGTTCTGCAAGAACAGCTCGACCACGGGCTGTTGGCGCCCGGGAGCAAGTTGCCGGCCGAGCGCAAGCTCAGTGAGTTGTTCGGTACCACGCGGATTACCGTGCGTGAGGCGTTGTTGCAGTTGGAGGCCCAGGGCCAGATTTATCGCGAAGAGCGGCGCGGCTGGTTCGTGTCGCCGCCACGGCTGGCTTATAACCTGATGCAACGCAGCCACTTTCACGCGATGGTCAGCGCCCAGGGGCGGGTGCCGTCCACCGAGGTGATTTCCGCGCGTTTGCAGCCGGCATCGGCGGCGGTATGTGCCTGGCTGCAGTTGCCGGCGCTGTCGAGTGTGATCCAGATCTGTCGCTCGCGACGGATTGACGGGCGATTGGTGCTGTATGTGGAGCACTACCTGAACCCGCAGTATTTTCCGGGGATACTGGACTTCGATCTGAATCAGTCGATGACCGAGCTGTATGCGCGGCATTACGACTTGCACTACGGGCGGGTGCGCTTCGAGATCGTGCCGACCGCGTTGTCGGTGGACGCCGCGGCGGCTTTACGGGTGTCGGTGGGCAGCCCGGGGTTGCGGATTGCCCGGGTCAACTACGATCAGCATCAGCGGCTGATCGATTGTGACCTGGAGTTTTGGCGCCATGATGCGATTCATGTCGGGGTGGATGTGGTCTGAACCCACCTACGCAGATTGTTCGCCACCGGGGGTGATCACCTGAATGCTCATGCGCGGTGTCGCCAGATCCAGCCCGGCCTCATCTAGATGCCGCTTGAGCGACAGGTTGAACGCCCTGGACACTTCCCACTGCTTGATCGGCGCAGTCTTGAAGCGCGCGCGAAGAATCGCATTGCCTGACTCGAAACTTTCGACCCCCTGGATCTCCAGCGGCGACCAGATGTTGCGCCGTTGCAGCGGGTCGGTGCGCATTTTCTGGCCGACGTCGCGCATCAGCTTGATCGCCTCGTCGATGTCCATGTTCGAGGGCACCGCCACCCGGAAGATCGCGTAGCCGAACTCCCGGGAGTAGTTCTTGATGCTTTTGATTTCACTGAACGGAATGGTGTGGACGATGCCGTCGATGTCCCGCAGACGCACGGTGCGGATGGTCAGGCCTTCGACGGTGCCCAGGTGGCCGCCGACGTCCACGTAGTCGTCGATGGCCAGGGAGTCTTCGATGATGATGAACAGCCCGGTGATCAAGTCGGCCACCAGCGATTGCGCGCCGAAGCCGATGGCCAGGCCGATCACACCGGCACCGGCCAGCAGCGGCGTGACGTTCATGCCCATGTTCGCCAGGGCGACGATCAGCGCAATGATGAAAATCGCCACGAACAGCACGTTGCGGATCAGCGGCATCATCGTCTGCGCCCGGGCATTGGCCAGGCCTTTGCGCGAGCGGGTGAGGGCGTGGTGCACGGCGGTGTCGCTGAGAATCCAGATCAGCCAGGCAAAAATCAGCGTGCCGCCGAGGCTGAACAGCTTGACGCTGACTTCATGGCCTTCGCCTTCGGTGAAGCGAATCAGCGACATGCCCCAGACCCGCAGGCCGAGTTCGATGAACGCCAGCCACACCAGTAGATGGGCGAGGGTATAGAAGAAGCTTTTCAGGCGATCCGAATACAGCGCATGGCGTTTGGGGCCGCGTTGAGGCTTGAGTGAATGACGGCGCACCAGCCCGTTGATGACCATGCACAACACCAGCAGCACGGTGCAGATCAGCGACTGACGCAACGCGGTGCTGGTGTCGCCGGCAGAGACGAAGGTGGCGAACAGCGAGATGCCCACCAGCACCAGCGCCGGCAGATACCAGAACGTCCCGAGGATTTCGATCGTGTCGCTCAAGGCGCGGCGGGTCAGGCGCCGAGACAGCGGCTGGTTGCGGATCAGGTGCGCGATAGGCCGGCGGAAACGCAGAATGAAAAAACCTGTGAAGATCGCCGCCAGTACATTGGCGAACGTCGCCGCCGTATGGGCCAGATGCTCACCGAGGCTGGCGATCAGGCGCGGGTCGTTCAGGGCTTCACCGAAGGCGGCGAAACTGCCGATCAGCCACAACGGGCGGAAGGCCTGATGCCGCAGGATGTACAGGGCGCGGTGGCGATGCGGGCCATCGAGCAGGGAAAACGCGATGACGCAGATCGCCGAGAAACAGGTACCGACCACCAGCGCATAAGCCAGCACCATGGCCAGGCTTTTGCCCAATGACGAGGGCAGGGCGTAGGTCATGTATACCGTCATGACCAGGGCGATCATCCACGGCCCGAGTTTACGCAAGGCAAAGCGCAACATGTCCAGGGCCTTGGGGTGTTGCGGCAGTTCTTCGGTGAGGCCGAAGCGCATGCGCACCCGGTGGCCGAGCCAGATCAGGGCGGCGGCCAGCAGGCTCCAGACCATCAGGATCATGGCGAAGGCAAAAATGATTGGCAGCCATTCATTGGCCGGCAGCATGAGTGCCACCAGTTCATCCTTGGCCAGGTCGACTTCTTCGGACCAGCGAGTGAGGGGGCTGTCGGCGCCGGAAAATTGCTTTTCGAAACTGGCCAGGGTGCCGCCGATCAGGCCCAGCACGCCTTCTTCTGTGGTCGGTTGGGCTTTTTTGCTGACGTCGCGCAGCTTTTTCAGGTCCGCCAGCAGTTTGGTCCGCTGCTGATCGTTTTCCAGCGACTTGATGACTTCGTCCAGCGACTGTCCCAGTGGAGCTTGCGCTTCGGGCTGGGTTTTCGCCGAGCCGCCGAGCAGCCCCGGCAAGCCGACCGCCTGGGCAGGCGTCAGCGGCAGCAGCGTCATCAGGCAGACAAGGAACAAACAGGGCAGGGCAAAAAGACGAGCGAACACTAGGCGGTTAACCTCGAATGAGCGGATCGGCCGAGTGTACGAGCCCATCAAAATCAATGCGAGCCAGATGAAAGGGTTTATTCGTTGAGCTTGGCGAGGATCTTGTAGATCACGGTGGCGAGGATCATCAACATGCCGACCCACATCGCGAACACACCGACGTTCTTGTCGCGAAAGTTGAAGCCGACGGCCAGCATGATCATCCCGGAAAGAATCGGAACCAGCATGGCGTGAAACGAAGACATCGAGATCATGGTGACAGCCTTGTCGGAGGGGTTACTGCAAGTCTAGGCGGCTTTCGGGCGGGCGTTGGTGATGTGTGGCAGGGACGGGGTATGACTGTTGCTTGAGCAACGAGCTTCCTGTGGCGAGGGGGCTTGCCCCCGTTCGACCGCGAAGCGGTCGCAGTGCCTGCTCATGCGCTGTGCCAGACAGAACGCAATGGCAGGTTTTGGGGCTGCTTTGCAGCCCAACGGGGGCAAGCCCCCTCGCCACAGGGACAGGGTTATGGCAACTCGTGGCAGGCGTAAAACGCGCTCAGCACTTTGACCAGGTGTGCCAGGTCATGGCTGCCGCACAGCTCGCGGATCGAGTGCATGGCGAACGTCGGCAGGCCGATGTCCACGGTGCGCACGCCCAGGTGACTGGCGGTGATCGGGCCGATGGTCGAGCCGCAGCCCATGTCGCTGCGCACCACGAAGCTCTGCACCGGTACTTCTTCGGCCATGCACAAATGACGGAAGAACCCGGCGGTTTCGCTGTTGGTGGCGTAGCGCTGGTTGCTGTTGACCTTGATTACCGGGCCGGCGTTGAGTTTCGGGCCGTGGTTGGCGTCGTGCTTGTCGGCGTAGTTCGGGTGCACGCCGTGGGCGTTGTCGGCCGAGACCAGCAGGGATTTCTGAATGGTCCGTACGAATTCATCCCCTTCGGGCAACAGGCGACGCAGGGTTTGCTCAAGCATCGGACCGTCGGCGCCACAGGCCGAGCAGGAACCGACTTCTTCGTGATCGTTGCAGACCAGCACGCAGGTTTCGTCGGTCTCGGTTGTCAGCAACGCCTGCAGGCCGGCGTAGCACGACAACAGGTTGTCCAGGCGAGCGCCCGCGATGAAATCGCCATGCAGGCCGATGACCGCGGCGCTTTGGGTGTCGTAGAAACTCAGCTCGTAATCGAGCACCACGTCGGCATTCAGGCCATGTTCGCGGGCCAGTTGATCGGTGAGCACGGCGCGGAAGTCCACGCGTTCGTCACCGGCGAATTGCGCGAGAATCGGCGGCAGTTCGGTCTGGGCATTGATCGCCCAGCCCATGTTGGCTTCACGGTTGAGGTGAATGGCCAGGTTCGGAATGATTGCAACGGGGGCCTTGAAGTCGATCAACTGGCTCTCGACCTTGCCATCGCGACGGAAGGTCACGCGGCCGGCCAACGACAGATCACGGTCGAACCACGGCGCCAGCAGTGCACCGCCATAGACTTCGACGCCCAGTTGCCAGAAGCCCTGGCGTTGCAGTTCCGGCTGGGGTTTGACCCGCAGGCACGGGCTGTCGGTGTGTGCGCCGACCAGGCGAATGCCGCCATGCAGGGGCGAATGACGGCCCATTTTGAACGCGACGATCGAAGAGTCGTTACGGGTGACGTAGTAACGGCCATTGGCTTCGGTGGTCCATGGCTCGCGCTCGTCGAGGCGCACAAAACCGGCCGCTTCCAGGCGCTGGACAAGGCTGGCGGTGGCATGGAACGGGGTAGGGGAGGCCTTGAGGAAGTCGATCAGGCCTTGGTTCAACTCTTCGCGCATAAGAAGCTCCAGACAGCAGTGGCGCCAGTTTAACGTATTGAAAGCGCAAAGTGCGGCGGGTGAAGGGCTGCTGTTGTGGCGAGGGGGCTTGCCCCCGTTCGGCTGCGAAGCAGTCGTAAATCCTGTTTGCACGGTGTGCCCGATAGAATACGGTCGCCGGGCTAGGGAGCGCTTCGCACTCCAACGGGGGCAAGCCCCCTCGCCACAGAAGCTCCCTCGCCACAACAGCTCCCTCGACACTGAAGCCTGGGCACCGCCGTTAGAACGGTGCCGGGCACTCGAAGCGCAGGCGTTCGCCGCTTTGCGGATGAGTGAAGCTCAGCATGCTCGCGTGCAGGCACAGGCGTGGCCAGGCAGCCAGGGCTTGCGGATGGGCGTAGAGCCCGTCACCCAGCAGCGGGTGGCCGATGGAAAGCATGTGCACGCGCAACTGGTGAGAACGGCCGGTGATTGGCGTCAGCTCGACGCGGCACCAGTCGCCACAACGCTCCAGTACACGCCAGAAAGTCAGGGCGTGCTTGCCGAATTCGTGGTCCACCACATGCCGTGGCTTGGTCGGCGGATCGTAGCGCAGGGGCAAGTCGATGCTGCCACTGTCCAGTTCCGGTTGTCCCCAGCACAGGGCGGTGTAGGCCTTTTCGGTTTCGCGGTCGTGAAATTGCCGAGACAGCTCGCGATGAGTGTCCGGGTCACGGGCCAGCAGAATGATGCCGGAGGTTTCCCAGTCCAGCCGATGGACAATTCGCGCTTCCGGGTAGCCGTTTTCTTGCAGGCGCGTAATCAGGCAGTCCTTGTTGTCATCGGCCCGTCCGGGGACGGAGAGCAACAGGGTCGGTTTATCCACCACCAGTACGGCGGCGTCCTGATAGATGATGCGGATGTTGGACAACGGCATTAAAACAGCCTCGTAACAAACGCCAACGGCGACTCAGGCCCCCTCCAGTCATGGAAGGGGCCTGAGCCGCCGTGGCTCCCGCCGGATCGACTCAGCGATCGGGCAGGGTGATATTGAGTTCCAGAATCGAGCAGCTGCCCTGGTTTTCCAGAGCGACGTGCACGTCATCGGACCCGATATTGACGTACTTGCGGATCACTTCCACCAGTTCCTTCTGCAAGGCTGGCAAGTAGTCCGGCGTACTGCGTTGGCCGCGTTCATGCGCCACGATGATCTGTAGACGCTCTTTCGCTACCGAGGCGGTACTGGGCTTTTTGTTGGCACGAAAGAAGTCAAAAAGGTTCATTACCTACCTCCAAAAAGTCGCTCGAAGAATCCCTTCTTCTCGACATCGAGGAAACGATGGTCCACGGTCTTGCCCAACAGACGATCGACAGCATCGCTGTACGCCTGGCCGGCGTCGCTCTGGTCGTCGAGAATCACCGGCACGCCCTGGTTGGAGGCCTTGAGGACGGCTTGCGATTCTGGAATCACGCCCAGCAGGGTCACCGCGAGGATTTCCTTGACGTCTTCGACGCCGAGCATTTCGCCGTTGACGACGCGCGTAGGGTTGTAGCGGGTCAGCAACAGGTGTTCCTTGATCGGGTCTTCGCCGTTTTCGGCGCGACGGGACTTGCTGGCCAACAGGCCCAGCATGCGGTCCGAGTCACGTACGGAGGAGACTTCCGGGTTGGTCACGACGATCGCTTCGTCAGCGAAGTACATGGCCAGGTGGGCACCTTTCTCGATGCCGGCCGGGGAGTCGCAGACCACGAATTCGAAGTCTTCTTTCAACTGCATCAGGACTTTTTCTACGCCTTCCTGGGTCAGCGCGTCTTTGTCGCGAGTCTGACTGGCGGCCAGCACGTAGAGGTTTTCCAGGCGCTTGTCTTTGATCAGGGCCTGTTGCAGGTTGGCTTCGCCGTTCACCACGTTGACGAAGTCATACACCACGCGGCGCTCGCAACCCATGATCAGGTCGAGGTTACGCAAGCCGACGTCGAAGTCGACGATAACTGTTTTGTGACCACGCAGAGCGAGGCCGGTACCGATAGCGGCGCTGGTGGTGGTCTTACCCACACCACCCTTGCCGGATGTAACCACGAGAATCTTGGCCAAGGTGTTTTACCCCTAAGGAAAAAGGACGTTTAGCCCCTGAAAAACATCTCTTGAAAAACTACTGCAGTCGGACAGCCTTGGCTGGAATCCGGCTTTGAGCGGTATCTACCCCCGGTAAACACTGCTTTTAGCCTTTTTCCTACTTCGTTTGAGCCGTTTTCGCTACGTTTTAGAGATGCTTGGAAAATGCGGCAGTATCCGTTAAAGCCGAATGATGTTCAACACGTCACCCGACAGGCTGACTTGTACTCCGGCGCCCCACAATGGATCGCGGCGCAGGTCCTCGGAAACCTTGTAGTGACCGGCGATGGAGACCAGTTCAGCGGTCATTTGCTGACAGAAAATCCTGGCTTTCGTATCACCTTTGACGCCGGCCAACACACGACCGCGCATCGCGCCGTATACATGGATGTTGCCGTCGGCGAGAAGTTCCGCCCCCGGGCTGACCGACGAAATCACCACCAGATCGCTGCCCTGGGCATAAATCTGCTGGCCACCACGTACTGGCGACGTGATGATTTTTGTCGGTTTGATGGTCGGCTCCGGTGGTTTTTCCGGTTTTTTCGCTACGACGCCTTCGAGCGGGTCGAGCGGGCGTTCCCGTGCGCCGGACGGCGGCAGCACTGGCAGATCGACCGCAATGGCCGCTGCGATGTCTTCGATGCGGCTGGCGCGGATCGCCAGGGTGCGCAGGCCATGCTGGCGGCAGATGCGCATCAATCCCGGCAGGTCGACCGAGCCTTCGCTGGCCGGGAGTTTGTCCAGGGCCAGTACCAGTGGCGCATTACTGAAGAAGTTGGGCGCCTGGGCGACCTTGGCGGCCAGTTGCCGATCAAGGTTCTCGAGGTCGTTACGGGCCAGTTCCAGCACCGTAATGGCCAGCATGCTGCCCTTCAACTGGAACACGGGATCTTGGTCTAGCGGTTCGGTTTGGCTCATGGTCGGCATACAACGGCTTGTCACTAAAAGTGCCGAGACTTATAACGAGAACGCCCGCAGGCCGCAAGCCGGGTCGAACGATGTAGAATGCGCGGCCATTAACTTTCCGGAACCTTTAATGGAACGCCCGCGATTTCGAACAGCATTTCTTTCTCCGCGTTTCTGGCCGCTGTGGTGTGGCCTGGGGCTGTTGTGGCTGATTGTGCAGTTGCCGTATCCGGCGTTACTGGCGATCGGTCGCGCCCTGGGCGCATTGATGTACCGGGTGGCCGGCGACCGACGGCGCATTGCCAAGCGCAATCTTGAGCTGTGTTTCCCTGAAAAATCCGCTGCCGAGCGCAAACGCCTGCTCAAGGAAAACTTCGCGTCCACCGGCATCGCCTTCTTCGAGATGGCCATGAGCTGGTGGTGGTCGCGCAAGCGTCTGGCGAAACTGGCCCATGTCGAAGGCCTGGAGCATTTGAAACAGGCTCAGGCGCAAGGCAAGGGCGTGATTCTGATGGCCGTGCACTTCACCACGCTGGAGATCGGCGCGGCGTTGCTCGGTCAGCAACACACCATCGATGGCATGTACCGCGAACACAAGAATCCGCTGTTCGACTTCATCCAGCGCCAAGGTCGCGAGCGGCACAACCTCGACTCGCTGGCGGTGGAGCGCGACGACGTGCGTGGCATGCTCAAACTGCTGCGGGCAGGGAGAGCGATCTGGTACGCACCGGATCAGGACTACGGCGCCAAGCAAAGTATCTTCGTGCCGCTGTTCGGGATTCAGGCGGCAACTGTCACCGCCACCAGCAAATTCGCACGTTTGGGCAAGGCGCTGGTGGTGCCGTTCACCCAGGAGCGCCTGGCTGACGGCAGCGGTTATCGACTGGTGATTCATGCCCCGCTCGAAGGCTTTCCTGGCGAGACGGAAGAGGCCGATTGCATTCGGATCAACCAATGGGTGGAAGGTGCGTTGCGCGAATGTCCGGAGCAATATCTCTGGGCGCATCGCCGCTTCAAGAGCCGCCCACCGGGCGAGCCGAAACTGTACGCCAAACGCGGTTGAGTCACCGATCCCTTTAAGCACCATGGAGTGTTGCAATGAGTCCTGCTGAACCGGTTACAGGGTTGATTCTTTCCGGCGGTGGGGCTCGTGCGGCCTATCAAGTAGGCGTGCTGGCAGCGATTGCCGAGCTGCTGCCGATGGGGGCGGCGAATCCGTTTCCGGTGATCGTCGGCACCTCGGCCGGTGCGATCAATGCGGTCAGCCTGGCCAGTGGGGCGATGGATTTTCGTGGCGCGATTGAGCGTCTGACAGCCTTCTGGCAAGGTTTTCGCAGCCATCTGGTATTACGCAGCGATTGGCCGGGGGTGATTCATCAGGCCACCCGTTTTGTCAGTCACAACCTGATGGGCATTGGCTCGCCGGTGCCGGTGGCCCTGCTTAACAGTTCGCCGCTGCGCCGCTTGCTCAATCACAAACTGCACATGCCCGGGATCGCCGAAGCGATTGCGCAGAAGCAATTGCGGGCCGTAGCGGTTACAGCGTTCGGCTACGAGTCCGGCCAGGCCGTCACGTTTTATCAGGGCGGCGGCACCATCGAATCCTGGTTGCGCCATCGGCGAGTTGGCGTGCCGACCCAACTGACTGTCGACCATCTGCTCGCCAGTTCCGCGATTCCATTGCTGTTCGCACCGGTAAAAATCGGCGAAGAATATTTCGGCGATGGCGCGGTGCGTCAATCGGCACCGATCAGCCCGGCCCTGCACCTGGGCGCCAGTCGCGTGCTGGTGGTGGGCGTCAGCGGCAACCCGCGCGGGATCGATCCGCAACAGCCGCTGCAACGTGCCTACACCGGTCAGCAGCCGACCCTGGCGCAAGTCGGTGGGCACCTGCTCAACAGTACGTTCATTGACAGCCTGGAAAGCGACATCGAGTTGTTGCAGCGTCTGAACCAGTTCAGCCATCTGCTGCCCGACGGCATCTCGAGTCGTGCATTGGGAGCGGCGCCAGTGGATGTGTTGGTGATTTCACCGAGTCAGCCGATCGATGAAATTGCCGCGCGGCATCGCCAGGAACTGCCGGCAGCCTTGCGCCTGTTTTTACGCGGGCCGGGGGCGACCAAGACCAGCGGGGCGGGGGTGCTGAGTTATCTGCTGTTCGAGGCGGGGTATTGCAGCGAATTGATTGACCTGGGGCGGCGCGATGCGTTGGCCAAGCGCGATGAGCTGTGCCGGTTTCTGGGGTTGGTGGAGCCTGCGGTTCCGGCTTGAGGTTTGTGGTGTGGCAATCGCGGGCAAGCCTTGCCCGCGAAGCTTTTACGATCAGAAGTGGAACTTCACCAGGAAGCTCGTGTTGCTCTGATCGGTCTTGAAGTACTGGCTGTCCCTGATCCCGTACTTGTCCGACCAGTAGTCGTACTCGACACCCACATACAACTGCTTCTCGCCAATGTTCAGCGCTTTGCCCAAGTCGTATTTGATCTGCGGGTTGAAGTGCAGGTTGGCGTGGTAGGTGCCTTTGCTGTTCTTGTCGTTGTCGACCACCCAGTCCATGAAACCATCGATCAGGATGTTCGAATCGCCCACCGGAATGGTGTAGGACCAGACCGGGGTGATCTGCCAGACGTTGTCACCCGGGCGGCTGCCTTCGGTGTGACGCTGGTAGAAGTTCAGCTGGAAGTAGTCGAAGCCAGGAATCGCCAGGTCGAAACCAGGACCGATCAGGTAAGACTCGGTATCGCCTTCACCGAACTCGTACGTCATGGCCAGCAGCACGTCCTTGACCGGACCGAACTCCAGTTTCTGGTCGAAGATCTTGCCAAACGACAAGCGTGGGCTGATTTCGCCGTAGTAGGTGTTCGAACCGACGCCGGGGTCGTCCTTGCCGTTGTAGAAAATCTTGTCGACGAACACGAAGTTGTCGCCGTATTTCCATGCATCGGCGTGCTCGAAAGTGACGGTTTGCTGAATGCGCGGGTTGACCTGGAAGTCCTTGCCATAGAGGTAGGTCAGGCTGTTGTTCTGCCATTGCAGCAAGTCGCCGGCCATGGCCTGGCCCCCGGCCAGCAAGGATCCCGCGAGCATCAGGCTGGTGCACGTACGTTTCATTCGGTTGCTCCCAAAAAGTAGGTGGTTCCACGTTATTTTTCTAAGGTCGGCGCTCTGGTGTGGCGCCTTTTCTTGCTGCTGTAAAAAATCATCCATGCGGTCAGCTTTGGTGCTGTTAGCAAGAGCTGAGCCAAGGCTTTCAAAAAGCCAAAGAACGCCCGTTCGGCTGTTCGAAAACAGTCGATCGAGCGTCATTTTTGAATGCCTTGATACTGCCCAGGGCCGGGATAAGTTGGCGTTCTGGTCAGGAATTAAATCCGGGCTTTTTTTTAGACCGGATTCGGGCGGCCGCGGAGAATACTGACTCCTTGGCCAGGTCTCAAGTGCCCCGCAACAGAGCACCGGCGACAGATGTGGGGCATTGCTGAACGACAGACTTGTCTGGGTACGAATCATCTGTTGCTCCCTCTTGTTTTTATTGTTTGAGGTGCAGGCAGCCGCCCCTGTGGGAACTCGCCACAGGGTGTGTGCTTTGTACTGGGTCAGTGCGTGTGGGCGTGGCAGTCGTTGACGGCTGCGCGTTCGTGACCGCCGAGAATGTTGAACAACAGGTTCAATGCCAGGGCGCTAAGCGTGGCCATGGCGATGCCGCTGTGGGTGATCGGGCTCATCCACATCGGCAGATGCGCGAAGAATTCCGGACGCACCACCGGGATCAGCCCCATGCCGATGCTCACCGCCACCAGCAACTGGTTGCGCCGGTCACCGATGTCGGCTTCCTGAAGAATCTTGATCCCAGTGGCGGCGACCATGCCGAACATCGCGATTGCCGCACCGCCCAAGACCGCCGGCGGAATCGACGCCACCAGGAATGCGGCTTTTGGCAGCAGGCTCAGCACGATCAGTAAGCCACCGGCGACGATGGTCACTGAGCGGCAACGTACTCCGGTCATTTGTACCAGGCCGATGTTCTGAGCGAATGAGGAGTGGGTGAAGGTGTTGAAGAAGCCGGCGAAAAACGAAGCACCGGCATCGCACAGCAAGCCGCGACGCAGCATCCGCGGCGTGACGTCCTGGCCGGTGATCTTGCCCAGCGCCAGGAACATCCCGGTGGACTCGACGAAGATGATTACCACCACCAGGCACATGGACAGAATCGGTGCGAGCTCGAATTTCGGCATGCCGAAATGCAACGGGGTGACGATTTGCAGCCACGGCGCCTGGTCCATGCCGCTGAGGTCGACCATGCCGATCACGCCGCAAATCGCGTAACCCAGGCACATGCCGATCAGCACCGAAATGTTGACCCAGAATCCGGCCATGAAGCGATGGACCAACAGAATGGTGGCCAACACCAGTGCGGCAACGGCCAGGTAGACAGGCGAACCGAATTGAGCCGCGCCAGCACCGCCACCGGCCCAGTTCACGGCGACGGGGAACAGCGACAAACCGATTGAGGTGATGACGGTGCCGGTCACCAGCGGCGGGAAGAAGCGTACGACTTTGGACATGAAGGGCGCGATGAGCATGCCGAAGAAGCCGGCGGCGATGGTCGCGCCGAAAATCCCTTGCAGGCCGATACCGGGCATCCCGGCCATGGCCACCATGCTGCCGACCGCGGCGAAACTGGCGCCCATCATCACCGGCATGCGAATGCCCATCGGGCCGATGCCCAGCGACTGGACGATGGTGGCGATGCCGGCCACCAGCAGGTCGGCGTTGATCAGGAAGGCGATTTCTTCACGGTTCAGGCCGGCGGCCTGCCCGATGATCAGCGGCACTGCAATGGCGCCGCCGTACATCAGCAGAACGTGTTGCAGACCGACCAGAATCAGTTGCACAAGGGGTAAACGTTGAATGGCGGGTGCGTCGGGGATGCGCGCTTCGGATAGCTCGGACATGCAACACCTCGGATCTTTTTTATTCTTGTGATTTTTGTATCAGGGGGACCTGTGGCGAGGGAGCTTGCTGTGGCGAGGGGGCTTGCCCCCGTTGGGCTGCAAAGCAGCCCCAATCCCAGCAATCGCGTTCTATCTAGAGGACCGCATCCGCCGGTTTTACGACCGCTTCGCGGTCGAACGGGGGCAAGCCCCCTCGCCACACAAACCCTATCTCCACAATGGCTTATTACTTACTTGGTAGGAGCTCCCTGAACAATCCACGCGCCGATCAGGTCACGTTCCTGCTGGGTCATCTGGGTGATGTTGCCCAGTGGCATGATCTGGCTGGTGACCGCTTGAGCCTGGATGCGGGCAGCGTTCTGGCGGATCTGTTCTGGCGTATCGAACATCACGCCGGCCGGTGCGGCACTGAACAGCGGGCTGGTGGGCTTGGCCGAGTGACAGACCGCGCAACGTTCCTGAATCACGCTGTGAACCTTGTCGAACGTCGGGCCCTGATTCGAGGCCTGGGCTGGTGCAGCGGCAGGCGCATCAGGTTTCGCCGCTTCAGGTTTTGCACCACCTCCCAGGGCGGTTTCCGGCAGCGGCTGGTACTCGATGGTCCCAGGAGCCTTGGCCACTTCAGGTGCGCTGGACATCGGCGTCGGGCCGGTCACGTAGGCCAGGCAAATCATGCCGACCGCCGCAACGGGCAGGGTCCAGGCGAATTTGTGGCTGTCGTGACGGGTGTTGAAGTAGTGACGCACCAACACCGCCAGCACCGCGATCCCGGCCAGGATCAGCCAGTTGTACTGGCTGCCGTACGTGCTCGGGAAGTGGTTGCTGATCATGATGAACAGCACCGGCAAGGTGAAGTAGTTGTTGTGCCGCGAACGCAGCAAACCTTTGGCCGGCAGCGCCGGATCGGGCGTGCGGTTTTCGGCGATCGCCGCCACCAGGGCGCGCTGGGCCGGCATGATGATGCGGAACACGTTGCCGACCATGATAGTGCCGATGATCGCGCCGACGTGCAGGTACGCACCACGACCGCTGAACACTTTGCTGAAGCCGTAGGCGGCGCCGATGATCAGCACGAACAGAATAAAGCCGAGCAGGGCAGGGCGTTTGCCCAGGGCCGAGTCGCAGAGGAAGGAGTAGATGAACCAGCCGATGAACAACGAGCCGAGGCCGATGGCCACGCCTTCAGGGCCGCTCAGGGTGCTGCCCGGAGCCAGCAGGTACAGCGTCGGGTTGGAGTAGAACACCACGCACAGCAGCGCGATCCCCGACAGCCAAGTGAAATAGGCTTCCCACTTGAACCAGTGCAGGTTGTCCGGCATGGTCGGTGGAGCCAGTTTGTATTTTTCCAGGTGGTAGATACCGCCGCCATGGATCGCCCACAAATCGCCCGCCAGCCCGTTTTTCGGGTTGACCCGATTGAGGTTGTTTTCCAGCCAGACGAAATAGAACGACGCGCCGATCCAGGCCACGCCAGTGATCATGTGAACCCAGCGCACGCTCAGGTTCAGCCATTCCAACAGATGTGCTTCCACAGTCTTTACCTCTCGCCTGTCACCCTTGTTGTCGAGTGATCAGACCTTCTCTTATTGGTGGGGGGCGAGGATCAAACACTCATCCTCTTGGAAAAAATGCTCATCGCAGTTATTGCCTGTGCCACTGCGATCAACCACCAGGAAGTCATCCCGCTTTTCGATCGTCAGCACCGGGTGGTGCCAGACGCCGCGATGGTAATTAATGCCCTGCCTGCCGTTGGTGACGAAGGCGCGGACCAAGCCTGATACAGGTGCATCGCCAAGTGGCGCGACCACGATCAGAAAGGGGTTGCCGAGCAGCGGAATGAACGCCTGACTGCCCAGCGGATGGCGCTCCAGCATGCGCACGGTCAACGGCATGTCCTGCGCGTCGGCGCGGAAGATGCTGATGATCGCCTTGTCCTCTGGCGTGGCGGTTTCCACCGTCGCCAGTTTGTGGAAGCGCATGGTCGAACCGTTGTTGATCATGAAGTGATCGCTGCCGTCGGTTTCGATCACGTCACCGAAAGGGGCGAAGGCTTCTTTGGTCAGCGGTTCAATCGTCAATGTGCGCATGCTGGTCTTCTTAATCTCGAGTGTGTTGGGGTACTGCTTTTGTAGGAGCCGGCTTGCTGGCGATGGCGTCAGTGAGGGCGCTATCGCCAGCAAGCCGGCTCCTACAGGCTCAGCATTACTTCGCGACCTTGCCGAGAACGCGCAGGCGGCTCACACCACCATCCGGGAACACGTTCAGGCGGATGTGGGTGATCGGGCCCAGCGCCTTGATCTGCTCGGCGAAGGTGTGTTCGGCGTGCATTTCCAGCTTCTGGCTTGGCAGCAGTTCGCGCCAGAACAGCGATTGGGTTTCGATCTGGCTGTCGGTGCCGCCCTTCACGAATGCGCCCTGGATCGAGCAGCTGTCCGGGTAGTTGCCCTTGAAGTGCAGGGTGTCGACGATGACTTTCTCGACTTCACCGGCATGGCCCAGCGCGACGATCACCCAGTCATTGCCCGGGGTACGACGACGTGCGGTTTCCCAGCCATCGCCCATGTTGATGCCACGGCCCGGGTTGAGGATGTTGCTCATGCGGCCGAAGTGTTCGTCGGAGCAGGCGAGGGCGCGACCGCCGTTCAGGGCGGCAGCCAGGTCGACTTGTTCGTTGTCGCCAACGGCCGACCAGTCGCGGAACGGAATGCCGTACACGCGCAGACGGGCCACGCCACCATCCGGATAGATGTTGAAGCGCAGGTGGCTGAACGCCTGGTCGTTATTGATTTCGTGGTAGTGGTGGCTGTTGCCCTGCAGCTCGACGGCCGACAGCACTTCAGTCCACTGGGTGTTTTCGTCCGGCTCGCCCGAGGCCAGGAAGCAGGCTTCCAGGGACGCCGATGGCGGGTAGTTGCCGGTGAAGAATGAAGTGTCGATGTCCACGCCTTTGATCGAACCCGGTACGCCCAGGCGGATCACCGCGCTGTCGTAGCCTTCGAAGCGCTTGCGGCGCGACTCCCAGCCGTCCATCCACTTGCCGTTGTCATCGAACACGCCCTCCTTCCACACGGCCGGGGTCGGCTGGAACAGACGGTTGGCGTCTGCGAACCAGTCATCGGTGACCGAGATGATTTTGGTGCCCAGGCGGGCGTCGGCCAGGTTGACGAACTTCTCGAAAGGTACGGCGTAAGCTTTCATTCTTCTTGTCTGCCTTTAATAAGTTGGCTTGGGATGCTTGCAGGGCCCTGGGCTCGTTCTGCGTTCGGGAACTCGCTCGGGCCAAGGTCGCTATAGGGTCAGTAATCGGAACAACGCGATTTTGTTGATCTCCGCCAGCGCGCATTTGAATTCGGTGTCGACCGAGTTGTGAATGCGCGTTTCGAACGCCGCGAGGATCTGATGCCGGTTGCTGCCTTTTACCGCCATGATGAAGGGAAACTTGAACTTGGCCTTGTAGGCGTCGTTCAGCTCGGTGAAGCGCTGGAACTCATCGCTCGAGCATTGGTGGATACCGGCGCCGGCCTGTTCATGGGTGCTGGCTTCGGTCAGTTGGCCCTGGACGGCGGCTTTGCCGGCCAGGTCCGGGTGAGCGTTGATCAGGGCCAGTTGGCTGGCGTGATCGGCGCTCAACAGGATGTCGCTCATGCGCTGGTGCAGGGTTTCGATCTGGTCGATCGAAGCGTCCTGGCCCAGGTCGAAGGCCTTCTCGGCTACCCATGGCGAGTGTTCGTAGATGTCGGCGAAGGCGGCGACAAATGCGTCGCGGCTCAGGGTCGAGGGTTTCAGCGTTTGAAAGGTGCTCATTTGGCAGCCCCTTGGTACGGGTGGGTTTGCTGCCAGTGGCGAGCGATGTCGACACGGCGGCTGAACCACACCTGTTCATGACTTTTAGCGTATTCGATAAAGCGCTTGAGCGAGGCCAGGCGCGCCGGGCGGCCGATCAGCCGGCAGTGCAGGCCGATCGACAACATCTTCGGTGCCTCGGCGCCTTCGGCATAAAGAACGTCAAACGCGTCCTTCAGGTATTCGAAGAAGTCGTCGCCCTTGTTGAAGCCCTGGACCTGGGTGAAGCGCATGTCGTTGGTGTCCAGGGTGTATGGAATCACCAGGTGTGGCTTGCCGGTCGGGTTGTTCGGTTCCCAGTAGGGCAGGTCGTCGTCGTAGGTGTCGCAGTCATAGAGGAAACCGCCTTCTTCCATCACCAGCCGACGGGTGTTCGGGCCGGTGCGGCCGGTGTACCAGCCCAGCGGGCGCTCGCCGGTGATTTCGGTGAGGATGCGGATCGCTTCGAGCATGTGCTCGCGTTCTTGCGCTTCGTCCATGTACTGGTAGTCGATCCAGCGATAGCCGTGGCTGCAGATTTCGTGGCCGGCCTCGACCATCGCGCGGATCACGTCCGGGTGACGCTGGGCGGCCATGGCCACGGCGAAGATGGTCAGCGGGATGTCGAATTCCTTGAACAGTTTCAGAATCCGCCAGACGCCGGCACGGCTGCCATACTCGTAAAGGGATTCCATGCTCATGTTGCGCTCGCCTTGCAGCGGCTGCGCCGAGACCATTTCCGAGAGGAAGGCTTCGGACTCTTTATCGCCGTGAAGGATATTGCGCTCGCCACCTTCCTCGTAGTTGAGCACGAAGGACAGGGCGATGCGGGCATTGCCCGGCCAGTGTGGGTGAGGAGGGTTACTGCCGTAACCGATCAGGTCGCGTGGGTAGTCAGCGCTCACTGCAGTCTTCCTTCTTGTTCGTGTCGACTTGTTCAAAGTCAGGGTGTGTGTGGCGGCCTGGCGATGAGAGGGCAGGCTGGCGTCACAGCGATGGAGTGATTGTATACAACTTTATATTCACTTTGTAAGCCTGATTTTTTGCATTTTTCACTGACTGCTCTCATTGGAGGGTACTGCAAGAAACCTGCCTGACTGGTCAGCTAATTGATAGAAGGTCCACTGATCTTATGGTTTGGCGCAAGATTCGCCTGCAAACCCTGAATGCCGTTGGTGGCAGTAAAAATGTCGTTTTTATTGTGTACAATTTTTTTGAAAAATGTCTTAATCAGTCGCTCGCCGCAACGTTTCGTGCTCCGGAACGGTGCGGTCTCCTTTTCAACTGACTTCGGGAGGCGCGAGGTCTGACTGCTCCACGCAGGCAGGCGCGCAGAATCAATGGGACGTTTGACTACACACGTTTTGGACGCTGCACACGGTTGCCCGGGCAGTTCGATCAAGGTCGAGCTGTACCGCGTCGAAGGCTCGCAGCTGGAACTGGTCGCCACGGCGCTCACCAACAGCGACGGCCGGGTCGATGCGCCGTTGCTGCAAGGCGATGACTACCGTACCGGGGTCTATCAGCTGCAATTTCATGCGGGCGATTACTACCGCGCCCGGGGCGTTCAGCTGCCTGAGCCTGCGTTCCTCGACGTGGTGGTGCTGCGGTTCGGCATCTCTGCCGAACAGGATCACTACCATGTGCCTTTGCTGATTTCGCCATACAGCTATTCCACGTATCGCGGCAGCTGATCCCCCAAGCAGCTGCCTCAACCTGGAAGCGACTGCGCATATAGCTTCTTTGGTCTTTAGCCCGCTCACACTGCGGGCTTTTTTTCGCCTGGTGGAAAGTCAAAAAATCGCAGCCTTCGGCAGCACCTACATGGAAACGCATTCCCCCTGTAGGAGCTGTCGAGTGCAACGAGGCTGCGATCTTTTGCCCTTAGCGGCTCAACAATGAGGCCGCGCCCGCACCGCTGAACAACCCGGCACTGACCCGGTTAAACCAGCTTTGCCCCTTGCCGCTACGCAGATACCGCGCCGCGCCATGAGCCCCCAGCCCATAAGCCAGCTTGCACAGCAGGTCCAGCACGGTCCAGGTGGCAATCATCACCAGCAACTGCGGCAGGAACGGTTGTTCGGCACTCAAAAACTGCGGCAGGAACGCGGCAAAGAACAAAATGTCTTTCGGGTTGCTGGCGCCGAGCATGAACGCGCGCCCGAACAGTGCACGAAAGCGTGGCACCGGCGCAGCCTGGGGCACTTCGGCGCCCTGGGAGGGTTGGCGTGATTGCTGCCAGCTCTGCCAGGCGAGGTAGAACAGATACAGCGCGCCGACGATTTTCAGGGCGCTGAACAGCTGTTCCGACGCCAGCAGCAATGCACCCAAGCCGAGCGCCGAAGCGCTGAGCAGGCAGATCGAGGCAAACACGCCTCCGAGAAACGCCGGATAAGAACGGCGCAAACCGTAATTCAGACTGTTGCTGATCATCAGCAAAGACAGTGGCCCCGGTATCAGGATCACCACCAGCGCAGCGCCGCTGAACAGCAGCCAGGTTTCCAGACTCATCACTTTCCTCCCTATGCACAAAAGCCCCACCCGACGGGGTGAGGCTGGTTTGAAACGCGTACCGCGTGACGCTTACAAGAAGATGAACTTGGCGATGAAGATCGCGCAGAGCACCCACAGGCTCACCGAAATTTCCTTGTACTTACCGGTGCCGGCCTTCAGCGCCACGTAGGTGATGAAGCCCAGCGCGATGCCGTCGGCGACCGAGAAGGTCAGCGGCATCATGATCGCGGTGACGATCGCCGGAATGCTGTCGGTCGCTTCGTCCCATTCGATGTGCGCCATGCCGCCCATCATCAGCATCGCTACATAAATCAGCGCACCGGCGGTTGCATAAGCGGGGATCATGCCAGCCAGCGGGGCGAAAAACATTGCGGCAATAAATAGCACACCTACGGTCACGGCGGTAAGACCAGTCCGACCACCCGCCGCTACGCCAGCGGCACTTTCCACATAACTGGTGACCGGTGGAACACCCACCACGGCCCCGAAAACGCTGGAGGCACTGTCAGCTTTCATGGCGCGGGACAGGTTTTCGATCCGGCCGTCAGCGTTCACCAGGTTGGCGCGCTGGGCGACGCCCATCAAGGTGCCGGCGGTATCGAACATGTGCACAAAGAGGAAGGCCAGCACCACACTGATCATGCTGACGTTGAACACGCCGGCGATGTTCATGGCCATCCAGGTCGGTGCCAGGCTCGGCGGGGCAGACATGATGCCCTCGTAGTGCACCAGACCCAGACCCCAACCGGCCAGGGTCACGGTGATGATGCTGATGAGGATCGCGCCGAACACTTTGTGGTAGCTGAGTACGGCGATCATCAGGAAGCAGATGGCAGCCAGCAGCGGGCCGGGCTCGCGCAGGGAGCCGAGCTTGATCAGAGTGGCCGGGCTATCGACGACGATGCCCGAGGTTTTCAGGCCGATCAGCCCCAGAAACAGGCCCACACCCGCGCCCATGGCAAAGCGCAGGCTCACCGGAATGCTATTGAGAAGCCATTCACGAATCCGGGAAAAGGTCAGGAACATGAACAACACGCCGGACACGAACACCGCGCCGAGAGCGGTTTCCCAGTTGTAGCCCATAGTGCCGACCACGGTGTAGGTGAAGAACGCGTTCAGGCCCATGCCCGGCGCCAGGCCCACCGGCCAGTTGGCGTACAGGCCCATCAACAGGCAACCCAGCGCGGCGGCGATGCAGGTGGCCACGAACGCGGCACCGTGATCGATCCCGGCATCGGCCATGATGTTGGGGTTGACGAAGATGATGTAGGCCATGGTGATGAAGGTTGTCAGACCGGCGATCAGCTCGGTCTTCACCGTGGTGCCGTGCAAGCTGAGTTTGAAGATGCGCTCCAGCCAGCCATTGCGTAACGGCGGCGAGAGTTCCAGCGTCGAGGCTTCGGATTTGCGGCTTTCCACAGCGAGTACTCCTCAAGAGTTTTATTGTTATTTCCAGGGCCGGACCCATGAGGGTGGCAGCGACCCTTTGAGGTACTTGCGAATTTGTTGACCTGATGGTCAGGAACTCGCACGAAGCGAATTATGCTTTTGTATACAAATAAAGCAAATAATGTTTTTGATTTTGTAGACGAAAAAAATGGCAGGCGGGGTATATAGATATGAAATGTGATGTGTAGCGAGCTGTTTGTGGCGAGGGAGCTTGCTCCCGCTGGGGCGCGCAGCGGCCCGACTCAGGCGGTGGCAATTTTTCAGGCATACCGGCGTTATCGTTCTTTGCGACTGCTGCGCAGCCGAACGGGAGCAAGCTCCCTCGCCACAGTCAGGTGTCGTCCCGATCAACTCTGGTTACTTCCCCCAATGCCAGATTCACCGCCAACCACCCATTCACCGCCGTCTCCCCAGCTTCGGCAAACACCCGCTCGAGCAATTTCACCTGCTCGCGCCGTAACGACTGCTCGAACCGCGCGCCTTCCACGGTCAGTTCCAGCAGCCGCTTACGCTTGTCGGTCTGGGACGCGACGCTGTTCACCAAATGCATTTCCACCAACTGCCGCAGCGGAATGTTCAGCGCCTGCTTGGTCACGCCGAGCAACGCCAGCAACTCCTTGACGCTCAGGTTCGGGTAGCGCGCGATGAAAAACACAATGCGCTGATGCACCCGGCTCAAGCCGCGACGCTCGAGCATTTCATCAGCCTTGGCGGTGAAGGCCTGATAGCCGAAGAAGAACGCTTCCATGGCTTGTTGCTGGGTGGTGGGGTTTTTAAGGTCAAGCATGTTGACGTATCCGCTCGGTCTGTCGTAATTTCGGTCAATCAGTTTGACTCATTTTCCTCAGGCCTCGCTACCGGTGACCCCCATGGCTTTTTCCGAACGTGTCTCGCGCCTTAAAAGTTCTTTGATCCGTGAAATCCTCGCCGCCGCCCAGCGCCCGGAAGTGATGTCGTTCGCTGGCGGCTTGCCGGCCGAAGCCATGCTGCCGAAAGTCGAGTGGGCGCAGATGCCGCTGTCCATGGGCCAATACGGGATGAGCGAAGGCGAGCCGGCGCTGCGTGAAGCGTTGGCGGCCGAAGCCCGGGCGTTGGGCGTGCCGTGTGAGGCGAGTCAGGTGTTGGTGGTCAGCGGTTCGCAACAAACCCTCGATCTGGCGGCCAAGCTTCACATCGACAAAGGCACCGAAATCTTGCTTGAAGCGCCGACCTACCTGGCGGCGTTGCAGATTTTTCAGCTGTTTGGCGCCGATTGCATCACTGTCCCACTGGAAGCCGATGGCCCGAACCTGGCGCAACTGCGCAGCCGTCTGGAACAACACAAGCCAGCGTTCATCTACCTGATTCCGACGTTTCAGAATCCGTCGGCGGTGCGCTACAGCGAAGCCAAGCGCGATGCGGTGGCAGCGTTGCTCGACGAATTCGGCGTGACCCTGATCGAAGACGAACCCTATCGCGAACTGACCTTCGATGGCGGCAGCGCCACACCGATCGTCAGCCGCTTGACCAAGGCCAGCTGGATCTACACCGGCACCGTGTCGAAAACCCTGCTGCCTGGCCTGCGGGTTGGTTATTTGATTGCCAGTCCGGACCTGTTCCCGCATTTGCTGCGGCTCAAGCAATCGGCCGATCTGCACACCAACCGCATCGGGCAGTGGCAAGCGCTGCAATGGATCGGTACTGAAAAATACCAGCAGCACTTGGGCGAGTTGCGGGACTTCTACCGGGTTCGTCGGGATGCGTTCCAGTCGGCACTTGAAAGGCATTTTTCCGATCTGGCGGATTGGAACGTGCCGCAGGGGGGGCTGTTTTTCTGGCTGACGCTCAAGCTGCCGCTGGATACCCGCACGCTGCTCAAAGCGGCGCTGGCAGCAGAGGTGGCGTTCATGCCGGGCGAACCGTTTTTCCCTGAGTCGGATAACAACCCCGGCCATCTGCGGCTGAACTTCAGCCACATTGACCCGGCACGGCTGGACGAAGGGCTCAAGCGATTGGCAGCGGTGGTGCGTCAGGCCCAGGCGGCGCAAGCAGCCTGAGGCTGTTGGTGGGGGAGGGTGTAGAAACGAATAAACCGGCCAATTGGCCGGTTTATTTTTGTTCGGGTTTTGCGGTGTTTATACCGGCACCACAGAAGCGTCAGACCGCAGCAAACCGCTTATCCAGATAATCAATGATCACCTTGGACTCATACATCCAGGTGGTCTGGCCATTCTCTTCGATGCGCAGGCACGGCACCTTGATCTTGCCGCCTTGCTCCAGCAAGGCCTGGCGATCCTGTTCGCTGTTCTTGGCATCGCGCAAGGCCACCGGAACGTTCAGGCGACGCAGGGTGCGACGGGTTTTCACGCAGAACGGGCAGGCGTGGAACTGATACAGCGTCAGGTCCTTGGCGGCCGCTTCGACCTGAGCCTGAGCGGCGGCGGGGCGCTGCTTCTTGCCAGGGCGGGTGATGAAATCGATGAAGATGATCAGTTGGCCGAGGCCGACACGAAGCGCTTTGACGAACACGGTATAAGTCTCTCAGGGCAAACAGAAGGCGCGCAGCTTACCTGATTTTTCGCAGGCGAAAAAAAACCGGCGATCAGTGCCGGTTTTCTTCTTGCTGCGCGTTACTTGATCAGGCTGAGAAACTCGCTGCGGGTGGCGGCGTTTTCGCGGAACTCACCGAGCATCACCGAGGTGATCATCGTCGAATTCTGTTTCTCCACACCGCGCATCATCATGCACATGTGCTTGGCCTCGATCACCACTGCCACGCCCAGGGCGCCGGTGACTTGCTGGACCGCGTCGGCGATCTGGCGGCTGAGGTTTTCCTGGATCTGCAGGCGGCGGGCGTACATATCGACGATCCGCGCGACTTTCGACAGTCCCAGTACCTTGCCGCTCGGAATATAGGCAACGTGCGCCTTGCCGATGAACGGCAGCAGGTGATGCTCGCACAACGAGTAGAGCTCGATGTCCTTGACCAGCACCATCTCGCTGTTGTCGGAGCTGAACAAGGCACCGTTGGTGACCTCTTCCAGCGTCTGTTCATAACCGCGGCAGAGGTACTGCATGGCTTTGGCGGCACGTTTTGGCGTGTCGAGCAGGCCCTCGCGGGACACGTCCTCGCCCAATTGGCCGAGAATCGCGGTGTAATTCTGTTCCAGGGACATGAAACTACCTGTGGGATTTTACGCAAAGGGCAAGGGTACGGTGGCAAACACGGCGCTGCAAGCGTGAAGCGACAGCTTTACTCGTCGCGACCTTCCATCATGGTTCGTTTAAGCATCACGTAAACCGCTCCAGCGCCGCCGTGTTTCGGCTGGCACGAGGTGAAGCCGAGCACCTGTGGATGCTGACGTAGCCAGGTGTTGACGTGACTCTTGATCATCGGCCGCTTGCCGTCCAGGCGCACGGCTTTGCCGTGGGTGACGCGCACGCAGCGGATTTCGAATTTAGTTGCTTCGGCCAGAAACGCCCAGAGGGTTTCACGGGCCTTTTCCACGTTCATGCCATGCAGGTCGAGGCTGCCTTCGAACGGAATCTGTCCGATCTTGAGCTTGCGCATCTGGCTTTCCTGAACACCGTCACGTGCCCACATCAGCTCGTCTTCCGGGCCGACATCAATCACAAACTGATCGGACAGCCCGTCAACGGTGGTCGCATCGGTGCGCACAGTGGCGGCCTGGCGCAGCTTGGCGATTTGCGCGCGGTCGGCCTTGGGTTTGCCGGTTTCGGCGCGATCGTGCTTGATCGGCTTGACGCCTTGGATCGCGCTTTTGAACAGGGAAAAATCGTCGTCTTGCATGTCAGCCTCCGCGAAGGGGGGCAGTTTACCCAAGTCGGAGCGCTATCCATAACAATTGAGGCCCGTCAAAACGCCGGGCCTTTGATTCAGTCGTGTTTTTTCATCAGGTGCGGGGCTATGTTCAGCTCTCGCGACTGGCGCGAACGGCGACGGCAGCGGCGCCATAGCAACACGCCGAGGTACAGCACGAACACGCCCACCGCCAGAATGATCGACGAGCCCAGCGGGCTGGCATTCAACTCGCCCAACGCCGGTGGCCGCCCCAGCAGGCTGGCCGCGCCGGCCATCGCCAGCAATACACCGCACATCGCCAGCAGGGCAGCGAACGCTGCGCCGAAGCGAAATCGCCAATTGCGTTGGCCCTTGGGCCGCAAGCGGCGTGCATCAAAACCATCGGATAACTTCATTCCGACCTTCCTCAATGGGTATCGGCCCTTCGACCGGGAGTTGACCGGGATGTTCCTGAGGCTAGGGCAATTACGGCAAATGAGAGGCTTTTGCGGATGAGCGGCGGTATGGGCCGCTCATCGACGGTCGATCAGATCAGATCGCGGGTCAGGGCGAGGGTGGCGAAGTTGTCCGCCATGATCGCCATTTCGGTCTGCTGAACGTGTTCGGCGCTGAGGATCCCGCCCTTGCAAGGCAAATCCCGCGTCGCGCAGGCGTCTTCCACCAGGGTGCAGCGAAAGCCCAGGTTCTTCGCCGCACGCACGGTGGTGCTGACGCTGGAGTGACTCATGAAACCGCAAACGATCAGGTCGAGCGAGCCCAGTTGTTGCAGGCGATCGTAAAGTTCGGTGCCGTGAAACGCGCTTGGCAGCAATTTGCCGATGACGGTTTCGTCGCCCTGTGGCTCCAGGCCCGGGATGAACTCACCGCGTTCGCCCTGGGGATCGAACAGCCCACCGACGGTGCCGAGGTGACGCACATGCACGATTGGCCGACCGGCTGCACGGGCAGCGGCCAGCAGGTGTTTGATGTTCGCGACGGCAGCATCCATGCCGCTCAGGGCCAGCGGACCACTGAGGTATTCTTTCTGGGCATCGATGATGACTAGGGTCGCATGACCCAGATTGGCCGCTGCATAACCACGGCCGCTGAGTTGAAACATCGTTTTTGGAACGGACATTCTGGGGCTCCTTCGGGTGGGGCTTTTGCGGCATTGTCCTCTGGCTGAGCGCTTCTGTGAATCGCTTCCATCGCAGGCACCGCCGTTGCTGGCTCGCAGCCTTGTCAAGATACTCGTTCTGTTCAATAGCTGGCTGGAAAAATAGAAGAGTCCTACATCTGATCCGGTGTTTTTCCTGCGTCGTCGCGGCGCCTTTTGGCTGTTAGAATCGTCAGTCGTTTTTTCTGGAGTTTACCCCGTGATCACTTCCCGACTTCGTACCCTGCGTGACCATATCCGTTGGGCCGTCAGCCGCTTCCATGGGGAGGATCTGTTTTTCGGCCATGGGACCGACAACGCCTGGGACGAAGCCCGTCAACTGGTATTGGGTGCGCTCCACTTGCCGTGGGAAATCGCCGACAGCTATCTGGACTGCCGTCTGGAGGACGATGAGCTGGTCAATCTGCAACGCTTGCTCAAGCGCCGCATCGAAGAACGCATTCCGACCGCTTACCTGCTGGGCGAAGCCTGGTTCTGCGGCTTGTCGTTCATTGTCGACGAACGCGTGCTGATCCCGCGTTCGCCGATTGGTGAGCTGATCGAAAAACGTTTCGAGCCGTGGCTGGGTGCCGAACCTGAGCGCATTCTCGACTTGTGCACCGGTTCCGGTTGCATCGGTATCGCCTGTGCCTATGAGTTCCAGAACGCCGAAGTGGTTTTGGCCGACCTGTCGTTCGAAGCACTGGAAGTGGCTAACCAGAACATCGAGCGCCACGGTGTCGACGAGCGCGTGTTCACCGTTCAGGGCGATGGTTTCGATGGTTTGCCAGGGCAACGTTTCGACCTGATCGTGTCGAACCCGCCTTACGTCGATGCGGAAGATTTCGCCGACATGCCGGACGAATATCAACACGAACCCGAGCTGGGCCTGGCCTGTGGCGACGACGGTTTGAACCTGGTACGACGCATGCTCGCCGAAGCGGCGGATCATCTGACCGAGAAAGGTTTGTTGATCGTCGAGGTGGGTAACAGCCAGGTTCACGTCGAGGCGTTGTACCCGGAAGTCGATTTCGCCTGGCTGGAATTCGAGCGCGGCGGGCATGGGGTGTTCATGCTGACAGCCGAGCAGTGCCGCGATCATCAGGCGCTGTTCGCTTCTCGCGTCTGACCCCGAATATTGTGGTGAGGGAGCAAGCTCCCTCACCACAATTGGGTTTGATGTCGGTTACCGATGCGTGGCAATCCAGATCAACAACCCCGCCTGAAACACCGCAAACGCCACCAGACAGGTAATGGTAAAACGCAGTCCAGCGTCTTCACGCTTGTACTTGCTGACCTTTTCTTCGTGCTTCTTGAGTTTGACTTCCTGTTCCGCCAGGTTCTGCTCGGCTTGCTGGAGCATCTGCGCGGCTTCGAGGATTTCCACCTGTTGCAGCTTTTCGCTGTTCCAGTCGCCCAGCAAATCACCGATCTGCACCTCTTTGACGCTGCCCTTCAAATGCTGGGCATCGGCGTAGGCCACGTCAAAACCGTGCACCCGCAGAAAGTGGTCGCGGCGCAGGCGCGTGTCTTCGTTCAACGCATCCTTGTTGTTCAGGTCGGTGCCGTCGACGGTGTAGGCGGGCCATCGTTTCTTCGCCCAAGTGATGCCTTGAGCCGCCATATAGCGCCCGATGCCACGGTTCATCGGCTCTATCTGCAAGCCGCTTTCCGGAGCGAAATGCACGCGTTTGGCGGCGTGATCGACCCACACATCCAGATGATTCTGTTCTTTGCGTACCCGTTGGCCTGGCAGCTTGATGGCCATGCGCAGCAGGCTGTGCTCCTTGCTGTTGCGTTCGGCGTAACCGAATTCGACAAAGCGCAGCGGTCGGCCGCCGGTGTTACGGTCGGTTTGCAACGGCGCCAGGCGGAGCATTTTGTGGTGCTCGACGTGGACGTCCGCCCACGGCAGCTCGACCGCTGGCGGTGTGTCTTTTTCAGCGGTGGAGTCGGGTGAAGTCTGGGTATCAGTCATAACGGCGAGATCCTGTCCAAGCTCTGTTGCCGCCAGTCATAGCGCTGGCGACAAAGGCTTATCGGCCGTTTTTTTCAGGACTGGAGGACAAACAGCGCTTAACTGGGGCGAAGTCCGTCAATAAATCCGAGGATTCGTGCGCCGAGTTCCGCCGCCAGGGGCAATTGCGGATCTTTATAGGAGGCCAATTGCCGCTTCACGTCGTTGGGCACGATGCGCATGACGTGGTTCATGCCTTCGATCAGTGCCAGTTCGGCGTCCGGTTTGGCGGCTTTGAGCGCCCTGGCGTCACCCACGCCGACCTGGATGTCGTTGCTGCCCTGAATGATCAGTGCCGGCATCTTCAGTTTGGCGAAGGCTGCCGCCGGGTCCTGGCGGAACAGTGAAATCAGGTACGGCTGCACGCTGGGGCGGAAAATCACCTGCAACTGCGGCGGCACGTTGTCGTCAGTGTGGCCGGCCTTGAGGCTGTCGAGCAGTTCATTGCTGCGCAGCATCAAGGCTGGCGGCAGGCGATTGCTCAACTGCTGGCGCAGCACTTGATCGATCGGCCGCGCGCTGCCGGACAGGGAAATCACCGCCGCAGCGTCGACACTTGGCGCCGCCAGGCTGGCAATCAACGCACCTTCGCTGTGGCCCAGCAAAATCAGTTTGCCCAGACGCGGGTCGGCCTTGAGCTTCTGCCCCCAGGCCACGGCATCGGCCACATAGGCTTCCACCGACAGATTGCGTTCATCCGGCGTTGCCGCAAGGCTCGCCGCCACGCCGCGTTTGTCGTAACGCACGCTGGCGATGTTGTGTTTGGCCAGCACCCAGGCCAGCCGTTTGAGGCTGTCGTTGCGCCCGCCGTCGGGGTTGTTTCCGTCACGATCCGTAGGACCGGAGCCGGAAATGATCAGGACAACCGGTACCGGCGTGTCGGACTTGGGTAGCAACAGTGAGCCGAAAAGCTCGCCATTGCCGGTATCCAGGGTGATCGGGCGTTGCAGGACGGAGGCCTGTACAAAACCGGTAAACAGGGTAAGGCTCAAGGCTAGAACTCGCAGCATCATCACGCCATCATCAACAAGGTGCCGGTTGGACTCGCAGGCACCCATAAGGTTCGAGGATGAACTACTTGGGTAGCCTGCGTATACTGGCGCGCATTACGTATTTTAGGTTCGATTTCACGGAGCGTCCTGCATGTCCGGCAATACCTACGGCAAGCTGTTCACTGTCACCACCGCGGGCGAAAGCCATGGTCCGGCGTTGGTCGCCATTGTCGATGGCTGCCCGCCGGGCCTGGAGATCTCCCTTGAGGACCTGCAGCGCGACCTGGACCGCCGCAAGCCCGGCACCAGCCGACACACCACCCAGCGCCAGGAAGCCGACGAAGTCGAAATCCTCTCCGGTGTGTTCGAAGGCCGCACCACCGGTTGCGCCATCGGCCTGTTGATCCGCAACACCGACCAGAAGTCCAAGGACTACTCGGCGATCAAGGATCTGTTCCGTCCGGCCCACGCCGACTACACCTACCATCACAAATACGGTGAGCGCGATTACCGCGGCGGCGGTCGCAGCTCGGCCCGTGAAACCGCCATGCGCGTAGCCGCCGGCGCGATTGCCAAGAAATACCTGGCCACCCAGGGCATCGTCATTCGTGGCTACATGAGCCAGCTCGGCCCGATCGAAATCCCGTTCAAGACCTGGGATTCGGTGGAAGAGAACGCTTTCTTCAGCCCCGACCCGGACAAAGTGCCGGAGCTGGAAGCCTATATGGACCAGTTGCGTCGCGACCAGGATTCGGTCGGCGCGAAGATCACCGTGGTCGCCGAAGGCGTGATGCCGGGCCTCGGCGAGCCGATCTTCGACCGCCTCGACGCCGAACTGGCCCATGCGCTGATGAGCATCAACGCGGTCAAGGGCGTGGAAATCGGCGCCGGTTTTGCCAGCATCGCCCAGCGCGGCACTGAACACCGCGATGAAATGACCCCGGAAGGTTTCCTCAGCAACAACGCCGGCGGCATTCTCGGTGGCATTTCGTCGGGCCAGCCGATTGTTGCGCACCTGGCGCTCAAGCCTACATCGAGCATCACCACGCCGGGCCGCTCCATCGACATCCATGGCAACCCGGTGGAGGTCGTCACCAAGGGTCGTCACGACCCGTGCGTTGGCATCCGCGCCACGCCAATCGCCGAAGCGATGATGGCCATCGTGCTGATGGACCACTTGCTGCGTCACCGCGGGCAGAACGCCGATGTGCGCGTGAGCACTCCGGTGTTGGGGCAGCTTTAATGGCTGATCTGAAAACCGCTGCAGTCTGATGACGGTGGCGGCGCTCCCGTACTGGCGGCTTTCCAGCTTCTACCTGTTCTATTTCGCCTTGCTCGGTTCGACAGCGCCGTTTCTGGCGCTGTACTTCGATCATCTGGGCTTCAGCGCCGCGCGCATTGGCGAACTGGTGGCGATCCCGATGCTGATGCGCTGCGTGGCGCCGAATATCTGGGGCTGGCTCGGTGACTACACCGGGCGGCGGCTGGCCATCGTGCGTTTCGGCGCCGCCTGCACCTTGCTGACCTTCTCACTGATTTTCGTCAGCAAAAGCTACGCCTGGCTGGCGATGGTCATGGCCTTGCACGCGTTTTTCTGGCACGCGGTGTTGCCGCAGTTCGAGGTCATCACCCTGGCTCATTTGCGGGGGCAGACCTCGCGCTACAGTCAGATCCGCCTGTGGGGTTCCATCGGTTTCATCATCACCGTGGTGGCGCTGGGCCGATTGTTCGAATGGCTCAGCCTCGACATTTACCCGGTGGCGCTGGTGCTGATCATGGCCGGGATCGTCGTCAGCAGCTTGTGGGTGCCCAACGCACAACCGGTTCAGGGTGAACGGTTGACGGGGGACGGATTCCTCCAGCAATTGCGCAGCCCCGGGGTGTTGGCGTTTTACGCGTGTGTGGCGTTGATGCAGATGAGCCACGGGCCGTATTACACCTTTCTGACCTTGCACCTTGAGCGACTCGGTTACAGTCGCGGGCTGATCGGCATGCTCTGGGCGGTCGGCGTGGTCGCCGAAGTCTTGATGTTTCTGTTCATGAGCAAGATTCTCGCGCGCTTCTCGGTGCGTCGGGTGCTGCTGGCGAGCTTCCTGCTGGCGGCTTTGCGTTGGTTGTTGCTCGGCTCGTTTGCCGAGTTCCTTTGGGTGTTGTTGTTCGCCCAGGTGCTGCACGCCGCCACCTTCGGCAGCTTTCACGCCGCTGCCATCCAGTTCGTGCAACGTAGCTTCGGCGCGCGCCAGCAAGGCCAGGGTCAGGCGCTGTATGCCGCGCTGGCCGGCACCGGCGGCGCACTGGGGGCGTTGTATTCCGGCTACAGCTGGAATGCCCTCGGCGCCACATTGACCTTTAGTATTGCCAGCCTCGCAGCCTTTGCCGCTGCCGTTATCATTGCCACACGTATGCAAGAGGACAGGCCATGAGCCTTACCCGTGAACACCTCGCCCAGGAAATCATCGACGCCGGGCGTTTTCTGTATGGCCGCGGCTGGTCGCCGGCCACCAGCAGCAATTACTCGACCCGCCTGTCGCCGACCGAAGCCTTGCTGACCGTGTCCGGCAAGCACAAGGGCCAACTGGGCCCGGACGATGTGCTGGCTACCGACTTGTCAGGCAACAGCCTGGAGCCAGGCAAGAAGCCGTCCGCCGAAACCCTGTTGCACACCCAGCTCTATAGCTGGCGTCCGGAGATCGGCGCGGTGCTGCACACCCATTCGGTGAACGCCACGGTGCTGTCGCGCCTGACGCCGGAAGATTTCATCGAGTTCGAAGACTACGAACTGCAAAAGGCCTTCAGCGGCGTGTCGACCCACGAGTCCCGGGTGCGCGTGCCGATTTTCGACAACGACCAGGACATTGCGCGGTTGGCCGCCAAGGTGCAGCCTTGGCTCGACGCCCACCCTGATTGCGTCGGCTACCTGATTCGCGGTCATGGCCTCTACACGTGGGGCGCGCGCATGAGCGACGCACTGCGGCAGATCGAGGCTTTTGAATTTTTGTTCGAGTGCGAGTTGAAGACGCGCTCGCTCTTTAACCGTAATGCATGAACTGTTAAGGAGTTGCCCTGATGAGCAGCCTGTCCGTTTACCACGTCTCAAGCCCTGACATTCCGAACAAGGTGCTGACCCACTTTGAAGACATCGCCTCGACCCTGGCCGAGCAGGGCGTGCGTTTCGACCGTTGGCAAGCCGCAGCGAAAATCCAGCCCGGCGCCAGTCAGGAAGAAGTGATCGCCGCGTACCAGGAGCAAATCGACAAGCTGATGACCGAGCGCGGTTACATCACCGTCGACGTGGTCAGCCTGAACAGCGATCACCCGCAAAAAGCCGAGTTGCGTGCCAAGTTCCTCGATGAACACCGCCATGGCGAAGACGAAGTGCGATTTTTCGTCGCCGGCCGTGGCTTGTTCACCCTGCACATCGACGATTACGTGTACGCCGTGCTCTGCGAGAAGAACGACCTGATCTCGGTGCCAGCCGGCACAAAGCACTGGTTCGACATGGGTGAAAACCCGCATTTCGTCGCAATCCGCCTGTTCAACAACCCCGAAGGCTGGGTGGCCAACTTCACCGGCGATGACATCGCCAGCCACTTTCCGTGTCTTGAGGACTGAACCGATGCCGATCAAAGCGATTCTCACCGACATCGAAGGCACCACCAGCGCGGTGAGTTTTGTGTTCGACGTGTTGTTTCCGTACGCGGCCAAACACCTGCCGGACTTCGTTCGCGAAAATGCCGAACGTGCTGACGTCGCCGAACAGCTCGCGGCTGTGCGGCGTGACAGCGGTGAACCGCAAGCAGACGTTGAGCGGGTTATCGAAATCCTCTTGGGCTGGATCGCCGAAGACCGCAAAGCCACGCCGCTCAAAGCGTTGCAAGGCATGGTCTGGGAGCAGGGGTATCAGGCCGGGCAGTTGAAAGGCCATGTTTACCCGGACGCCGTTGAAGCGCTGAAGCGCTGGCATCAGGAAGGCTATCAACTGTTTGTTTATTCCTCGGGTTCGATTCAGGCGCAAAAACTGATTTTCGGTTGTTCGGAGGCGGGGGATCTGTCGCCACTGTTCAGCGGCTATTTCGACACCACTTCAGGGCCCAAGCGCGAAGCACAGTCCTACCAGCGCATCACCCAGGCGATTGGCGTCGAGGCTTCGCAGATTCTGTTTCTGTCCGACATCGTTCAGGAACTGGACGCGGCGCGCACGGCCGGCATGGCAACCTGTGGCCTGGCTCGTGAGGGCGGGGAATTGGCAGGGCATGTGACGGTGGACAGTTTTGCGCGGATCAGTCCGTCTGCCTTTTAAACATCAGCCGTAGAAACAACTCAGGCCGTGAAGCGAAAGCTCTCACGGCCTGATCGTTTATAGCGCTGTGACGGGTTATGCCGAGTGATAGGTCGGCAGTGCGAACCGTTGCTGGCTTTGCAGCATGGAAATCTGCGGCAGTTCGCTGGCCTGTTCGGCGACGTCACGGCGAATCGCGCTGATGACCCATGACAGCTGATCGCCGGCATGCAATTGCTGGTAGGAAATCGAACGTTTGAAGACTTTACCGTCGTGGCTGCGCAGGGTCAGCAGAATGCCGCCATCCGGCCGGGGCTGGGTGGTCACTTCGAAGTTGGAGAACAGCGACGAAAATTTTTCCTGGATCAGGCTCATGTCTATCAGCTCCATTTTGTGCTTGAAGGGCAACATGGAGGGGTAGTTGCAGTGATTGTGCCAGCACCTATATTTTTAAAATTTCATATAAATCAGTAAGTTATATTTTTATGATTTTTTGGCTTTCGTGCAATTTGCATGAATGGCCATCGTGCATCCTGCATTTTGCGAGATCGTCGACAACCGGACGGAACCAATCGCAACGGCGGAGTTCCGCTTTGCGAAGGCTTCGGCCGTGGATACAAAACATTGCAAAAACCGCGTGTACAGCTCAAGAAGCCCTGACGTATTTTCGGCCTCAATCAACGCCACCCGACAATAAAAAGATCGAACGGGAGCAACCATGAGCCGTACGCTGCACGACACGATTACCTGGGGCATGATGCTCCGCAAGCTGCCTTCCATTGCCAAAGCCATCCCCCGCGTGGTGAAGGGCATGAAAGTCGCCAACGTCAAGGATCCGACCCAACCGTGTGGTCTCGGCTGGAGCTTCGAGCAGGCGACGTTGCGCAATCCCGATGGCCCGGCATTGCTGCAGGGCGACGTGATACTCACTTATGCACAGGTCAATCAGTGGGCCAACCGCATCGCCCATCACCTGATTGCCCAAGGCACCGGCAAGGGCGATGTGGTCGCGGTGTTTATCGAGAACCGTGTGGAACTGTTGGTGACGATATTGGCGGTGGCCAAGGTCGGTGCGATCAGCGCCTTGCTGAATACCTCCCAGACCCGCGATACCCTGGTTCATAGCCTGAATCTGGTGGCGCCTGTAGCGATCGTAGTTGGAGAAGAGCTGGTTCCGGCCTTCAATGCGGTCCGCGAGCGGGTGGTCATCGATGCGGCGCGCACCTGGTTTGTCGCCGATCAAGACACTTACCACGATCCGGGCAAAACACCCGATGGCTTCATTAATCTGATGACGGCCAGTTGCGACGCGTCCAGCGACAATCCTGCCAGCCGGCAGGTTTTTTTCGACGACCCTTGCTTCTATATCTATACCTCGGGCACCACCGGGTTGCCCAAGGCCGGGGTGTTCAAGCACGGCCGCTGGATGCGCAGCTCCGCCAGCTTCGGGCTGATCGCCCTGGACATGCAGCCGCAGGACGTCGTCTATTGCACCTTGCCGCTGTACCACGCCACCGGGCTCTGCGTGTGCTGGGGCTCGGCGATCAGCGGGGCGTCGGGGTTTGCCATCCGCCGAAAATTCAGCGCCAGCCAGTTCTGGAGCGACGTGCGCAAATACCGGGCGACCACCCTCGGGTACGTCGGCGAATTGTGTCGCTACCTGGTGGATCAACCGCGTAGCGTCGACGACAGTCGGCACAGCGTGACGAAGATGATCGGCAATGGTCTGCGCCCCGGCGCGTGGAGCGAGTTCAAGACGCGGTTTGCCGTCGACCACATCTGCGAGCTGTACGCCGCCAGCGATGGCAATATCGGCTTCACCAACATCCTCAACTTCGACAACACCATTGGCTTTTCCCTGATGTCCTGGGAGCTGGTGGCGTACGACCACGACAGCGGCGCCCCCACGCGGGATGCCAAGGGGTTCATGCGCAAAGTGGCCAAGGGCGAGCAGGGGCTGTTGTTGGCGAGGATCGACGATAAGGCGCCTCTGGACGGCTACACCGATCCGCAGAAGACCGCAAAAGTGGTGCTCCACGATGTGTTCGTGAAGGGCGACCGTTACTTCAATACCGGTGACCTGCTGCGCAACATCGGTTTCGGTCACGCGCAGTTTGTCGATCGCTTGGGGGACACCTACCGCTGGAAGGGCGAAAACGTCTCCACTACCGAGGTCGAGAACATCCTGTTGCAACACCCGCACATCGCCGAAGCCGTGGCCTATGGCGTGGAAATTCACAACACCAATGGGCGGGCAGGGATGGCGGCCATCACCCCGGCCGAATCCCTGGCGACCCTGGATTTCAGTGAGTTGCTGGCGTTCGCCAGGCAACAAATGCCGGCCTATGCGGTGCCACTGTTCCTGCGGGTGAAAGTGAAAATGGAAACCACCGGGACCTTCAAGTACCAGAAGACCCGGCTCAAGGACGAAGCCTTCGATCCGAGCAAAACCGGCGATGACCCGATTTATGCCTGGCTGCCGGGCACCGAAACCTACGTGCGAGTCACCGAGCAGGTGCTGGCGGATATTTACGGAGGCAGGCATCGCTATTGAAAGGGTCGCTATTGAATATCGCTATGACCGTCCATGAGAAAAAACAAGTGACAGGTTCCGGGCTGCTCGGGAAACTATCGGCTTTCCGATTGACCGAATGTGGAGTCCCCAATGTCAGACAAAAGCCGCCAGATGACCCCCGAAGAGGCAGCTGAATTTGCCGAACAGGTGTTCAACAAAGCGCGCGAGGGTGATGCGGTGATGCTGGACCGGTTGATCAGCTCCGGATTGCCGGTGAATCTGCGTAACAGCAAGGGCGATACCTTGCTGATGCTCGCCAGTTACTACGGGCATGTAGAGGCGGTGCAGGTGCTGCTCAAGCACAAGGCCGATCCCGAGTTGCGCAACGGCAACGGTCAGAGTCCGATTGCCGGTGCAGCATTCAAGGGCAACCTGGCGGTGGTCAAGGCGTTGGTTGAGGGGGGCGCTGAAGTGGAAGGTTCGTCCTTCGACGGACGCACTGCGTTGATGATGGCGGCGATGTTCAACCGCGTCGAAATCATCGACTACCTGATCAGCAAAGGCGCCGATCCAGCGGCCAAGGACGCCAACGGTGTGTCTGCGCTGGACGCGGCCAAGACCATGGGCGCGGCGGATACCACGGCTCAGCTGCAAAAACTCCTGGCCTGACCTCTGTAGTGTCGCGGGGCTTTTGTGGCGAGGGAGCTCTGTGGCGAGGGGGCTTGCCCCCGTTGGGCCGCGAAGCGGCCCCCCTTCGGTATCTCATTCAAACCCAGTTCTCTGGTTTTACGACTGCTTCGCAGCCGAGTGGGAGCAAGCCCCCTCGCCACAGGTTCCTGCCAGGTCCCGCAATCCGTTTCCGAATGCGTTATCCTTCGCGCCCTCAAAATTCCCTCGCTACAGGATCCACCTCATGAAAGCCGCACTCGTCGAACTCATCAGCAAAATCAGCTCCGGGTGCATGGGCGAGGACGAAATCCTGAAAATCGCTGACGAAGCGGCTCAGGCCTACGCCGATCCCGAGGCTTTTCTGGCGGCCAATCCAGACATCAACTACGACGACACCTTTCCGATCCCGTTGGGCGAGTGGGTTGTCGTCGGCAGTCTGCCAGAAACCGTGTTGTTCCAGGCCGACACCTACATGGACCTGTTCGCGCAGATCGTCGCCTCGTTCGGCCCCGGCGTTGAGTTCAACATCAAGCCCAAGCAACTGGCCAAAACCGAAGCTCTCACGGCACTCAATCGCATTCAGGTGCAGATGAGCAGCCTGAACAAGGAAAACGGTGGCTACACCCTGATGAATTTCAGCCAGTTGCTCGACGACGAACTGCAAGTGGTGCTGGTCTATGGCAACGACGTGCCACGGGTGCTGGAGTTGTGCGCCGAAGTCGGCATCGCCGCCGCGCCCTCCCTGGAAGCCCTGAAAGTGGCCATCCACGTCTGAAACCGTCTACAACGGTAATAAAACGGAACCCTCGCCAGGCCCGACTATCCTAAGAGTGCCTACCATTTTTTTGGAGCGACACCATGGGTTCCACGTTCAACACCCTGATCGGCCTGATTATTTTTGCCCTGGATATCTGGGCCATCATCAACGTGCTTAAAAGTGGCGCCGAAGTCGGGATGAAAGTCCTCTGGGTGCTGTTGATCCTGTTGCTGCCGGTGCTGGGCCTGATCATCTGGGCCATCGCCGGGCCAAGAGGCGATGTGCGGATCTGACGATCTTCATGGTAGGAGCGAGGCTTGCCCGCGAAAGGATCGCTGCGGTGTACCTGATAGACCGAGTCATCGTTCTTCGCGGGCAAGCCTCGCTCCTACCGGCGTGTGCATCAGAAGGTTCGACCTGTCATGTTCCGCGACGTAGAATGCGCGCCTTTCCCGGTCAATCGAGGTGATCGATTGGCCATCATGGGCGGGTAACCGTCCGTTGCCACCCGCATTCATCGGAGCACTTCCCATGAGCAATACCCCAACCAGCGAGTACCTGGAAACCCTCTACGAAGGCTATGGCCAGCGTTTTCGCATGGAAAAACTGCTGCACGAAGTGCGCACCGAACACCAGCACCTGGTGATCTTCGAAAACCCGCGCATGGGCCGGGTGATGGCGCTGGATGGCGTAATCCAGACCACCGAAGCCGACGAATTCATCTACCACGAAATGCTCACCCACGTGCCGATCCTCGCCCATGGCACCGCCAAGCGCGTTCTGATCATCGGTGGTGGCGACGGCGGCATGCTGCGTGAAGTGGCCAAGCACCGCAGCGTCGAGCACATCACCATGGTCGAAATCGACGGCACCGTGGTCGACATGTGCAAGGAATTCCTGCCGAACCACTCCAAGGGTGCGTTCGATGATCCACGCCTGAACCTGGTGATCGACGACGGCATGCGTTTCGTCGCCACCACCACCGAAAAGTTCGACGTGATCATTTCCGACTCCACCGACCCGATCGGTCCGGGCGAAGTGCTGTTCTCCGAAAACTTCTACCAGGCTTGCCACCGCTGCCTGAACGAAGGCGGCATTCTGGTGACCCAGAACGGCACCCCGTTCATGCAAATCGAAGAAGTCAAAACCACCGCGGGTCGCCTGCGCAGCCTGTTCCCGGACTGGCACTTCTATCAGGCGGCCGTGCCGACCTACATCGGCGGCGCAATGACCTTCGCCTGGGGCGCGACCGATACCGCTTATCGCAAATTGTCCCGCGAAATCCTGCAACAGCGCTTCGCCGGCAGCGGCATCATCACCCGCTACTACAACCCGGAAATCCATATTGGTGCCTTCGCGTTGCCGCAGTACGTGCTGCAAGCGGTGAACAAACCTAGCAACGACTGAAGCTTCGTCGATAAGAAAGGCCGTCGCCGGTGTGTGAGACACGCGGGTGACGGCCTTTTTTCATGTCTCGCTTTTAGGATCCCTTGGAACGATCGGCCAATGCACGAGTCGAGATAGATGTAAGCCCATCCATGGGTTTTACCGAGGAGGCACCGATGCAAAAGTGGAAAATCACTTTCGTGGATGAACACGGTGAATCAGTCGACGAACTCTTCGAGTGCGAGGAGTGCCCGAGCAACGAGCAAGCCGCCCAACTCATTCGCGACCGGCGACTGCCGGTGGCTGCGAAACTGGACCTCAATGATCTGGAGGGTCGTACCGATGATCCGACCGTCAAAAGTCTGAAATCCCAGCACAGCATTGAAATCCTCAGCATTACTCCGATTTGATACACCTCCTGTCACATTCACCACCAGGCCTTGGCAGCGGCTCTGTCTTGAGGCTACTCTGCAACCGAGATCAGCGAGTGACTCGCTAAGGTCTGGTCTTGTCAGCTACATGCTTGTTTCCCGGCGGCAACCTCTGTTGCCGCATCGAAAGTGCAGGGAATACGGAAAGTCTATCCATCAGTCTGAGGGGGACGTTTCATGAGCACAGCCTATCAAGAAGACATCAGCAGCAGCGTGCTGCGCCGCATGAAAGAAGGCGGTTTCGATTTTTCACGATTCCATCCCATCGAGTTCTACGCCATTTTCCCGGACGAGGAGCGGGCACGCAGGGCGGCAGGTCATTTTTGTGGTGAATCCTTGAATGCCCAGATCAGCGCGCGTGACGACGGCGCGTGGTCGCTGGAACTGAGCAAAGTGATGTACGCCACCTACGACGGGATCGGCGACTTCGAGCAGGACTTCGAGGCAGTGGTCGAGCCTCTGGGCGGCATCATCGAGGGATGGGGCGTCAAACAGGAGATACGAGGGCTACTCGCATAAGCTTATGAACAGTGACACTTAG
The DNA here is from genome assembly GCF_016861935.1 of Pseudomonas sp. 008. Lineage (NCBI taxonomy): Bacteria > Pseudomonadati > Pseudomonadota > Gammaproteobacteria > Pseudomonadales > Pseudomonadaceae > Pseudomonas > Pseudomonas sp. 008. The sequence continues at coordinate 194,939 of NZ_BOMA01000011.1, read as the reverse complement.
TAACGGCTGACCTTTGGGTTGGCCGTTTTTGTTTCAATCTTTTTATTTCGCCACATTTCAAACGGACAAAAAAAAGCCACCTGAACAGGCGGCTAAAGGGAAGAGCGATCAGTTTTCCAGCGAATGCACGGATTATCCGCATCTCCCTCCCGAGCAGTGAAATCAACTCTGACTATGCTGCTGATAGGCGACAGCATTGCTTCGCCATGAAGCGGGGGCGATCAGGGTGGGGTATTTACCGCACAGGATTGGTGCGGTGCGTGCGGCGACATTATCCAACTGATTGATATCAAAGCGTTTCTGCCTATGGCACGGGCCTTGCGAAGGCCTGGATGTCCGTGTGACAAGGAGTACGGCATGATCCGCACCTATTTTGATGAGATGTACGATGCCGGCGGCCAGGTCCGTCCGCATTATCGGGAGTTTGCCCGTTGGCTGGCCGAAACGCCTGACGAGCTTTTGGCACAACGGCGACGCGAGGCCGATCTGTTATTTCATCGTGCCGGGATTACCTTCACGCTCTATGGTGATGAGCAGGGGACAGAGCGCCTGATTCCCTTCGACACCATTCCCCGCAGCATCCCCGCCAGTGAATGGCGGGTCGTCGAACGCGGCTGTATTCAGCGGGTCAAGGCATTGAACATGTTCCTTGCCGACCTCTATCACGAGCAGCGCATCATCAAGGCCGGCATCATCCCGGCCGAGCAAGTGCTGGCCAACGAGCAATACCAGTTGGCGATGCAAGGGCTGGATCTGCACCGCGATATCTATTCGCATATTTCCGGCGTCGACCTGGTGCGCGATGGCGACGGCACCTACTACGTGCTCGAAGATAACCTGCGTACTCCCAGCGGCGTGAGCTACATGCTCGAAGACCGCAAGATGATGATGCGCCTGTTCCCCGAGTTGTTCGCGGCCCAGCGCATCGCACCGATCGACCACTACCCGAATCTGTTGCTCGACACCCTGAAAAGCTCCAGCCCGATCGACAACCCGAGCGTGGTGGTGCTGACGCCGGGGCGTTTCAACAGTGCGTTTTTCGAGCATGCGTTCCTCGCTCGGGAAATGGGCGTTGAACTGGTGGAAGGCGCGGACCTTTTCGTGCGCGACGACAAGGTGTTCATGCGCACCACGGACGGGCCGAAAGCGGTCGACGTGATCTACCGTCGCCTCGACGATGCGTTCCTCGATCCGCTGGCGTTCAACCCCGATTCGATGCTTGGCGTTCCAGGGCTGCTGTCGTCCTACCGCTCCGGCAATGTGGTGCTGGCGAATGCCATCGGCACCGGGGTCGCGGACGACAAGTCGGTGTATCCCTTCGTCACGGACATGATTCGTTTCTACCTCGATGAAGAGCCGATCCTGAAGAACGTGCCGACGTGGCAGTGTCGTAATCCTTCTGAACTGTCCCACGTGCTGGCCAACCTTCCGGAGCTGGTGGTCAAGGAAACCCAAGGCTCCGGCGGTTACGGAATGCTGGTGGGGCCGGCGGCGACGGCGGCGGAAATCGAATCTTTCCGCGAGCGGATCAAAGCCAAGCCCCACGCATACATCGCGCAACCGACGTTGTCGTTGTCGACCTGTCCGACCTTTGTCGAAAACGGCATCGCACCGCGCCACATCGACCTGCGTCCGTTTGTATTGTCTGGCCGCGAAACCCGGGTTGTGCCCGGCGGTTTGACCCGTGTCGCCTTGCGTGAAGGCTCCCTGGTGGTGAACTCGTCCCAGGGCGGCGGAACCAAGGACACCTGGGTGGTCGAGGATTGAAGGAAGCTTGCCATGTTAAGTAGAACTGCCTCGGATCTGTACTGGATGTCGCGTTACCTGGAGCGGGCGGAAAACCTCGCGCGGATGCTCGACATCAGTTATTCGCTGTCGCTGATGCCCCAGGACGGTCGTGGCGACGGCTTGCACGAACTGGCCATGCCGTTGCTGATCACCGGCACCCTGGACGATTACCTCGCGCGCCACGGCGATCTGCATGCCGAACGGCTGCTGCATTTTTTCGCCCTGGACGCGGCCAACCCGGCGAGCATCTACAGCTGCCTCGGTGCCGCACGAGCCAGCGCCCATGCGGTGCGTGGGCGAATCACCGCCGACATGTGGGAAAACATCAACGCCACCTGGCTGGAAATTCGCGGGATCGCCGAGCAGGGCTTGAGTCGCTACGGCATGAGCCGTTTCTGTGAGTGGATCAAGGAACGTTCCCACCTGTTCCGCGGCGCTTGCTACGGCACGATCATGCGTAACGACGCGTTCCGCTTCATTCGTCTGGGCACCTTTATCGAAAGGGCCGACAACACCTTGCGCCTGCTTGATGCCCGTTACGAAATGGCCGGCGATCAAGCCGAAGCCGTCAGTGACGGTACGGCCCACGCCTATTACCAATGGAGCGCCTTGTTGCGGGCCTTGTCATCGTTTGAGGCCTACACCGAAATCTACCGCGACGCCCCCGGCGCCCGGCATGTGGCCGAGCTGTTGTTGCTGCGCGCCGATGTGCCGCGATCCCTGCGAGCCTGCACCGAAGAGGTCGATCAGATTCTCGCTCAACTACCGGGGGCCAACGGCCGTCCCGCACAACGCCTGGCGGCGGAAATGGACGCGCGCCTGCGCTACACCGGTATCAACGAAATCCTCGACGAAGGCCTGCACACCTGGCTGACCGAGTTCATCCCGCTGGTGCGCCAGTTGGGCAATGCCATACACAGTTCCTATCTGGAGGCTGCATGAGACTTTCCATTAGCCACGAGACCGCCTATCACTACGAAGATCAGGTGCGGGCGAGCATCCAGTACCTGCGACTGACACCCCACGACAGCGAGCGCCAGCACGTGCTGAGCTGGCAACTCGACCTGCCGCGCCCGGTGCGCGCGCAACTCGATCCGTTCGGCAACATCCTGCATGTGTTGACCCTGGACGAGCCGCATGAGGCGATCATCATCGGCGCCCGTGGCCAGGTCGATATCGACGAGCTGCGCGAAGCCGAGCACGAGAGTCAGTCGGCGCTGCCGTTCCTGCGTTTCACCCGGCTGACCGAAGCCGACGAAGCCCTGCGCGCGTTTGCCGAGAAGGCGTGCAAGCAACGGCGGGATCGCACGGCGCTGATCGATTTGATGCATGGCTTGAACCAGCACATGACCTACACGCCGGGTTCCACTGAAGTGGAGACCAGCGCCGCGCAAGCGTTCGCCGGGCGTTCCGGGGTCTGCCAGGACCATACCCATGCGTTTCTCGCCTGCGCCCGCAGCCTGGGCATCCCCTCGCGTTATGTGTCGGGGTATTTGTACAGCGAGAACAGTGAACACCTGGCCAGTCACGCCTGGGCGGAAGCCTGGCTGGATGACGCCTGGTATAGCTTCGATGTAACCAACGAACTGGCCCGGCCTGAACGTCACTTGAAACTGGCCGTGGGCCTGGACTACCTCGACGCCTGCCCGGTGCGCGGCATGCGCCGTGGCGGTGGGTATGAGCAGATGCATGCCAAGGTGTTGGTCTCGCCGACGCCTGCGCCGGTGATCTCCGTCCAACAGCAGTAGCAGTCATTCATTGTGGCGAGGGAGCTTGCTCCCGCCGGCCGATCCGCGACCGGGCGCAGCAGTCGCAAACCCGGCGAATGCGGTTTGCCTGACGGATCGCGTCGCCTGATTTGAGGGCCGCTTCGCGCCCCAGCGGGAGCGAGCTCCCTCGCCACAGGTGGATGTTTACTTGGCCGTAGACACCTTGCGTCCCGCCATGTGCTTCAAATACCCCACCAACAACTCCAGATCCCTCTCCGGCAATACCGTCGGCGAGAACCCGGGCATCTTCGCCTGCGGCCACTGGCGCAAGCTCTGCGGGTCACGAATGTAACGCTTGAGGAAATTCGCGCCGAAATACTCGGTCGGGTTGAACGGAATATTCAGGTCCGGTCCGAACTGCGCATCCCCCGCGCCATTGAGTCGATGGCAGGCCAGGCAGTTTTTCTGAAACAGCGCAAAGCCTTTGTTCACCGGATGGTCCGCCTTCAGCGCGGGATCGGGGAGCAGGGCAGGGAAGCGTTCGGCCACCGGGGCCATGCGTTTGATACTCGCGACCTCGAACGGCCATTGCTCGGGGCTGATATTGCCCGCCTGCGGATCGGTCCAGACCAGGTAAAACGGCCCTGCACTATGTTTGCCCTCGGACAGCGGCGGCCACGGCTTGGCCGGGTCTTCAATCGCCAGCCAGGCCTGCGCACCCTGAGTATTGAGCAACGGCGCGGCGGCCAGTTCGGCGGCAAAACCGTCCAGAGCTACCGCTTGCAGGTGATCGTCAGGCTTGGTGCCCGTCAACAACGCCGCCATCGGCACGGCGCGATAGCTCATGTCCCGTTTGTAGGAAACGTCGTTAGTGATCGTGATGGTCTGAACCTGAGGATGCTTGAGCAATTCATCGGTCTGCCAGGTGCGAGAACTTGCACCCAGCTCAAGGTTCAGCTGTGCGGCGGACAGAGGCGTGCTGAGCAGCAAGGCCCCCAACAGAATGAGCGCTTTCAAATGATCGTCGTCCATGTCGTGGAAGTGCCGTAAAGGTTGGCACAGCCAAGCAGGCCCGGATAGCGAGCCAGTCACATTTTTATCAGGTGTAATGAAAACCCCCGCTGCTCGATCAGCCAAGCACCTTGGTCAGGTTCGGCAAAATCAACAACAGCGTAGTAGCAAATAGAATGAGCCCGGCTTGACGTACTTTCGAATGTTTGAACATGGCTTGACCGCCTTTTTTGTTATTTCCTGGTTGCCTGCCTGCATATCTCCATGACGGCAGAGCGCTGCACTTCCTGTAGGACGAGAGCCTCGGCAAAACCCGACGACAACTTCGTACAGGTTTACATTAGGGCCCGCGTCACGCTTGGCTTAGATCCATTTCGTATGGAATTAGCGCTGATCGCTGCCAAAAAGACATGAGGCGTATGGCCAGCTTCTTGGGCGCCCGTTGGCTAGACAGCTTGGTGACACGAATCGATTAATCCGATAGCTGACTACCGTTCGTCTGAGCGTGACCGTCAACGCCTATGAGCGCTGTGGTCATTGAATCCACGGCTGCTCGGCATAAGGTGAGGGTATAGAGATCACCCTCAGGTTCGAGAACGCCATGACCCAAGCTTTGATATTCGACGCGTTACGCACGCCCCGTGGCAAAGGCAAGGCCAATGGCGCCTTGCACAGCGTCAAGCCAGTGAACCTGGTGGCCGGGCTGCTGACGGCGTTGCAGCAGCGCACCTCCCTGGACACCAGTCAGGTCGACGACGTGGTGCTTGGCTGCGTGACGCCTATCGGTGATCAGGGCGCCGACATTGCCAAGACCGCCACACAAGTGGCCGATTGGGACGTCAGCGTGGCGGGTGTGCAACTCAATCGCTTCTGCGCGTCGGGGCTGGAAGCAGTGAACCTGGGTGCGATGAAAGTGCGTTCCGGCTTCGAAGATCTGGTGGTGGTCGGTGGCGTCGAGTCGATGTCCCGCGTGGCCATGGGCAGCGACGGCGGGGCCTGGGCGCTGGACCCGGAAACCAACTTGCGCAGCCATTTCACACCCCAGGGCGTGGGCGCCGACCTGATCGCGACAATCGAAGGTTTCAGTCGTCAGGACGTCGATGCCTTCGCGTTGCACTCGCAGCAGAAAGCGGCGCGGGCTCGGGCGAACGGATCGTTCAACAAGTCGCTGGTGTCGGTGCAGGACCAGAACGGCATTATCCTGCTCGATCACGATGAGTTCATTCGCGCCGATTCGACGATGGAAGGCCTGGGCAGGCTCAAGCCGAGTTTCGAAATGATCGGGCAAATGGGCTTCGACGCCACGGCATTGCGGGTGTACAGCCAGGTCGAGCGGATCAACCACGTTCACACACCGGGCAACAGTTCCGGGATCGTTGATGGCGCGGCATTGATGCTGATCGGCTCCGAAGCGAAGGGCCGGGCACTGGGTTTGCAGCCACGGGCGCGGGTCGTCGCCACGGCGGTCACCAGCACCGACCCGACCATCATGCTCACCGGCCCGGCGCCGGCCACCCGCAAGGCACTGGCCAAGGCCGGGCTGCGAGTCGAAGACATCGACCTTTTCGAAGTCAATGAAGCGTTCGCCTCGGTGGTGCTCAAGTTCATCAAGGACATGGCCATCGACCCGGACAAGGTCAACGTCAACGGCGGCTCCATCGCCATGGGCCACCCGCTCGGCGCCACCGGTTGCGCGATTCTCGGCACGCTGCTCGATGAACTGGAAACCCGGCGCCTGCGCTATGGCCTGGCGACATTGTGTGTCGGCGGCGGCATGGGCATTGCCACCATCATCGAACGCCTCTGAGCCTGCCTTTAAGAAAATCCGACTCAAGGAAAATTGCCATGACCCAAGCCATTCGTTACGAAAAGGGCCAGGACCGGATCGTCGTCCTGACCATCGACATGCCGGGCCAGAGCGCCAACACCATGAACGCGGTCTACCGCGAGGCCATGGCCACCTGTGTCGAGCGCCTGGTCGCCGACAAGGATGCGATTGCCGGCGTGATCATCACCTCGGCCAAGAAAACCTTCTTCGCCGGTGGCGACCTCAATGAACTGATCAAGGTCGGCAAGCCCGAAGCCCAAGCCTTTTACGACATGGTGCTGACCCTCAAGGGCCAGTTGCGCACCCTGGAAACCCTTGGCAAACCGGTGGTTGCCGCCATTAACGGCGCGGCGCTCGGCGGCGGCTGGGAAATCTGCCTGGCGTGCCATCACCGTGTAGCGCTCGACAACCCGTCGGTGCTGCTTGGCCTGCCGGAAGTCACCCTCGGCCTGTTGCCGGGCGGTGGCGGGGTGGTGCGCATGGTGCGCATGCTGGGCATCGAAAAAGCTCTGCCGTATCTGCTGGAAGGTAAGAAAATCCGTCCGCAACAGGCGCTGCAAGCGCGGTTGATCGACGAGTTGGCTGTCGATCACGATGAGCTGATGGCCAAGGCGCGGGCGTGGATTGCTGCTCATCCGGTTGCTGTGCAGCGCTGGGATGTGAAGGGTTATCAGATCCCTGGCGGTACGCCGTCGGATCCGAAAGTCATGCAGATGCTGGCCATCACGCCATCGATCCTGCGCAGCAAAACCCAGGGCTGCCTGCCCGCACCGGAGAAAATCCTCTGCGCCGCAGTGGAGGGCGCTCAGGTGGATTTCGACACCGCGCATCTGATCGAAACCCGCTACTTCACCGAACTGACTACGGGCCAGGTGTCGAAAAACCTCATCGGCACCTTTTGGTTCCAGCTCAATGAGATCAATGCCGGCGGTTCGCGACCTCAGGGCATAGCGCCTTACGTGACGAAGAAAGTCGGCGTGCTCGGCGCCGGGATGATGGGCGCGGGCATCGCATTTGTCAGCGCCTCGGCCGGTATCGATGTGGTGCTCAAAGACATCAACCTCGTCGCGGCAGAGAAGGGCAAGGCTCACTCGGCGGCGCTGCTGGACAAGAAGGTTGTTCGGGGTCAGTTGAGCCGGGAGCAGCGCGAGGCGATTCTGACGCGAATCCATACCACTCAAGACGATGCGGATCTGGCCGGTTGTGATTTGATCATCGAAGCGGTGTTTGAAGATCGCGAGCTTAAAGCCAGGGTCTCATCGGCAGCGCAAACCGTCGTCGGCCCGGACGCGGTGATCGCCTCCAACACCTCGACGTTGCCGATCAGTGGCCTGGCCACCGCCGTGCCAGACCAGAGCAAATTCATCGGCCTGCATTTCTTCAGTCCCGTGGAGAAAATGCCGTTGGTGGAAATCATCAAAGGCGTCCATACCAGCGACGAAACCCTGGCTCGCGGTTTCGATTTCGTCCTGCAAATCAAGAAAACTCCGATTGTGGTCAACGACAGTCGCGGTTTCTTCACATCGCGGGTGTTCGGCACCTTTACCAACGAGGGCATCGCCATGCTGGGTGAAGGGGTGAGTGCGCCGATGATCGAGACCGAAGCGCGCAAGGCCGGCATGCCTGTCGGGCCTCTGGCGATCTCCGACGAAGTTTCCCTCAGCCTCATGAGCCATATCCGCGAGCAAACCGCCAAAGACCTGCAAGCGGAAGGGAAACCGCTGATTGAGCACCCGGCGTTCGCCGTGATTGACTTGCTGCTCAAGGAATTCAAGCGTCCGGGCAAGGCTGCTGGAGGTGGTTTCTACGATTACCCGGCCGCCGGGCAGAAACATTTGTGGCCGGAGCTGAAAACCCGCTTCGAGAAAGCTGACGGGCAGATTTCGCCTAAGGATGTGCGTGATCGACTGCTGTTCATCCAGGCCATCGAAACCGTGCGTTGTGTAGAGGAGGGCGTGCTGACCTCGACGGCGGATGCCAACGTTGGCTCGATCTTCGGCATCGGCTTCGCGGCCTGGACCGGCGGTGCGCTGCAATTCATCAACCAGTACGGTGTGAAAGACTTTGTTGCCCGCGCCCAGTACCTGGCCGAGCAATATGGCGAACGCTTCACGCCGCCTGCGCTGTTGCTGGAGAAAGCCGCCAAGGACGCGTTGTTCTAAGGGGCGTTCTAAGGGACCGATGACGCCTTCCGGGGCTTGCCTTGCCACCGTGTTTCAAGGCAGGCTCTGGGGCGTGCATTATTCCCACCATGTGTCAGGTATTTTTTATGTCGTTACGCATCTGCATTCTGGAAACCGACATCCTGCGTCCGGAACTGGTCGATCAATATCAGGGTTACGGGCAGATGTTCCAGCGTCTGTTTTCGCAGCAACCCATCGCGGCCGAATTCAGCGTGTACAACGTGATGCAGGGCGAATATCCAAGCGATGATCAGACCTTCGATGCGTATCTGGTCACCGGCAGCAAGGCCGATTCCTTCGGCACCGACCCATGGATTCAAACCCTCAAGACGTATCTGCTGAAGCGCTACGAGCGTGGCGACAAACTGCTGGGCGTGTGCTTCGGTCACCAACTGTTGGCGCTGCTATTGGGCGGCAAGAGCGAGCGGGCGACCCAGGGCTGGGGCGTCGGCACCCACAAATACAAACTCGCGGCCAAGGCGCCGTGGATGAGCCCGGTGAGGGAAGAGCTGACGTTGCTGATCAGTCACCAGGATCAGGTCACCGCGCTGCCGGAAAACGCTACGGTGATTGCCTCGAGCGATTTCTGCCCGTTCGCCGCCTACCATATTAACGATCAGGTGCTGTGCTTCCAGGGGCATCCGGAGTTCATTCACGATTACTCACGGGCGTTGCTGGATATTCGTCAGGAAGCGCTGGGCGAGCAGATTTATTCGAAAGGTATGGCGAGTCTTGAACACGAGCATCACGGCACTACCGTCGCAGAGTGGATGATGCGGTTTGTGGCGCACAAGCCTGATGCTGGACCGGTTGAAGCTAAAAGCTAAAAGCTTCGCGAGCAAGCCCGCTCCCACAGTAGATCCTCGGTGTGCACACGATGGGTGACACACTGAGAATCCCTGTGGGAGCGGGCTTGCTCGCGAATGGGGGCAACCGGCTCTCACTGAAAACACGCGGCTCTACAACCATCCTGACCGCTTGAAACTCGCCCACAAACCGACGCATCCAACGGTAATAAACCCCAACACCGCAAAATACCCGTAATGCCAAGTCAACTCTGGCATGTCCTGGAAGTTCATCCCGTAAATCCCCGCTATCGCCGTCGGAAACGCCAGAATCGCCGCCCACGCCGCAAATTTGCGCTGCACCACGCTCTGGCGCGACGCCTCAAGCAACACCCCAACCTCGATGGTCTGGCTGGCAATGTCCGCCAGGGTCGTCAGGTCTTCCATCTGCCGCGTGACATGAATCTGCACATCGCGAAAATACGGGCGCATGTTTTTGTCGATAAACGGAAAACTCAGCTTTTGCAGTTCCTCACCGATCTCCACCATCGGCGCCGCAAACCGGCGCAAGCGCAATACATCGCGACGCAGGCCGTGGAGTTTCTGGATATCGCGCTCGTTCAGCGAACCGCAGAGGACATTGCTTTCCAGCTCATCGATCTCGGCATGAATCGCTTCGCCCATCGGCTGGTAGTTTTCGATCACGAAATCGAGGATGGCATAGAGTACGAAATCTTCCCCATGCTCCAGCAACAGCGGACGTGCCTCACAGCGTTGTCGGACATGGGCGTAGGACGCCGAGTGACCATTGCGCGCGGTAATGATGTAACCCTTGCCGGCGAAGATATGCGTCTCGATGAACTGCAATTTGCCTTCATGGCGGATCGGCGAATATGTGACGATGAACAGCGCATCGCCGAACGTTTCCAGCTTCGGTCGACTGTGTTTTTCCAGGGCGTCTTCGATGGCCAGTTCGTGCAGGTTGAACTGGCGTTGCAGGTTGAACAGCTCCTGCGCATTGGGCTCTTCGAGGCCGATCCACACAAAGTGGCCAGGCTTGGCAGCCCAGGCCGCACCTTCGTCAAGCGTGATATTGGTGACTTTCTTACCAGCGCTGTAAACCGCAGCAGCAACGACTCTACCCATGATGATTCACTTCTTATCGGTCGCTTTCTATTGGTAAAGACTGGCGGTGCCAGGCAGGTTTCAGCTTAACCTTGTCTACTGCTTGAGAGTCAGCAAAATCGGGAGAGTTCGCAGGCAAAAGAAAACCCGCACAGGGCGGGTTTCATTCAGGCGGCTTGCAGTTGCCGATCCATCGAGTCGATGCACTCACGCATCTGTTCGCGGCACTGGGCGATCAACATCGGCATGTCATCCAGACTCAATCCAGCCGTAGGAATTGCCGGCAACGAACGGATCAGAATTTTCCCACTGCGCCAGCGGTTCAATCGCATGTGTTTGACGTAACTGCTGACACACACCGGTACGATTGGCACACCGGCGGCAATCGCCATTTGGAACGCGCCTTTCTTGAACGGCAGCAGTTCTTCGCCAAGGTTGCGGGTGCCCTCCGGGAAGACCCAGATCGAGGTGTCTTCATTCTGCAAGGTGTGAGTGGTGGTCAGCATCGACTGGCGTGCCTTATGCGCATTGCCACGGTCGATCAACACATTGCCGGCCAGCCAGAACAGCTGCCCGAACAGCGGCACCCACTTCAGGCTCTTCTTGCCGATGCACACGGTGCGGCGGGGCACCACATTGCCGAACACAAACAGGTCGTAGTTGGACTGGTGGTTGGCGATGATCACGCAGCTGTCGGGTTTATCCATCAACGGCCCGACATCGGCCTTCACCCGCAAACGCAAAATACACATCGCGGGCCACGCATACAGACGCGCGCACAAACGGCTGTTGTCCGGATTGAACGGGCGGCACAGTCCGAGAATCACTCCGAGCACACCGGCCAGAATAAAGTGCAGGCCCATCAATAACATACGAAACACAAACAGCATTTAAAGGGCCCACCGGCACAAAAGGTGGCGCAGTGTACGGATGTGCACTGTTTTCGGCAATTGCCGCTATAGAAGAGGGAGATAGCCGATGTTTGAGCGCATGTTTCCGACTTGTGGGTCAGATGCGGCCTAGAGCGGTTGTAAGGTTTTAAACCAGACACCCAAGAAAAAGCCCGACACGACGGTCGGGCTTTTCGGTGCAACGCGTTCGGGCTTAGCCCATGTGCTCCTGATCCAGGATGATCGCGTTGTCCAGCGTCTCCAGCAGCGCCTTGCGCGTTTTCAGCTTGGTGTTCTTGTGGGCGATCATGTTGAGCTTCTTCAACTGACGAGCCGCCGCCAGCGCCGCGTCTTGCAGCTCTTCGGCCGACACCACCTTATCGAGGAAGCCGGCATCCACGGCGCTTTGTGGGTTGAACATCTCGGCATTGATCACCGCGCGATGGAACGCCGACTTGCGCAGACGATCACGGGCCAGTTCGATACCGGCATGGTGCATGGTCATGCCGATCTGCACTTCGTTCAGGCCAATGCTGAACGGGCCATCGACACCGATGCGGTAGTCAGCCGACAACAGAAGAAACGCACCCTTGGCCACCGCATGCCCAGGACACGCCACGACCACCGGGAACGGATGCGACAACAGGCGACGAGCCAGGGTCGAACCCGCAGCCACCAGCGCCATGGCCTCGTTAGGGCCGGCCGTCATCACCTTCAAATCATAACCACCCGACAAAATCCCCGGCTGACCGGTAATGATCACCACCGCCCGATCCGCTACCGCCCGATCCAGCGCAGCGTTAAACGCGACAATCACGTCTGGAGAGATGGCATTGACCTTGCCATTGCTCAAGGTCAGGGTCGCGATACCGTCTTCGAGATGGTAGGAAATCAACTCACTCATGACGCCAATCCTTCTAATAAAGTAGGGCAGACGTTACCCACCGCTGTAGGCCAGGTAAAGCGCCGTGACTGACCCGCCAGTCACCCTTTTCCCGCCCGCCAGGCACAGCCCGCCCCATCCACCGCGCATTGGCCTCTATATAGAAGGGGAGGTGAAGCCGGAGATTGGCAGGTTTGCCATGCCCTTGAACGCCCCCAAAGCGTTAATCGCGTTAAGCGCATGAAAATTCTGAAAAAAATATTTGCCATCAGAAAAGCTTTCGACTACATTAGCGCGCCTCGACAGACTGAATAAGTTTGACGAGATACGGTGAAGTGTCCGAGTGGCTTAAGGAGCACGCCTGGAAAGTGTGTATACAGGAAACTGTATCGAGAGTTCGAATCTCTCCTTCACCGCCAAATTCGATGTACACAAAACCCCTGATTTCGAGAGAAGTCAGGGGTTTTGTGGTTTCTGGCGTCTGGATTTTATGCATGGCGGTATCAGCGAAGGCGCTTCCGAAATTGATGTAGGACGATGGATAGGCGTGTGGGAAGCAATGCTGGAAAGCCATATGGTTTGGGGGCTTTCATAGGTTTTAGCACCTCGCATGAGCCGCATCGGGAGGGGGTATTCGTTTTGCGCCTTTAAGGTACAAAATGACCCAAAGGGCAGTGCACACGACGCGCCCCATTATCCGGAACGGACGCACGCAGGTTATGCAGGAATTCACCATGAAGCAGGCGGAGTTGGAGAAGGTTCACGTGGAAATCGTCAAGCTGATGGCTGAGCAGCGCAAGCTGAATGCCGAAGCGGGCAAGATGACCCGTGAAACTTTTTGGTACCCGGTAGCTGTTGCGACTGGCTTGATCGGTACGGTGGCGACTGTCACTGCGGTGTTGATCAAGCTGCTCTGACCCCCTGATTCTTTCGATGCCGTGAAAGGCTGATTCACCTCGCCTCGCGATCCGTTCGGTGCGAGTTTTGTGTATGAAGGGATTCATGAGCGATTTACTCGATTTCATCAGTGCGCTGTGCCAGGTATCCGATTGGACGCCATCACGCCCCAGGCGGGTATTTTCACGACGGTTCGTGTTCTTTATGGTGCTTGTAGCGGCATTCGAGTTGGTATTACTCAACCATTACTGGGGGTAATCCAGTTCCGGGCTTTTTGTTTTCATCACCTGGCTACCGAGGAATAATGCGCGCTTCTATGAAGAAGGACATCTCATGATCACCACCACAACCCACACCATCGAAGGTCGGCAAATCACCGCCTACCTGGACATCGTCAGTGCCGAGTCGGTGCAGGGCGTTAACGTGATTCGCGACATGTTCGCCGGGATGCGGGATTTTTTCGGTGGGCGTTCTCAGACGTTGGAGCGGGCATTGAAGGAGGCGCGGGTTCAGGCGACCGACGAGATTAAGGAGCGGGCGCGGGCGCTTCAGGCGGATGCGGTGGTGGGGCTCGATTATGAGATCAGCATGCCTGCCGGCAAGGGTGGGATGGTGGTTGTGTTTGTGACCGGGACGGCGGTCAAGCTGAGGTAGGTTGCTCGGTACTGGCCATTCGTCGGGCATGTAACGATCTGAATCACAAGTCTGGGAATGACCGGCTAGTCTCAAAAACCAGGGTGGTTGATATTTTTCAGGCAAAAAGGGCTTGCCGGTATCGACCCGTTTTGAGAGGAGCGAAGATATGACTGAGCCGTATATCGAAGACAACGGGGCAGAGTTTCCAATCAATGACTGTGTGCAGTGTGGTCAGACGGACTATGTACCGAGCTTCGGTGAAGACCGTATCAAAATAAACAAAATCAAATCTGCAGTGCCTAGGACCCGAGGGCCGAAATCGAAATTCATGCCCAAGCTGGGGGCGCCCTCCAGGAAGTAAATCGTAAACAGCACGAGCCCCGCCATCGAGCGGGGTTTCTTGTTTCTGAAGGGCAGGAAACGTGGCTCGACAGCCGTGCTGAGAAATTTCCTACATCTTTGTGAGCGTCGGTTTTTTTCACAAACTTTTCACACCGGCCTACGTAGGCTCAGCTCATCCGTTAGAAAGCAGTACCCTGGCCCGTCTCCCCAGCGGGCTTTTTTTTGCCTGTCATAAAACCTTTTGCATAAACGCTGTCCAACCGTCGCCAATGGCGAGGTTGTTCTGGTTTTGTGTCTGGACTTTCCCTCCGCTAAAGCATTCAATCTCCGGCCTTTCGGTTTCCACTTTTTTGAGGTTCTTGTTATGCGTTTGACACTGCCTGCTCTGGTTCTGGGCCTTTTGGTTGCTCAAGGTGCGATGGCTGCCGGCGACGGCACGGCCGCGCTCGGTGGTGGTCTGGGTGGTGCGTTGGGTAACGTGGTTGGCCAGAAAATGGGCGGCAGCACTGGCGCAGCGATTGGTGCTGGCGTAGCGGGTGCAGCCGGCAGCGCTGTTGCCGCACGTAAAGGCAGCCGCACCAAAGCGGCCATCGGCGGCGGTGTTGGCGCGGCGGGCGGTTCGATAATCGGTAACAGCTTGGGCGGCAAGAACGGCTCCACCATCGGCGCAGGCCTGGGTGGCGCATTGGGCGGCGGCGTAGGCAGCAACCTGTCCAAAAAGCGTCATTGATCCTGAAGGTCAGCTGAAAAAGCCCGGCTCAATGCCGGGCTTTTTCGTTTTGGAACGTTTCTGCATCATGTGGCTCAAATCTCATACAGTCGGTATTGGTTCTCTGTATAACAGACCCAGATGCAGGCTGATGCCTATCCGCGGCACGTTTCTTCCCCCAATGCGGAAATTAGAGGTGCATATCATGCGTTTCATGCGTTTGACATTGTCCACGGTGTTTTTGGGGCTTTTGGTCGCTCAGGGCGCAATGGCGGGCGGCAACGGTGACGCTGCAGTCGGCGGTGGTCTTGGCGGTGTTTTAGGCAACGTAGTCGGCGGGCAGTTGGGCGGCAGCACCGGGGCCGCGGTGGGCGCTGGCGTCGGCGGTGCGGCAGGCAGTGCGGTCGGTGCGCGCAAGGGCAGTCGCACAGAAGCGGCCGTCGGCGGTGGTCTCGGCGCGGCGGGTGGTTCGGTGATCGGCAACAGCCTGGGTGGCTCCACTGGTTCGGCCATTGGCGCAGGCCTGGGCGGCGCAGCCGGTGGCGCGGTGGGCAGCAGCATGGGTGATGACCGCGGCAGTTCGCATTCCGGTGGCGGCTACTACAAACACAAGCATAAAAATAAGTACAAGAATCACTAACTCGATATCGAGTGACAGTAAAAACCCGGCCGAGTGCCGGGTTTTTCGTTTCTATCAATAGGACTCCGGAACGATTGGCCGTAGGACGCCTCGAACTTAATATACACACTGAACGTTGTGAGACATGCCATGACTCCGGAAACTGAAGACAAGGAAGAAGAAGGCCCGATCAACGATCCTGGCAACGAAGATCCGGGGTCTCTGATGGACGACGCCACGGTGCCGCTCAACGATGCCGCTGACGCAGGCGATGTGGGCAACCTGGAGAATGATGAGTATGACGAGGAAGACGACGAGTGATTTTGTAGTCGGCCCGACCGATTGATCCCTCTGATCGAACCGCGTCTGTCGTGTTGGCCTCGAAAGGCAAGGATCTGCTTTTCGGGTCCATTGAGAGGTGCGTTATGAACGCTGATCCGAAAGACTCCGATATCGACGATACCCCCGAATATCCGCTGCCTTCGCCCACCAATTCGCTGCGCCGCGACCAGCGCCCGCCCGACGATGACGACACCGCTGTCGAACAGGTGCCCGCCGATGATGTGAGGCGCGGTAATGTGGAAGCCGACCCGGAAGACCCGGACATCGCCGGCGATGACGCCTCGGGCGAACCGAGCTGAAACCTGTGAGGTGGTGCATCGCCGATTGTCGATTGTGCGGCTCCTTTAAAAAGCGATCACCACCAGAGATCAGGTAAAGCACTCTTTAAAGGAGATGCACCATGATCAGGTCAAAATGGATGGCGCTTACGATGGTCGGCTTATTGTCGATCAGTTCATTGGCGGCGTTTGCTCAATCTACTGGTCGCGACGCACCGGTCGATAAGGGTGGGATGCCGCCCTACTCGGAAATGAATGCAGGTACCTCGGATGGGAAGGCGCTGCCACCGGACACCATTGGTGGTGGGAGTGGTGGTGATGTCAACGGGAGTAGCATCGACCCGGGGAAGGGCAGCGGGTCGGTGAGTGGTGGAAGTTCGATGGGGAGTGGTTCTGGAAGTGGGTCTGGAGGATCAGGTGGTTCTGGGCAAAGTGGACGCTCGGAAAGTTCTGACAGTGGGGAAGATGGTAGAACTGGTGGTTAGATTAAGGTCGAGTAGATATCGAAGCCCAGCAACCAGATGGGCTTTTCATATGAGTTGGTTTTTACGACCCCCCCAGCCCCCATGCTAGTGCCTAACTTCAAAGCTCGGAAATCTAGATGTGTATGTATCGGGTTCATTATGCTAATGATTCGAGCCAACGTTTGTAGAAATCCTTTTGTTGTTGAATGTCATGTGTGATGTCGTTTTCTTCGTAATCGAAGATGTTGACTACGTCTTCAGTTTCGGTTGGTTTTCCCATGTGAAGTTCATACGCTACGACTCCACCAGACATTTGTGATGACATGCGCGAGGGATGAACGTTAAGTTTTGAGCCTTTACACAGAAATTTTGTTTCTGGGAAGTCGGCTCGTAACAGACCAAGGCATAAGTAAAGATCAGGGGCTACGTATGTTTTTTTTAAGCCGTTTTTCATTGTGAAAGTTAGTGCCGATTTTTGCCGATCGCATTCGATCAAAACTTTCTCAGTGATACCTTGAGTGTATATAGATACTTCTACTATTTTCATGGTCACTTCCTGTTTGGGTTGGGGGTTGAGTAGCCCACATAGCTACCATCGGCGTTGACGGGGGTAACGCCGATAATGTCTCGGGTGTCAATTCCACCCGGAAAAGCAATTTCAACCTCACCCCTATGAGGGGACATCATGCCGAGTTTCTTATTCACATCTATTCCGCGAATATTCTTTATCACGTAAATAAATCCGGCTTCATATCCGTAGCCTGTAGCGAACTTTATTGCTTCCTTTTCGGATGTTGTAGTGCTGACAAATAGGCTGGGAGGGCTTCTGTTGTCCAGAGCATGCAGGTAGAGATCAGTACTATCACCCAAGGGCTCAAACCCAGCTTCAAAAATCTCCCAAGATTCCCGCGAGTCTCCACGGTACAAATACCGATTTCTTGGGGTAGGGAGACCGGGCTCCCCCAGAGCAGCTCTGGCGTCTACCGTCGGGTCTTTAATCCCGTCCGCCGGCCTACACCCATCCCCCCCAGGGCACTCACTCAACCCCAACGGATCAACCCAACCCGCCGGATTGCGCGTGTACTGATACCCGTTTAACCCACCCGCCAGCTTGCTCGGATCCGGGGTCAAATACCGCCCGACATCCGGATTGTAGTAGCGATGCCGGTTGTAATGCAGGCCGGTTTCCGCGTCGAAATATTGCCCTTGAAAGCGTAGCGGCTGGTCGAGGACCTGGTGGGTGTCGCGGTTGAGGCGGGTGAGGCGGCCATAGGCGGTGTATCGGGCGGCCCAGATGATGTCGCCGCTGTAGTCGGTGAGTTCTTGCGGGGTGCCGAGGTGGTCGAGTTGGTAGTAGAACGGACAGGCATGGCGCGGGCCCTTGCCGTCGAGCATGGCCAGTGGGCGGAAGCTGCCGGGTTCGTAGATGTAGCTGCGGTGGTGCTCGCTGCTGCTTTCGGCGACAAGGTTGTCGCCCTGCCAGAAAAACTCGGTGGTCTTGCCGTCGACGGTTTTGGCGATGCGGCGGCCGAAAGCGTCGTAGCGATAACTGGAGCAGCGGCCATCCGGAGTGGAGACGCCGACCAGCCGGTGCTGGCAGTCATAACGGTATTCGGTGACCAGTTTCTGTCCGGTGCCACGGCGCTCGCGGATCAGGTTGCCGAAGGTGTCGTAGTCGAAGTGGCGGTCGCCTTGCATCAACAGGCGATTGCCTTTGATCGTCGTCGGGCCGGGGCGGTCCTGCATCAGCAGGTTGCCGGCTGGGTCGTGGGTGTAGCTTTCCGGCTGTTGGTCGCGGGAGTGGCGCACGCGGATCAGGCGATTGAGCGGGTCGTACTGATAGCTGCGCTGGCCATGGCGGGTGTCGGCGATGCTGTCGAGGTTGCCATTGAGGCTGTAGGCATAGTCGCGGCGGTAGAGCGGATGTTGGTGCTGGCCGACAGCGTGGGCCTTCAGACGGCCCTGGTCGTCGTAGGCATATTCACTGAGCAGCAAACCCTGTTGGCGGTTTTGTTCGCGACCGGCGAGGAACGTATGTGAGGTCAGTCGTGTGCCATTGAGGTCGATGGCCGTCAGCGCACCGCCCTTGGCGTGGTGGTAGTCGAGTTTGCTGCCGTCCGGCAGGCGTAGGCGATTGAGCTGGCCGCAGGCGTCGTAGCCGTAACGCAAGGTACCCCAGCCCTGGTGCTCGGTGATCAGGCGGTCCTGCTGGTCGTACTCGAATTCCAGCGGATGATCGTGGCCGTCGTCGACGCTGGTCAGCCGGCCCAACGAGTCGTAGCGGTATTCGACCTGGATACCGTCGGGCAGGGTTTTGACCAGCAGTCGCCCGGCAGAATCCCGCTCGTAAGCGGTGATCAGCTGCGAGCCGTCATCACCGAACTCGGTTTTCTCCTGTAGATGACCATTGAGATCGTAGGCATACGCGGTACGACGGCCGTCGAAACCGGTTTCCTGTCGGATCAAGCCGTTGGGTGTGTAGTCCAGCCGATAGTGTTCGCCGGATTCGTTTTCGATTTCCGTCAGCAGCAGCTGCGCATTGTCGTAGCGGTACTGAAGCTGGGTGCCGTCGGGGTTGATCCGGCGGCTGACCAGGTGCAAATCGTCGGCGTATTCGTAGCAGGTGACGCGGCCCAGTTCATCGCGTTCGGCGGTGATCTTGCCGTAGGTGTTGTAGCTGAACCCGCGCACGGCCCCGGTGGGCAGCGTCGTCTGGATCAGTCGGCCGACGGCATCCCATTGGTACTGGGTAACGGCACCGTGTTCGTCCTGACGGGTAATCTGCCGCCCCAGCGCATCGTAGGAAAACCGCCGCTGCCCACCGTCCGGCAAGGTCTCTTCGAGCAACTGCCCCAAGGCATTCCAGACGAACACATGGCGACTGGTGTCCGGGTAGCGGATTGACAGTAGCCGGCCTTGTTCGTCGTAGTGGTAATGGGTGATCTGACCGTCGGGATCGGTCGCCTCGGTGACATCGCCCTGGGCATTGCGCTGGTATTTCCACACCGCCTGACCGCGATAGCGCGCATGCAGGAAACCGTTGCGATACTCGTAGGCCGTCGGTTCGTCCTGCGGTGGAATCAGTGTCACCAGCCGTCCGACGTCGTCGTAACGGTATTCGGTGACGGCCCCCAACGGATCCTGCTCAGCAATCAACCGCCCGCTGTCGTCGTAGCTTTTGAGCTGCTCACCGCCATCCAGTTCGACCCGGCGCACCAGTCGCGCCCGGTCGTCGTGGACGTAAACCTCTTCACTGCCGTCGATGTTCCGGACCGTGACGCTGCCCTGATCATCCCAGACATAGCGCGTGTCCATCTGCGCAAACGACGCCCAATGCCGCACGCAGCGTGCGGCCTTGCCAGACCGTTCCCACTCCCAGAAGAAACTCGCGCCACCGGCCAGTTGTCGCTGCAAAATTACATGGTGGTCGTCGTAGTCGTAACGCTCGCTTTCCCCAGCAGCATTGATCGCTTCGATCAAGCGCTGGCGGGCGTCATAGCGGTAGAAAGCCAGTGTTTGCTCTGTGCGCCAGGCTTCACCCAAGTCATCGCTGGGGTGAAACGACTGGTATTCGACGGCGATGAGGTGCCTGCGCTCGTAGCACAACAGCAGCGAACGACCGGCACCGTTGTCGAGGCGCTGGATGCGTTCCTGACGGTCGCGGGTGATGCGCAGGCGGTTGTTGTAGGCATCACTGATGGCGGTCAGCCGACCGTTGTGAAAGTGGTAGAACCGGCTCGTTTCGCCGGCCAGCGCGAGAATCAATTCCTCCGGCTCGTCTCCGAGGTAAATCGCTGCTCGCGACAGGCTGTTATGAATGGCCGGGCGCTCGACGCTCGGCAACGGGAACGTCGTACGACGGTTTTCATGGTCGATCCAGACGACCTGTTCAACGCCCAGCTCCAACCGCTGCGCCAGCGAATGGCTCCAGCCCCAGCCCAGCCCGCAATCGATTTCCACCGCGCTGGTGCGGTACAACCGGGTGAAGGCAAACGGCAGCAGCCCGTCCAGCGCACCGTCGGTCAGGGTCAGCAGTTCTTCGCCGCTGACCATCGACACAGGGCAGCCGTTGGTGCAGGTCAGTGCCGAGCAATCGGCGCTGTCGCCATTGGGGTTTTTCGCTTGATTCGGTGCATCGTCGTGGGGTTCGTGACGACCCAGCCGGGTTTTGGCGGCAGACTTGTCGCGGGCAATGGCGATCGGATTGTTCACGTGCACAACCGGTGAGTTGCCGGCGCTGATCTGCAGTGGAACCGTCGGCGCAGGTCTCAGCGGTGCATTGCGCGCGCTGACCACAAGCGGTTTGAGGACGCCAGCGTGGGCCGTCAGATCGGATTTGGCCGTCAGTTCGGCCAGTCGCAAACTGGCCGCCGCCAGCCATTGTCGAGCCCGCGGGGACTTGATTTTGTCCAGGACCCTGGCGCTCATGCCGAGATTCAGCCCCGTAGGGCCGGTGAGGCACATCAGCAGGAAACTGATCAATATTTCCGTACGAACTTGTGCCACGACTTCGGCGATGTACTGCGGCGGCAACATCCTCAGCCAACTGGTGAAGGCTGCGAGATGGATGAACATCAACGGCTCATCGCTCAGCATCAGCAACACATTGGCAATGGTTTCAGCCGAAGCGTTCAGCAGCGTCTCAAGCTCGCCTTGTGTCAGGTACTCAAGGAGTTTTTCGCTGCTGCCTTGCAGGTCCGCCACCAGGGCGTAGACCTGCTTCACGTCATCCCACAAACCGTGCAGCGAGCGCTCGAAACTGTGCCAGTCAGCCTGTTGCAGCAGGCCGTAGCGTTGGGTGAAACCTGCTTTGGAAAAATCTGCCCATAAAGGCTCGAATTCGCTCCTCCATTCGTTGCGCAACCAGCCTTCCAGCTCGCCGATCACGCCCTGATAGGAGGCGTAGAGCGCTTTGACGTGTTCAGTGGTGACATCGGGAAAGAAGGTGATGCGATAGCGATGGCCGCGCCAGCATTCGGGGATTTCGAGAATGCCGCTGGGGCCGATGGTTACGTGGACGGGCTCACTGAACGTCAGCTCACCGTTGCGCAGGGAGATAACCGGCTCAAGCATCACCGGCGTATCGCCGATCGGCACGAAACGCGCGGCTTCAAACATATGCACCAGGGTCAACGGACCGCTGGCCGGGCACACGGCGAGTGTCGAACTGACAGGCGCGGTGGAGTCCTTCGGTGCGCTGAGCCGGACTTCGTTGCCGACCTTGAACACTTGCTCGACGTTCAGCGCGCCACCGGTCCAGAAGTTTTCCGCCCAGGCCTCGTAATCGTTGAGGCAGAGTCGGAAATCACTGAGCAGCGCTTCGATGTTCGGCTGCTCGGGGGTCATGGCGGCGACCACCAACAGACCGATGGCGTTGTTCAAGGCCAGGACCTTGTCAGGTTCGAACATTCGCAATCCCTCGCGCAGATCAATGTGGAGCGAGAGACTTTGCGGGGGATCAAAAAGGAAAGAAGTCGGGAAAGGAGGTGTTTGGTGTAGGGGAAATCGCTAAATCATCATGGCGCCCTTGGCAGAGGATTTTGTATCCGCCAGGCATTGCCCGTTGCTCTCGACCAATCGCGCTCGCTATGCTGCTGAACCCTTTAATCCATCACGGATCCGGCCATACCTGAGCCGCCCTGAGATGTCGTGAGAAAACGGATCAGATGCGATGAGTGCACCCTTGGATGAGTTCGGTCCGATCAAGGCCGTGATTTTCGATATGGACGGTTTGCTGCTGGACACCGAGGGCATTTACACCGAGGTCACGTCCATCATTGCCGAGCGTTATGGGCGGACCTTCGACTGGAGCGTCAAACAGAACATCATTGGCCGTGGCGCGGGTGATCTGGCGCGCTATGTGGTCGAGGCGCTGGACCTGCCGATCACCGCCGAAGAGTTTTTGGTGATCCGCGAGCCCTTGATGCGCGAGCGTTTTCCGACGGCGCTGGCGATGCCCGGCGCGGAGGAACTGGTTCGGCACTTGAAAGCCAACAACATTCCTATCGCGGTGGGCACCAGTTCTTCGCGTCAGTCGTTTGGTCAGAAAACCACCTTGCACCGCGACTGGTTCGCGCTGTTCGACTTCATCGTCACCGCTGATGACCCGGAAGTAGGTGCAGCGAAACCGGCGCCGGATATTTTCCTGACGGCGGCGCGACGCCTTGGGGTCGCGCCCCGGGATTGCCTGGTATTCGAGGATTCGCCGTTCGGCGTCACTGCAGCCAAAGCGGCAGGAATGACGGCGATTGCGGTCCCGGATGCGGCGATGGCCGACGAAAAGTACGCACACGCCGATGGCATTCTTCGTACGTTGAAGGCGTTCAAGCCCAGTGCATGTGGCTTGCCGGCGCTTGAATGGGGCTGATCATTCGGTAGTCCCTGAGACAAAAGTCCCTGACACAAAAAAACGCCGGCAATTGATTGCCGGCGTTTTTGTTTCAATCGAGCGGTGTGTCAGGCGCCGAAACCACCGTCGATGGTCAGGCTGGCACCGGTGATGTAGCCAGCTTCGGGACCTGCGAGGTAAGCGACGAAGCTGGCGATTTCTTCCACGTTGCCGTAACGACCCACAGCCATCAGCGGGATCAGGCTATCGGCGAAGTCGCCGCTGGCGGGGTTCATGTCAGTGTCGACCGGGCCCGGTTGCACGTTGTTGATGGTGATGCCCCGTGGGCCGAGGTCGCGAGCCAGGCCTTTGGTCAGGCCGACCAGCGCCGATTTGCTCATGGCGTACGGGCCGCCACCGGCGAAGGGCATGCGCTCGGCATTGGTGCTGCCGATGTTGATGATGCGACCGCCTTCGGTCATGTGGCGGGCGGCTTCCTGGGTGGCGATGAACACGCTTCTTACGTTGATGGCCAGGGTCTGGTCGAAGTCTTCGAGTTTAAAGTCCTCCAGCGGTGCGACGGCCAGAACGCCTGCGTTGTTGACCAGGATGTCCAGGCGACCGAAGGCCTCGACGGTGGCGTTGACCGCATTGCGAATAGCAACGGCATCGGCGCTGTCGGCCTTGATGGCCAGGGCTTTGCCGCCGGCGGAGATGATGCTGTTTTGCAGGTCTTCGGCTTTGGCGGTAGAGCTGACATAGGTGAAGGCGACGGCTGCGCATTCTGCGGCCAGGCGTTTGACGATGGCAGCACCGATACCGCGTGAACCGCCTTGAATCAGAGCTACTTTACCGCTGAGGTGTTGAGTGGTCATGTCGATCTCCAGAAGTTCAAGGCAGGCTGCCTTGTTGTCGGAGTCGAGTATCGGCTTCGCATTACCCGGCGGGTAGACCGTGATTGCTATAGTCTGTGTAAACCAGAAGTTTATAGTGACGCTTATGGAAACCTTCAGCAGTATCGAATGCTTCGTGCGCAGCGCTGAGGTCGGCAGCTTCGCCGAGGCTGCGCGACGCTTGAGTCTGACACCTGCTGCGGTGGGCAAGAGCGTCGCCAAGCTGGAGGCGCGACTTGGTGTGCGGCTGTTCCAGCGCAGCACGCGTAGCTTGACGCTGACCGAGGCCGGTCAGCTGTTTCTCGGCGAAGTCAGCGCCAGCTTGCACACGATCCAGAATGCCGTGGCCAACCTGGCCAGCGCCGAAGGACGTCCGGCGGGAACGCTGAAGGTCAGCATGGGCACGGTGTTCGGGCGCTTGTACATCGTGCCGTTGCTCGGAGAGTTTTTGCGGCGCTTTCCGGCGATCAACCCGGACTGGCATTTCGATAACCGTCAGGTCGACCTGATCGGCCAGGGGTTCGATGCGGCGATTGGTGGTGGATTCGAACTGCCCCAGGGTGTGGTGGCGCGCAAGCTGACGCCCGCCCATCGGGTGCTGGTGGCTTCAACCGAGTATCTGGCAATGCACGAGGCGATCGTCGAACCTGACGACCTCCAGCGCCACGATGGCATCCTGATACGGTCGCCGCAGACGGGGCGTGTGCGTTCCTGGCAGTTGACCTGTCGCAACCGGCAACACAGCCCGCTGATGCTCAAGGCGCGAATGACCATGAGCGATTCGGAAGCGGCCTGCGCGGCGGCGACCCAGGATTTGGGCATTGCATTGGTGAGCCTGCCGTTCGCCGTGGGCTATCTGGACGCCGGGACCTTGCAGCGGGTGTTGCCCGACTGGTACGTCGACGATGGCAACATCTCCATCTATTACGCCGAGCACAAACTGCTGCCGGGCAAGACCCGGGCGTTTGTCGATTTCATCATCGAGCAGTTTGCGCAGCAGGGGTTGGGGCAGCGGTTCAGTGCAGTTTGAGCCCGGCTTGGGACCGAGGTATGGCCATCGCGGGCAAGCCACGCTCCCACAGAGTGATGCAAACCCCTGTAGGAGCGAGGCTTGCCCGCGAAGAACGATAACGCGGTCTAGCGCCCAAACCGCCCAGGCCAACCAATAATGGTCTTCGGCCGAGGCGTCGCATACGTCCGTACTTTCGACGTCGACAACCCCAGCCGCACCAGCGATTCGGCAATGGTCACCGCCGCCGTCACGCCATCCACCACCGGTACACCGGTGCGCTGACGAATCTGCTCATCCAGCCCGGCCATGCCGCCACAGCCCAGGCAAATCACCTCGGCCTTGTCCTCGCTCACCGCCAGTTCCGCCTGGCGGACAATCGCCTCCAGCGCACGCTCTGGATCGGACTCCAGCTCCAGCACCGCCAACCCACTGGCCCGCACCGATGCACAACGATCCCAGAGCCCGGAGAGTTTGAGGCGATCCTCGATCAGAGGCACGGTTCGGTCCAGTGTGGTCACCACCGAATAGGCATGGCCGAGGAACATCGCGGTGCTGGCGCCGGCATCGGTGATGTCCACCACCGGCACGTTGAGCAACTCCTGCAAACCTTCGCGGCCGTGCTCGCCATAGCCGGCCTGGATTACCGCATCGAAGGGCTGATCGTACGACATGACCCGGTCCATCACGGCGATGGCGGCCAGGTAGCTTTCGAAATTGCCTTCGATGGAGTCGGCGCCGAAATGCGGGGTCAGGCCGATGATTTCCGTGCCGGGCGCGGCCACGGACTGTGCTTGACGGGCGATGGCTTGGGTAATGGATTCGGTGGTGTTGACGTTGACCACGAGAATTCGCATGGGAGGTCCTTATAGCGAGGTGGTTTGCGTCCCGATGTCACTGGGCCGCCGAGAGGATTAATGGCTGACGTTATCGACCGCGATGGCTTCACCGCTGACATCGGCGTAGTAAGGCTGCCGTTTGGCGATGATCAGGTAGAGCATCCCTGCAATCCCGGCGCCAATCAGCCAGGAGAATGGCGAGACGCTGTCGAAACCTGGCACCAGGGCCAGGACAATGGCGATCAAGGCGGCCGGAATGAACGCCGCCACGGCGCGCAAATTGACCCCACGGCTGTAGTAATAATCGCCATCGGGATCTTCGCTGTACAACTGCGGCACGTTGATCCGGCCTTTTCGTACCTGCCAGTAGTCGACCATGATCACCCCGTACAACGGGCCGAGCAGGGCGCCGAGGCCCGACAGGAAATACACGATCACCAGCGGGCTGTTGTAGAGGTTCCACGGCAGGATCAGCACAGCGATGGTCGCGCTGATCAGCCCGGCGCGGCGAAAGGTCAGGTATTTTGGCGCCAGATTGCTCAGGACAAAGGCCGGGGCCACGAAGTTGGCCATGATGTTCACCGCCACGGTGACAATCAGGAACGCCAGACAGCCGAGTACCAGAAAGAAGGTATTGGGAATTGACGCGATGATCTCGGTCGGGCTTTCGATGATCCGGCCATTGATCTGAAATTGCGCACCGCACAGCAGGACGGTGATCCCGGCGAATACCAGAATGTTGACGGGCAGGCCCCAGAAATTTCCGACCCGGATGGTCTTGCGGCAGGGAGAAGAGCGGGCGAAGTCGCAGAAATTGAGGATCAGCGTGCCGTAGATCGACAGCCACAAGGCGCCGCCGGCAAAGATATTGCGCCACATCTCACCGCCACTCAGCGGTTCGCGAATCGACCAGGCGATGGTGGCGTTGGCCTGGAAGTACATCCAGCCGGCGAGGGCGGCGACGGTCAACAAAATCACCGGGCCGGCAAACGCCTCGTAGCGTCGCACCATTTCCATGCCATAGGCCAGGATCACCAACTGCACGAACCAGATCGCCACGAAACACACCCAGCCCAGGCTCGACAGCCCGAGTATCGAATTGTGGTCGTAATCGGCGAGTCCGGGATGCACCGCCGTCAGCAATACGCGAAAGACCACTGACGCCAGGTACGTCTGAATTCCGAACCAGGCAATGGCGATAACGGCGCGAATCAATGCAGGAATCTGCGCCCCATGGATGCCGAAACTGATCCGGCTGATCACCGGAAACGGCACCCCGGTTTTCTGGCCCATGTAACCGGAAAGGTTCATGAAGCAATACACCAGCGCCGCACCGATTCCCAAGGACAGCAGAATCTGCCAGCCGCTCAGGCCCAGTGCATACAAGCCAATGGCAAAGGAGTAGTTGGCAATGTTGTGCACATCGTTTGTCCACAGGGCAAATATGCTGTAACGACCCCAGCGCCGACCTTCGGCCTTGGTCGGTGCAAGATCCTTATTGTGCAAGCGGGGGCTGAGCACGACGGGTGGTTGAAACGTTTGATCGTGAATCACGGAGGTAGAAAGAGGAGAGGGCAGATCCAGCGCAATATTGTTATTGGGGAGGCTAGTACGCATTCCGGCAGGCTCCTGAAGCTCGTTGCCGCGATGACTGTGCATGAGCGTGGGCTCGACAAATCTTCGTCGCGGATGCAAGAGCGTCATTGGTTACGGGGCATCTGCAGCCTGTACGGGATAGGGCGCTTCAGGCTTGCGGATCTAAAGTGTGTGTATGTTTTTGTATTTATTGTATACAAAACATGTGTTCACTTAAGCCAGATGTGTGCCAGTTGGTGATCTATAAAATTTAAGGCTAATTTCGTTTTGTTATTGATCGAAGATAAGTAGTTGAAAAAAAGACGATATAAATTGACCGATTGAACAGGTATTTATTTTTGGCGGGTTTTGTCGGAATGTTCGACTGAGGAAGTCAGGACAGGGGAATGTAACTTTTTGGGGCGCTGAAACTGAAAGTGCACACAGATATGGCACTTATGGTGACATTTCTGTGTACACTTTTTTAAAGTAAAACCATCACAGGCTTCGCCAGCTCCTGCAGGAGCTGCTACGGGCTGCGATCTTTTAAGCTTTGGACTTGCTGATGATGTTCCCGGCATGCAGCCCGCATTCTTTCTGCGTAGCTTCTTCCCACCACCAACGACCTTCGCGCTCATGCTGGTTCGGCAGTACCGGACGGGTGCAAGGCTCGCAACCAATGCTGATGAATCCGCGTTCATGCAGGCTGTTGTACGGCAGCTCCAGCATGCGGATGTAACCCCAGATCTCTTCGCTGGTCATCTGTGCCAACGGGTTGAACTTGTACAGGGTACGTTCCGGGGTGGAAAACGCGGTGTCGATTTCCAGCACCGCGACGGCGCTGCGGGTGCCCGGGCTCTGGTCCCGACGCTGGCCGGTGGCCCAGGCGGTCACGCCAGACAGTTTGCGGCGCAGCGGCTCGATCTTGCGAATGCCGCAGCACTCGCCATGGCCATCTTTATAGAAACTGAACAGGCCTTTTTCCTTCACGAAAGGTTCGAGCTTGCTGTAGTCCGGCGACACCACTTCGATATCGATCTTGTAGTGCTCGCGCACCTGCTCGATGAAGCGGTAGGTCTCGGGGTGCAAGCGGCCGGTGTCGAGACTGAACACTTTGACGTTCTTGTTCAGCTTCCAGGCCATGTCCACCAGCACCACATCCTCGGCGCCGCTGAAAGATATCCACAGGTCATCGCCGAACTCGGCAAACGCGAGTTTCAGGATGTCCTGGGCGGATTTGTTGGCATAGGTCGTGGCGAGTTCCACGACATCGAACGATGGGCTCATCAGGGCGGCTTCCTACAGGTCGGTGGCGCTGGGCGCTCTATATGCGTCGATGGTAACAAAATCCTGCGGTGGCTGGCGCGTCCTCTGCGTTGCACGGAGGGGGGCGAGTCGCTAGAGTTCGGCAGTCCTTTTGCTCGCTCGACTCATAAACAATACCAATGGGAGTGTCTTGTGGAAATTGCCTGTCTGGATCTTGAAGGTGTGCTGGTCCCGGAAATCTGGATCGCCTTTGCCGAAAAAACCGGGATCGAGTCCCTCAGGGCCACCACTCGGGACATTCCCGACTACGACGTGTTGATGAAGCAACGTCTGCGGATTCTCGACGAGCATGGCCTGAAGCTCTCCGACATCCAGGAAGTGATCGCCACGCTCAAGCCTCTGGAAGGCGCCAGTGAATTTGTCGACTGGCTGCGTGAGCGCTTTCAGGTGGTGATTCTGTCGGACACCTTTTACGAATTTTCCCAACCGCTGATGCGTCAACTGGGCTTCCCTACGTTGCTCTGCCATCGTCTGATCACTGACGATACCGGTCGGGTCACGGGCTATCAGTTGCGTCAGAAAGATCCCAAGCGTCAGTCGGTTTTGGCGTTCAAGAGCCTCTACTACCGAGTGATCGCGGCGGGGGATTCCTACAACGACACGACGATGCTGGGCGAGGCGGATGCCGGGATTCTGTTCCATGCGCCGGACAATGTGATTCGCGAGTTCCCGCAGTTCCCTGCGGTGCACAGCTTTGCCGAGTTGAAGCAGGAGTTTATCAAGGCTTCGAACCGGGCATTGAGTTTGTAAACACAACACTGTGGCGAGGGGGCTTGTCGGAACGCCGCATCGCCCCGTTCGGCTGCGAAGCAGTCGCAAACCGGTGCATGCGTTCTATTTGAAAATTCGCGGTGTCGGATTTTAGGGGCGCTTCGCACCCCAACGGGGGCAAGCCCCCTCGCCACAGAAGTGCGATATCAGAGGTTCTGCAACGTTTCGAGCAGCACCTTCACCTTGGTGATCGATTCCTGATACTCCGCCTGCCAATCCGAATCCGCGACGATCCCGCCGCCGCCCCAGCAGCACACCTGCCCATCCTTGACCAACAAACTGCGAATGGCGATGGAACTGTCCATCTCCCCGCGCACGTCCAGATACAGCAATGAACCGCAATACAACCCGCGACGGGTCGGTTCCAGTTCATCGATGATCTGCATGGCGCGAATTTTTGGCGCGCCGGTAATCGAGCCGCCGGGGAAGCTGCCGGCGATCAAGTCCAGTGCGTCCTTGTCATCCGCCAGTTCGCCGGTAACGCTGCTCACCAGGTGATGCACGTTCGGATAGCTTTCCAGGCTGAACAGCTCCGGCACCCGTACCGAGCCGATACGGCAGGTACGACCCAGATCGTTGCGCAGCAAGTCGACGATCATCAGGTTTTCCGCGCGATCCTTGGGGCTGGCCAGCAGTTCGGCGGCGTTCGCTGCATCTTCGGCAGCGGTCAGCCCGCGGGGGCGAGTGCCTTTGATCGGGCGGGTTTCGACGTGGCGCTCGCTGACTTTGACGAAGCGCTCCGGCGACAGGCTCAGCACCGCGTCGCCGTCGGGCAGGCTCTGGAAGCCGGAAAACGGTGTCGGGCAAGCCGCCCGCAGCGCGCAATAGGCCGCCCACGGATCGCCCTGGCATTGGGCGCGAAAGCGCTGGGCGAAGTTGACCTGATAGCAGTCGCCAGCCTGGATGTACTGCTGAATGCGTTCGAAGGCTTGCCGATAGTCGTCAGCGCTCAGGTCGGCACTCATCGGGCCGTCCAGCTTGAACGGCTGGATGTTCTCGGTGGTGGGCTGAGTGAACAGTTCGATCAGTCGTTGTCGCTCGCTATCGATCAGCGTCGGGTGGAACACCAGTTGACTGGTGGCCTGGTGGTGATCGCTGATCAGCGCCCAGTCATACAGCCCGAAGCGTGCGTCGGGCAATTGCAGATCGTCCCGCGCCAGGCTCGGCAGGTTTTCCAGATGCCGGCCGAAGTCGTAGCTCAGGTAGCCGATCAGGCCGCCGGCGAAGGGCAGGTCGTCAGAGACGGTTGCTTCACCGAGCCGTGTAAGGTTGTTGCGAAGGCGTTGCAGGAAATGGCTGCCGCTTTCATCCGGCAACACGGCCAGTTGCTCCAGCGGCCAGGCGCTGAGCAGGTCAAAACGCCCACGCTCGGCGCTCGGCCGGCCGCTGTCGAGCAGCACGGCACCGGGGGCATGACGAATCGCCGCGAAGTACTCGGCGGGGTTGGCGCGATAGGGCAGCGGGTGTACAGAACAGGTCAACATGGGCGGGGCAGATCAGCCAACGAGGCGGGGGAGCGATTGTAGTCCTCTGCAGGATTTGCTCCTAGAGGGGATGTCGGGGATTGGCAGGTTGAGAGCAGCTGCGCAAGACCTGTGGCGAGGGGGCTTGCCCCCGTTGGGTTGCGCAGCGACCCCACGTCATTCTCCCCCGGTGTATCAGATAACCCGCATTAGCCGGTTTTACGACTGCTGCGCAGCCGAACGGGGGCAAGCCTCCTCGCCACAGGTCAGCCCTCAACCGCCGGAATATGCCCAAACAATTCCTGAACGAACGCCACACGTTCCTGCGCCGTTTCGGTGATCCCGCGCGCCTTCAGCTCTTCGAGTCGCGCCTCGACCGCGTGGGTACGCAACGTCAGCCCGCAATCGTTGGCGATCTGAATGTTCAACCCAGGCCGGGCATTGAGCTCAAGAATCAGCGGCCCTTTCTCCTGGTCAAGCACCATGTCGACACCGATGTAGCCCAGCCCGCACAGCTCATAACAGCCGGCGGCCAGTTTCATGAAGCCGTCCCAGTAGGGCAGTTGCACGCCGTCTACCGCGTTGGTGGTGTCCGGGTGTTTGTTGATGATGTTGTTCAGCCAGGTGCCGCGCAATGTCAGGCCGGTGGCCAGGTCGACACCGACGCCGATGGCGCCCTGGTGCAGGTTGGCCTTGCCGCCGGACTGTCGGGTCGGCAGGCGCAGCATGGCCATCACCGGATAGCCCATCAGCACGATGATGCGGATGTCCGGCACACCTTCATAGCTGATGCTTTTGAAGATCTGGTCCGGGGTCACGCGGTATTCGATCAGTGCACGGTCGCGGTGCCCGCCCAGGGAGTACAGGCCGGTGAGGATGCTCGAGATATGGTGCTCGAGTTCCTCATGGGCGATGATTTTGCCGGACACTGTGCGATAGCGCCCCTCGAACCGGTCGGCAACCACAATGATGCCGTCGCCGCCGGCGCCCTGGGCCGGTTTGATCACGAAGTCGGTGCGCCCGCCGATGATCTCCTTGAGGTTATCGATTTCCTTCTCGGTGGAGATCACGCCGTACAGCTCCGGCACGTGGATGCCGGCGGCGATGGCGCGCTCCTTGGTGATGATCTTGTCATCGACGATCGGGTACAGGCTGCGCTTGTTGTACTTGAGCACGTAGTCGGCGTTACGCCGATTGATCCCCATGATGCCCCGGGCCTCCAGGGCTTTCCAGGTCTTCCAGAGACCGAACATCAGGCGTCAGCCTCCTTCAGGAAAGCCTTGAAACGCACCAGCTCGGTCAGGCGGTAGCCGCGATAGCGACCCATGGCCAGCATGAAACCCACCAGGATCAGCAGGACCGCCGGGAAGGTGAACACGAAGTACACCAGCTCCGGCACGCTCATGATCAGGTGCGCCAGGGAGGCGGCGAACAGCGTGCCGATCGCTACTTTCATGGCATGGCCGCCGCCGCGCTCTTCCCAGGTGATCGACAGGCGTTCGATGGTCATGGTCAGAATCACCATCGGGAACAGCGCCACCGACAACCCGCGCTCCAGGCCGAGTTTGTGGCTGAACAGACTGATGGCTGCGATCAGCACCACCACGAAGGTCAGCACCACCGACAATCTCGGCAGCATTTGCAGTTTCAAGTGTTCAAGGTAGGAGCGCAGCGACAGCCCCAGCGCCGTGATGATGGTAAATAGCACGATGCCGAAGCCGAGTTGGGTTTCCCGGAAGGCGAGGGCGATCAGCACCGGGGTAAAGGTGCCGAGTGTCTGGATGCCGATCAGGTTGCGCAGGATCAGGATCACGAGCACGCCGATCGGGATCATCACCATGATCATGAAGGTCTGCTGGGTTTCCAGCGGCAGGCCGTACAGCGAGTAATCGAGGAAATTGGCGTCGGAGTTCTCGTCGGTCAGCTTGGCCAGGCGAATGGCGTTCATTTCGCTGTTGTTCAGGCTGAAGGTGACGTTGGCTTTCTTGCCGCCATCGACGGTGATCAGGTTTTCATCGCCGGTCCACCACAGCAAGCGGTCGGTGGGCAGTCCCTGTTCGCCGGTTTCCGGGTTGAAGTACAGCCAGTCGGTGCCGTTGAAGCTGCGCAGCCAGAGTTCAGGCGTTTGCGGCTGATCGGCCACCAGGCGGATGGTATGGACCTTTTCCACCGGCACGTGGGCGATGGACAGAACCAGCTCGACGATTTTGGCTTTGTTCGCGGTGGACGGATCGCCGGCCAGCAGCAGTTTCACGTTGTCGTCGTTGAGGTTGTTGACACGCTTGATGGCTTCGCCGATGAAAGTTTCGACGTCAGCCGAATGCTGGCGGATCGGCGCGAGCAAGGCTTCGGCGGCGATTTTTTCCGGGCCTTCGACGGCGATGCTGTCGCGGAAGGTCGCCCCTTTGACCTTGGATTTTTCGCCGGTGTAGCGCTTGGTCAGCACCAGGCGGTAATAAAGGGTCTGGTTGCCCTTGGCCCGACGCGCCGACCAGGTGACCTTGCGGTTGCCGTCGACACGGTTCACTGCCACACCGTAGTTATTGGAAATGAAACTCTCGTTAAGGCTCACGTAGTCGCGGCTCAGCGGCGGTACGAACATCTGGATCTTGATCGGGTCTTTGGCGTTGGCGACGAACTCGACCTTGGCGTCGATGTTCCACAAGTCATCGGTGGCGTCTTCAGTCACCGGAATACCGAGCACGAAAATCTGATAGGCCGTAACTGAAATGCCCAGCACCACCAGGATGGCGATCAGCAATTTCAGATGGAGGGTAAGAGAGCGCATTGGAATTACTCTGCGGTATGTGCGTCGGTGGCGCAGGCAGGTTTGCCAGCAGCGTATTTAAGACTTGGATCGACCAGCGCATCGAAACGCTTGAGTGCCTCGGAGCCGATCAAGAGCGGGTATTGGAAGGCACTGCGGTCAGTCAGGTTCACTTCAATACTGCGTAAAGCCGACCCCATGCAGATATCCAGCTCGATGACCGGACGGGCGGTGTACTTCTTGCCTTCTTCCGGGTCGTAGTCGCCGGCCCGGCGCTTGATCTTGCTGACACGGGCCAGCGGTCGTTCAATCGGGTGCGAATGCGCGGCGTCGATGGCCAGATAGAAGCGCACCCAGGATTCGCCATTGCGTTTGAACCGTTTGATGTCGCGGGCGCTCAGCGAGGCGGTTTTCGCCCCGGTGTCGAGTTTGGCAGCAACTTCCAGGTTGATGCCATCCAGCGACGCGTACTCATTGAGGCCGTACACAGTCTTTTCCCCTGCGGCGGCAAAACCTGACAGGCCAAGAAGACAAAGAAATGTGGTGAAGAGCTTGAGTCTCATAAATCCTGATGCGCAGCGGTCCGTTCTTCAATTCAAGGCCCTGGCATTGCTGCACAAGCTCCCTCGTATGCCTATCCTTTTTTTATGACAGGCAATGCAGATGACAAGCAAATGCGGGCGGCATTCTAGCACGGTGGTTTTACGGCGCCAGCGCTGGCGGACGGCTGTAATCGGGGGTGCTGCTTCTTTATGGTGCAAGCGGTTATTAGACGATTGTCGACAATATCTATTTATCCTTTGACGTAACCGGCCTTATTCGCTAATTTTTGCGACACTGCTTTTAAAGGTGTCGACAATATGCTGGATCAACTCGATCCCCCGGTCACGGTTCAGGACGACTCGGAAACACTTTCCGAAAACGTCTTCCGACGCATTCAGGCGGCCATCGTCAAGGGTGAGATCGCCCCGGGCAGCAAGATCTCCGAGCCGGAGCTGGCGCGCACCTACGGCATCAGCCGCGGGCCGTTGCGTGAGGCGATCCACCGACTGGAAGGCCAGCGCCTGCTGGTTCGCGTGCCGCACGTCGGGGCGCGGGTGGTGTCGTTGAGTCACGCCGAATTGCTGGAACTCTACGAAATCCGCGAATCCCTGGAAGGCATGGCTTGCCGTCTGGCGGCTGAACGCATGACCGTTGAAGAAATCGACGAGCTGCGCCGGGTGCTGGAAACCCACGAGCGCGATGCGGCGTTTCAGGCAGGCGTCGGCTATTACCAGCAGGAAGGCGATTTCGACTTTCATTACCGGATCATCCAGGGCAGCGGCAACCGCACCCTGACCCAGATGCTCTGCGGCGAGCTCTATCAACTGGTGCGCATGTACCGCATCCAGTTTTCCACCACGCCCAATCGGCCACGCCAGGCGTTTGCCGAGCACCACCGAATTCTCGATGCCATCGCCGACCGTGACGGTGAGCTGGCCGAGTTGTTGATGCGCCGTCACATCGGCGCCTCCAAACGCAATATCGCCCGTCACTACCAGGACGGCGCTAACCCGACAGCCACTGAACGAGGTGAGTCATGAGTTCCAACAAGAGCACTCCAGGCCAGCGTTTCCGCGATGCGGTCGCCAGCGAACATCCGCTGCAAGTGGTCGGCACGATCAACGCCAACCACGCGCTGCTGGCCAAGCGCGCCGGTTTCAAGGCTATTTACTTGTCGGGGGGCGGGGTGGCTGCCGGCTCCCTCGGCGTGCCGGACCTGGGCATTACCGGCCTGGATGACGTGCTGACCGACGTGCGCCGCATCACCGACGTTTGCGACCTGCCGCTGCTGGTGGACGTGGACACCGGTTTCGGTTCCTCGGCGTTCAACGTCGCCCGTACCGTCAAGTCGATGATCAAGTTCGGCGCGGCGGCAATTCACATCGAAGACCAAGTCGGCGCCAAGCGTTGCGGTCATCGTCCCAATAAAGAGATCGTCTCGCAGCAGGAAATGGTCGACCGTATCAAAGCTGCCGTCGATGCCCGCACCGACGACAGCTTCGTGATCATGGCCCGCACCGATGCCCTGGCGGTGGAAGGTCTGGAGTCTGCACTGGATCGCGCGGCCGCGTGCATCGAGGCCGGCGCCGACATGATCTTTCCGGAAGCCATCACTGAGCTTGAGATGTACAAATTGTTCGCCAGCCGCGTGAAAGCGCCGATCCTGGCCAACATCACCGAATTCGGCGCGACACCGCTGTACACCACCGAGCAACTCGCCGGTGCCGATGTGTCGCTGGTGCTGTACCCACTGTCGGCGTTCCGCGCGATGAACAAGGCTGCCGAAAACGTCTACACCGCGATCCGCCGCGACGGCACGCAACAGAACGTCATCGACACCATGCAGACGCGCATGGAGCTTTACGATCGTATCGATTACCACACGTTCGAGCAGAAGCTCGATGCGTTGTTTGCGGCGAAGAAGTAATGAAAGCCCTGTAGCAGCTGCCGAGCTTGCGAGGCTGCGTTCGAGACCGAAGGGCTCGCCAAGCCAGGCAATTCGGTCTTTCAGATACACCGCGTATGCAGGGTTTACGACTGCTGCGCAGCCGAACGCAGCCTCGCAGGCTCGGCAGCTGCTACGAAAATAAGATAACCGTATAGAAGTTGCAGATTCCCTAACAAATTCAAAAACTGGAGACAGCAATGGCCGAAGCAAAAGTACTCAGTGGCGCCGGGCTCCGTGGCCAGGTTGCCGGGCAAACCGCACTGTCCACCGTGGGCCAGTCGGGCGCCGGCCTGACCTATCGCGGTTACGACGTGCGCGAACTGGCGGCGGACGCACAGTTCGAAGAAGTGGCTTACCTGCTGCTGTACGGTGAACTGCCGACCCAGTTACAACTGGCCGGCTATACCGAGAAACTAAGCAAGCTGCGCGACCTGCCGCAAGCGCTGAAAGAAGTGCTGGAGCGCATCCCTGCCGACGCCCATCCGATGGATGTGATGCGCACCGGTTGCTCGTTCCTGGGCAACATCGAGCCGGAGAAGGATTTCTCCGAGCAGCACGACAAAACCGACCGCCTGCTGGCCGCGTTTCCGGCGATCATGTGCTACTGGTATCGCTTCAGCCACGACGGCAAGCGCATCAACTGCGTGACCGACGAAGCCTGCATCGGCGGCCATTTCCTGCACCTGTTGCACGACAAGAAGCCGAGCGAGTTGCACGTCAAGGTGATGAACGTTTCGCTGATCCTCTACGCGGAACACGAATTCAACGCCTCGACCTTCACCGCCCGGGTGTGTGCCTCGACGCTGTCGGATCTGTATTCCTGCATTACAGCCGCCATCGGTTCCCTGCGCGGCCCGCTGCACGGCGGGGCCAACGAAGCGGCGATGGAAATGATCGAGCGCTTCAGCTCGCCGGAAGAGGCGGTCGAGGGCACCCTCGGCATGCTGGCACGCAAGGACAAGATCATGGGCTTCGGCCACGCGATCTATAAGGACAACGATCCGCGCAATGAGGTGATCAAGGGCTGGTCGAAAAAACTCGCCGACGAAGTGGGCGACACGGTGTTGTTCCCGGTTTCAGAAGCCATCGACGCAACCATGTGGGAACAGAAGAAACTGTTCCCGAACGCCGACTTCTACCACGCCTCGACGTACCACTTCATGGGCATCCCGACCAAGTTGTTCACACCGATCTTCGTCTGCTCACGCCTGACCGGCTGGGCGGCGCATGTGTTCGAACAACGTGCCAACAATCGCATCATCCGCCCGAGCGCCGAGTACGTCGGCGTCGAACAGCGCAAGTTCGTGCCAATCGAACAACGCTGACCGGGGAGGGCGCCGGTACTGGTTACTGAAGGAACCGGGAACCCCGCAGGTCGGGGTTCGGCCCGGTGCCAGGCGCCTACCTATTGAAATTACCGTGACCGAGTCCTGACGATGAATACTGAATTCCGCAAACCGCTGCCCGGCAGCTCTCTGGATTATTTCGACGTCCGTGCGGCGGTCGATGCCATTGCACCCGGCGCCTACGACACCCTGCCGTACACCTCCCGCGTGCTGGCGGAAAACCTCGTGCGTCGCTGCGACCCGGCCACGCTCACCGATTCCCTGAAACAACTGATCGAGCGCAAACGCGACCTCGACTTCCCGTGGTTTCCGGCCCGCGTGGTGTGCCACGACATTCTCGGCCAGACCGCCCTGGTGGACCTTGCCGGCTTGCGCGATGCCATCGCCCTGCAAGGCGGCGACCCGGCGCAAGTGAACCCGGTGGTGCCAACGCAATTGATCGTCGATCACTCGCTGGCCGTCGAGTCCGGCGGCTTCGATCCCAAGGCGTTCGAAAAGAACCGCGCCATCGAAGACCGTCGCAACGAAGACCGTTTCCACTTCATCAACTGGACCAAGAAAGCCTTCAAGAACGTCGACGTGATCCCGCCGGGCAACGGGATCATGCACCAGATCAACCTGGAGAAAATGTCGCCGGTGATCCAGGTGCGCGACGGCGTGGCTTTCCCTGATACCTGCGTGGGTACTGACAGTCACACGCCACACGTCGATGCGCTGGGTGTGATCGCCATCGGCGTTGGTGGTCTGGAAGCGGAAAGCGTGATGCTCGGCCGCGCATCGTGGATGCGTCTGCCGGAAAGCGTTGGCGTTGAACTCACTGGCAAGCTGCAACCGGGCATCACCGCCACCGACATGGTGTTGGCGCTGACCGAATACCTGCGCAAACAAAAAGTCGTTGGCGCATGGCTGGAGTTCTTTGGTGAAGGCGCGTCAAACCTCACCCTCGGCGACCGCGCGACCATTTCCAACATGGCCCCGGAATACGGCGCCACTGCGGCAATGTTCTACATCGACCAGCAGACCATCGACTACCTGAAACTCACCGGCCGTGAAGACGAGCAAGTGCAACTGGTCGAGAACTACGCCAAACAGACCGGCCTGTGGGCCGACAGCCTCAAAGGCGCGCAGTACGAGCGTGGGCTGAGCTTCGACCTGTCCTCGGTGGTGCGCAACATGGCAGGCCCGAGCAACCCGCATGCGCGTGTTGCGACCTCGGATCTGGCTGCCAAAGGCATCTCCGGCCAGTGGGAAGATGTGCCCGGCCAGATGCCGGACGGCGCGGTGATCATCGCTGCCATCACCAGTTGCACCAACACCAGCAACCCGCGCAACGTCATTGCCGCCGGCCTGCTGGCGCGCAATGCCAACAAGCTTGGGCTGACCCGCAAGCCATGGGTCAAGTCGTCCCTGGCACCCGGTTCGAAAACCGTGGCGCTGTATCTGGATGAAGCCGGCCTGACCAAAGAGCTGGAGCAACTCGGCTTCGGCGTCGTGGCCTTCGCTTGCACTACCTGCAACGGCATGTCTGGTGCGCTGGATCCGGTGATCCAGCAAGAGATCATCGACCGCGACCTGTACGCCACCGCCGTACTCTCCGGCAACCGCAACTTCGACGGGCGGATTCACCCGTACGCCAAGCAGGCGTTCCTCGCATCGCCGCCATTGGTGGTGGCTTATGCCATCGCCGGCACCATCCGTTTCGACATCGAAAAAGATGTACTGGGCGTGGTCGATGGCAAGGAAATCCGCCTGAAAGACATCTGGCCGAGCGACGAAGAAGTCGACGCGGTGGTCAAGGCCTCGGTCAAGCCGGAGCAGTTCCGCCAGGTGTACATTCCGATGTTCGCCATCCACGAAGATACCGGCCCGAAAGTCACGCCGCTGTACGACTGGCGCGAGATGAGCACCTACATCCGTCGTCCGCCGTACTGGGAAGGCGCGCTGGCCGGCGCGCGTCCGCTCAAGGGCATGCGCCCGCTGGCGGTGCTGCCGGACAACATCACCACCGATCACCTGTCGCCTTCGAACGCGATCATGCTCGACAGCGCGGCGGGTGAGTACCTGGCGAAAATGGGCCTGCCGGAAGAGGACTTCAACTCCTACGCCACGCACCGCGGCGACCACTTGACCGCGCAGCGCGCAACCTTCGCCAACCCGAAACTGTTCAATGAAATGGTGCAGGAAAACGGCAAGGTCAAGCAGGGTTCTCTTGCCCGCGTGGAGCCGGAAGGCAAAGTGATGCGCATGTGGGAAGCCATCGAAACCTACATGGAACGCAAGCAGCCGCTGATCATCATTGCCGGTGCCGACTATGGCCAGGGTTCGTCCCGGGACTGGGCGGCCAAAGGCGTGCGTCTGGCGGGGGTGGAAGCGATTGCCGCCGAAGGTTTCGAGCGCATTCACCGCACCAACCTGGTGGGCATGGGCGTGTTGCCGCTGGAGTTCCTGCCGGGTACCAATCGTAAAACCTTAGGGATAGATGGCAGCGAAACCTATGACGTGATCGGCGATCGCACCCCGCGCGCGACGTTGACGCTGGTGATCAACCGCAAGAACGGTGAACGCGTCGAAGTGCCGGTGACCTGCCGCCTCGACACCGCCGAAGAAGTGTCGATCTACGAGGCCGGCGGCGTGTTGCAGCGTTTCGCTCAGGACTTCCTCGAAGAGTCGGCGGTTGCCGTTTAACACGACGAGCCGCGCGGGATTTCAAGTCCCGCGCTGGCCATACAGGATCAATATGGCTCACGCATCTCAGATAAAAATCCCTGCCACCTACATGCGCGGCGGCACCAGCAAAGGCGTGTTCTTCAGCCTCAAGGATTTGCCCGAAGCGGCGCAGATGCCAGGCACCGCCCGCGATGCCTTGTTGCTGCGCGTGATCGGCAGTCCCGATCCGTACGAGAAGCAAATCGACGGCATGGGCGGCGCGACATCCAGCACCAGCAAAACCGTGATCCTGTCGAAAAGCATCAAGGCCGATCACGACGTCGATTACCTGTTCGGTCAGGTCGCCATCGACAAACCTTTCGTCGACTGGAGCGGCAACTGCGGCAACCTGTCGGCGGCGGTCGGTTCGTTCGCCGTCAGCAATGGCCTGGTGGATGCCAGCCGCATTCCGCACAACGGTGTGGCGGTGGTGCGCGTGTGGCAGGCCAACATCGGCAAGACCATCATCGCTCATGTCCCGATCACCAATGGCGAGGTGCAGGAAACCGGTGATTTCGAACTCGACGGCGTGACCTTTCCGGCCGCCGAAGTGCAGCTCGAATTCATGGATCCGGCGGCGGAAGAAGAGGGTGGCGGTGGCTCGATGTTCCCCACCGGCAATCTGGTGGACGACCTTGAAGTGCCAGGTGTCGGCACGCTCAAGGCTACCCTGATCAACGCTGGCATCCCGACCATATTCATCAATGCCGAAGACATCGGCTACACCGGCACCGAGTTGCAGGGCGCGATCAACAGTGACCTGGAGGCTTTGGCAATGTTCGAAACCATCCGCGCTTACGGTGCGCTGCGCATGGGGCTGATTGAACACCTGGATGAAGCCGCCAAGCGCCAGCACACGCCGAAGGTCGCGTTCGTCGCCAAACCTGCGGATTACATTGCGTCCAGCGGCAAGAAAATCGCAGCCACCGACATCGACCTGCTGGTGCGCGCGCTGTCCATGGGCAAGCTGCACCACGCCATGATGGGCACGGCCGCGGTGGCGATCGGCACGGCGGCGGCGATTTCCGGCACGCTGGTCAATCTGGCGGCGGGCGGCATTGAACGCAACGCCGTGCGCTTCGGTCATCCGTCCGGCACCTTGCGCGTGGGCGCCGAGGCCGCTCAGGTCAACGGTGAGTGGACGGTGAAAAAAGCCATCATGAGCCGCAGTGCGCGGGTGTTGATGGAAGGATATGTCCGTGTGCCGGGGGATTGTTTCTAACCTCAATCCAGGCATACACAAATCCCTGTGGAAGCGCCGCTCCCACAGGTGATGCATTTCCAAAACAAGAGTGTTGTACCGACTGAGACTACCCTGAACCGAGGTCCCATCAACGAACCACTTCAAGAGTGAATCGAACATGAGCGCCAACGTCGACCTGAACACCCGCCCCGACTACGACACGGTTCTGCAGGACATCGCCGACTACGTCCTCAATTTCACCATCCAGTCGCCCGAGGCGCTTGATACTGCCCGCAATTGCCTGATGGACACCCTTGGCTGCGGCTTACTGGCGCTGCGTTTCCCCGAATGCACCAAACACCTGGGTCCTATCGTCGAAGGCACTGTCGTCCCCTGCGGCGCCCGCGTGCCCGGCACCAGCTATCGTCTCGACCCGGTCAAGGCCGCTTGGGACATCGGTTGCATCGTCCGCTGGCTCGATTACAACGACACCTGGCTCGCCGCCGAATGGGGGCATCCGTCCGATAACCTCGGCGGTATTCTCGCGGTGGCCGACCACCTGTCGCAAAAGCGCCTGGCCAATGGCGACGCCCCGTTGACCATTCGCGCTGTGCTGGAAGCCATGATCATGGCGCACGAGATTCAGGGCGTGATCGCCCTGGAAAATTCGTTCAACCGCGTCGGTCTCGATCACGTGATTCTGGTGAAAGTCGCCTCGACCGCCGTCACTGCCAAACTCATGGGCGCCAATCGCGAGCAACTGCTGTCGGCGTTGTCCCATGCCTTTGCCGACGGCCAGGCGCTGCGCACTTACCGGCATGCGCCGAACGCCGGATCGCGTAAATCCTGGGCGGCCGGAGATGCGACCAGTCGGGGCGTGCGTCTGGCGGACATTGCGATGCATGGTGAGATGGGCATCCCCGGCGTACTGACCGCCAAGCAATGGGGTTTCTACGATGTACTGTTCAGCCACACCAACAACGACCTGGGGCTCAAGCCTGAAGGCAAGCGTGCTTTCAGTTTTTCCCGGCCGTTCGGCAGCTATGTGATGGAAAACGTGCTGTTCAAGATCAGCTTTCCCGCCGAGTTCCACGCGCAAACGGCCTGCGAAGCAGCCGTCACCCTGCATCCATTGGTCAGGAATCGCCTGCATGAAATCGACAGGATCGTTATCACCACCCACGAATCAGCGATCCGTATCATCTCCAAGGTCGGCCCGCTGGCCAACGCCGCGGACCGCGATCACTGCCTCCAGTACATGACCGCCGTGCCTCTGGTATTCGGCAATCTGGTAGCTGAGCAGTACGAAGACGACTTCCACGCCGCGCACCCGATTATCGATGTGCTACGCGACAAGATGGTCATTGTCGAAGACCCGCGTTTCACCCGCGAATACCTGGAACCGGACAAACGCTCCATCGCCAATGCGCTGCAGGTGTTCTTCAAGGATGGTTCCAGCACCGATAACGTGGTGGTGGAGTACCCGATTGGTCATCGCCGGCGCCGTGCTGATGGCATTCCGTTGCTGGAAGACAAGTTCAAGGCCAACCTGGCGACGCGCTTCACGGCTCAGCGGAGTGCCGAGATCCTTGCGCTGTGCAAGGACCCGGCAGCACTTGAGGCGACGCCGGTGAACCGGTTTGTGGATTTGTTTGTGATCTAGCTGGCCGCGTTATCGTTCTTCGCGGGCAAGCCTGGCTCCTACAGGTCACGTGATTCACACCGAACCCTGTAGGAGCAAGGCTTGCCCGCGAAGGCGGTGGAGCAGGCGCCGGGAAGCTACTTGAACCGCCGCTCCACACCTTTTTCCACCAGAATCTTCGCCGAAATCTCTTCCACGGAGAAATGCGTTGAATTGATGTGGGGAATGTTCTCGCGTCGGAACAGATTCTCCACCTCGCGCACTTCGAATTCGCACTGCGCGTAGCTCGAATAGCGGCTGTTGGGCTTGCGTTCGTTGCGGATTGCGGTGAGGCGGTCCGGATCGATGGTCAGGCCGAACAGCTTGTGCTGGTGGGCGCGCAGGGCGGTCGGCAGTTGCAGACGCTCCATGTCGTCTTCGGTCAGCGGATAGTTGGCTGCGCGGATGCCGAATTGCATGGCCATGTACAAACACGTCGGTGTTTTGCCGCATCGCGACACGCCTACTAGTATCAGGTCAGCTTTGTCGTAATAGTGCGTGCGGGCGCCATCGTCATTGTCGAGGGCGAAGTTCACCGCCTCGATGCGCTCCATGTAATTGGAGTTATGGCCGATGGAGTGGGATTTGCCGACGGTGTA
This sequence comes from Pseudomonas sp. 008, assembly GCF_016861935.1. NCBI lineage: Bacteria > Pseudomonadati > Pseudomonadota > Gammaproteobacteria > Pseudomonadales > Pseudomonadaceae > Pseudomonas > Pseudomonas sp. 008. The sequence goes on along the minus strand of NZ_BOMA01000011.1, from coordinate 151,473 downwards.
GGAAGAATGCTCGGTCAGCTCCTGTTCAAGGGGCGCCAGGAAGGTCGAGAAAATGTCGATCATGAAACCATTCGACGTTGCGAGAATCTCACGAATGTCCTGATTGACAATGGTGTCGAAAATAATCGGACGAAAACCATCGTTTTCGGCGGCTTTGTTGATTTGTTGTACCATGGCCCGCGCTTTATCTACGTCGTCGATATACGGTCGTATGATTTTGCTGAAGGTAATGTTTTCGAACTGCGCCAGCAGGCTTTGGCCGAGGGTTTCGGCGGTAATGCCGGTGCCATCGGAGATAAAGAAAGCAGATCGTTTCATTTGCACCTTGGGCCTTAAGCTAGTGACGATTCTTGGATATAGTAGGCGCGATTTGTCGGCCACCGATGGCCCGCATTCTCACTTATTTTCCAGGTCCAGGCCATACAGCCGGCAAAGGCTCCCCCGAGTCGCCGGCTTCTGAGCTTTTCCAACACAGTTAGTGGAGAGATCACCTTGGTAGAGTACGTAGTTTCCCTCGATAAGCTCGGCGTCCATGATGTAGAGCATGTGGGGGGCAAGAACGCATCCCTGGGCGAGATGATCAGTAACCTTGCAGGCGCCGGTGTATCGGTGCCAGGTGGCTTTGCCACGACAGCTCAGGCTTATCGTGATTTTCTGGAACTGAGCGGCCTGAACGATCAGATCCACGCCGCCCTCGACGCCCTGGACGTCGATGATGTAAACGCCTTGGCCAAGACCGGCGCCCAGATCCGTCAATGGATCATGGAAGCCGAGTTCCCCGAGAAGCTCAACGCCGAGATCCGCACCGCGTTCGCCACGCTGTCGGCCGGCAACCCTGACATGGCCGTGGCCGTGCGCTCTTCCGCTACCGCCGAAGACCTGCCGGACGCTTCCTTCGCCGGCCAGCAGGAAACCTTCCTGAACATCCGTGGTGTCGAAAACGTCATTCGCGCCGCCAAAGAGGTGTTCGCTTCACTGTTCAACGATCGCGCCATTTCCTACCGCGTCCACCAGGGCTTCGACCACAAGCTGGTGGCCCTGTCGGCTGGCGTGCAGCGCATGGTCCGCTCCGAAACCGGCACCGCCGGCGTGATGTTCACCCTCGATACCGAATCGGGCTTCCGTGACGTGGTGTTCATCACCGGCGCCTACGGCCTGGGTGAAACCGTCGTACAAGGCGCGGTGAACCCGGATGAGTTCTACGTCCACAAAGGCACGCTGGAAGCCGGCCGCCCGGCCATCCTGCGTCGCAACCTGGGCAGCAAAGCCATCAAGATGATCTACGGCGACGAAGCCAAGGCTGGTAAATCGGTCAAGACCGTCGACGTGGACAAGGCTGATCGCGCACGTTTCTGCCTGACCGACGCCGAAGTCAGCGAACTGGCCAAGCAGGCGATGATCATCGAGAAGCACTACAAGTGCCCGATGGACATCGAATGGGCCAAAGACGGCGACGACGGCAAGCTCTACATCGTGCAGGCCCGTCCGGAAACCGTGAAGAGCCGCACCCAGGCCAACGTCATGGAACGTTACCTGTTGAAAGAAACCGGCACCGTGCTGGTGGAAGGTCGTGCCATCGGCCAGCGCATCGGCGCCGGCAAGGTGCGGATCATCAAGGACGTGTCCGAGATGGACAAAGTCCAGCCGGGCGACGTGCTGGTTTCCGACATGACCGACCCGGACTGGGAACCGGTCATGAAGCGCGCCAGCGCCATCGTCACCAACCGTGGCGGCCGTACCTGCCACGCGGCGATCATCGCTCGCGAGCTGGGCATCCCGGCCGTGGTCGGTTGCGGCAACGCCACCCAGCTGTTGAAAGACGGCCAGGGCGTGACCGTTTCCTGCGCTGAAGGCGACACCGGTTACATCTTCGAAGGCGAACTGGGCTTCGACATCAAGAAAAACTCCGTGGATGCCATGCCGGAGCTGCCGTTCAAGATCATGATGAACGTCGGCAACCCGGACCGCGCCTTCGACTTCGCGCAACTGCCGAACGCCGGTGTGGGCCTGGCCCGTCTGGAGTTCATCATCAACCGCATGATCGGGGTGCACCCCAAGGCGTTGTTGAACTACGGCGGCCTGCCGCAGGAAATCAAGGACAGCGTCGACAAGCGCATTGCCGGTTACAACGACCCGGTCGGCTTCTATGTCGACAAACTGGTCGAAGGCATCAGCACCCTGGCGGCAGCGTTCTGGCCGAAAAAGGTCATCGTGCGTCTGTCGGACTTCAAGTCCAACGAATACGCGAACCTGATCGGCGGCAAACTCTACGAGCCGGAAGAAGAAAACCCGATGCTGGGCTTCCGTGGCGCTTCGCGTTACATCAGCGAATCGTTCCGTGACTGCTTCGAGCTCGAGTGCCGCGCCCTCAAGCGCGTGCGTAACGAGATGGGCCTGACCAACGTTGAGATCATGGTGCCGTTCGTCCGTACCCTGGGCGAAGCGAGCCAGGTGGTCGATCTGCTGGCTGAAAACGGTCTGGCCCGTGGCGACAACGGTCTGCGCGTGATCATGATGTGCGAACTGCCGTCCAACGCGATCCTGGCTGAAGAATTCCTCGAGTTCTTCGACGGTTTCTCCATCGGCTCCAACGACCTGACCCAGCTCACACTGGGCCTGGACCGTGACTCCGGGATCATCGCGCACCTGTTCGACGAGCGTAACCCTGCAGTCAAGAAACTGCTGGCCAACGCCATTGCCGCGTGCAACAAGGCCGGCAAGTACATCGGCATCTGCGGTCAGGGCCCTTCGGACCACCCGGACCTGGCCAAGTGGCTGATGGAGCAGGGCATCGAAAGCGTTTCGCTGAACCCCGATTCCGTACTGGAAACCTGGTTCTTCCTGGCTGAAGGTCAGGCTTCGGCTTGATGGTGTGAGTGAAAGGGCCGATCTGTGATCGGCCCTTTCAGAGATTCAAGTAGGGCGGGCTCCTCTGGATGCCGCCCTTTTTTGTGCAAGAGCATATGCAAAGTAGCAGCAACCTATTTCCTGTCGCCCTGATCAGCGCCGAGCGGCGCGGCGATCTGAGCGAAGACGTCTATCGTTTGAAACCCGGCAACAGCCCCGACGGCACCGTTGAGCTGGCTGTGACACGCCTGGGCCTGGCCGATGAGCCGGCGGTGCGTGGCGTGCCGGTGATTCTGCTGCACGGCAGCTTTTCCAATCGGCGGTTCTGGTTTTCTCCCAAAGGTTTGGGCCTGGGCGCTTACCTGACGCGTCTGGGATTCGATGTGTGGATTCCGGAAATGCGCGGTCACGGCCTGTCTCAGCGCAACCAGAACTATCGCCAGAACAGCGTCGCCGACTATGCGCGTTACGATTTGCCGGCCATTGGCGCGTTCGTGCGCGAGCAAAGCGGCCAGATCCCGCACTGGATCGGCCATTCGCTGGGCGGCATTACCCTCGCCGCGGCGTTGGGCGGCCAGTACCTGGGCGAGCCCGCCGTGGCTTCTGCGGCGTTTTTCGGCACGCAAGTCAGCCGTACTTACTGGCCGTTGAAGTTTCCACCAGTGGAGTGGAGCGGGCGCTTCATTCTCAAGCGTTTTGCCCAACTGTCGGGCTCACGGCTCAAACGCGGCCCGGAGGACGAGCCGATAGGCCTGGCCCTGGAAAGCATGCGTTGGTACGGGCTGTTCGGCCGCTTCGGCGATGCCGACAAAGACTGGTGGGCGGGGTTGGCCGAGGTGCAATTGCCGGTGCTGGCCGTGAGTGCCGCGGGCGATCATCAGGACCCGACCTGGGCCTGCCATAAGCTGTTCGATCAAGTCGGCTCCGAGCACAAGCAGTTCATCACCCTTGGCCGCGAGCACGGCTTTGGCGATAATTTCGGTCACGTGGAAATGCTGGTCAGCAAGGCTGCACAGGCTGAAGTCTGGCCGTTGGTAGCGCGCTGGCTGGCGGATCAACAAACGCCTTTACTGGGTGAAAAGCCGGATTTGGCCACAGCGATTTGAGCCTGATGCTCTAACAAGGGCATTTCTCTCTGGTCGGCTTGCGGCTAATATGTGACGCATTGAGTGGTTCTGGTCACTTTGAGTGACTGATGCGGTCGCTGGGTTCGTGCGAGCGGAGCGATTTGCAACCGTCCAGCCTTGGCCCGAGTATGCTGCATACTCGATTGTCTTCCTTGTTACAGGAGTTTCTCGATGAATCATTACCTCACGCCTGACCTGTGCGACGCCTATCCGGAGCTGGTGCAGGTGCTGGAACCGATGTTCAGCAATTTCGGCGGCCGTGATTCTTTCGGCGGCGAAATCGTGACCATCAAATGTTTCGAAGACAACTCGCGGGTCAAGGAGCAAGTCGAGCTCAAGGGCAACGGCAAGGTGCTGGTGGTCGACGGTGGCGGTTCCCTGCGCCGCGCGCTGTTGGGCGACATGCTGGCCGAGAAAGCCGCGAACAACGGTTGGGAAGGGCTGGTGATCTACGGTTGCATCCGCGACGTCGACGTCATCGCGCAAACTGATCTGGGGGTTCAGGCCCTGGCCAGTCACCCGATGAAAACCGACAGGCGCGGTGTTGGCGATCTCAACGTTGCCGTGACCTTCGCGGGCGTGACCTTTCACCCGGGCCACTACGTTTATGCGGACAACAACGGCGTGATCGTCTCGCCAAGCCCGCTGAAAATGCCTGAATAAGCGCTGCTGGCTTTTTGTTTCAAGAATAGGGGTGAGGATGTTCGAGGAAGAAAACGCGCAGTGGGGGCTGGTGCATGCTCTGGTGCTGGACGGTAAAGGCGGTGCGCGTTCGATAGCCCGGACTGAACTCGATGACTTGCAGCTGCAGGCCCATGAAAGCCTGTGGCTGCACTGGGATCGCAGTCACCCGCAAACCCAGACCTGGCTGCGCAAATCCAGCGGGCTGAGTGAATTTAGTTGCGATTTGTTGCTGGAAGAGAACACCCGACCGCGTCTTTTACCGCTGCCGGACTCTGAACTGCTGCTGTTTTTGCGTGGGGTCAACCTGAACCCGGGCGCGGAGCCGGAAGACATGGTCTCAGTGCGGATCTTCGGTTCGGCCCAACGGGTGATTTCCCTGCGTCTGCGACCGTTGCGCGCCACCGATGAGCTGCTGGTGCAACTGGCCGAGGGCAAGGGGCCTAGAACAGCTTCCGAACTGATCCTCTATATGGCGCAATACCTGACCAACAAGGTGCAGGATCTGGTCGCTTGCCTCTCCGAGGTGGTCGATGAGGAGGAAGAAAAGCTCGATGCCGACGAACGGTATACTCCCGAACATGGCGCCATTTTGCACATCCGCCGCAGAGCCGCTGGACTGAAGCGTTTTCTGGCGCCGCAGCGGGATATTTTCGGTCAGCTGACGCGGATAAAACTGCCGTGGTTCTGCGAAGACGATGGCGATTACTGGAACGAATTGAACAACAGCCTGACCCGGTATCTCGAGGAACTGGAGTTGACCCGGGAGCGCGTGGGGCTGGTCCTGGAGGCTGAAGACCGGCGTTTGAGCGTGCGCATGAACCGCACGATGTACCGCTTCGGGATCATCACCGGGATCTTTTTGCCGATGAGTTTTCTGACCGGTCTTTTGGGCATCAACGTCGGCGGTATTCCGTTCTCTGCCAGCCCCTACGGCTTCCTGATCGCCTGCCTGTTGATGATCTTGGTAGCGCTGGGGCAGTGGTGGTTATTCCGACGTTTGCGCTGGGTCTGACGATGAGCCATGTGACCCGACCAAATTTAACCGCGTCTTTGACAGACATCACGAGAGGTGCGTATGCACGATCCGTTTGAACAGTCTTTGCGTGACATGCTCAAAGCATCGCCGTCCAGCCGTGACGACGATGCCTGTCTGGGGCGTGTACTGAAAACCGCCAACCGCCAGGTCGGTGCCGGTGATCTGTTCAGCCTGCTGGGCCGTTGGCTGCCCGCGCTGATGATTGCCCTGAATAACGGATCGGCCCATGTCGCGCCGGTTTCTCGTCTGCGTAAACCTACCGCTCGCACTGCTGATAAGGCTGATTGAATATGGAACTTGATCTCTGGACTCAGAGCCTCGTCACTGCAATGACTGCGTTGTGGACCAAAGTTGCGAACTTCATTCCGAACCTGTTTGGCGCACTGGTTGTGCTGCTGCTGGGTTTTGTCGTGGCCAAGCTGCTGGACACGCTGCTCTCAAAATTGCTCGCCAAATTGGGCCTTGATCGCCTGATGGGCGGCACCGGACTGACCAAATTGCTGTCCCGCGCCGGCCTCCAGGTGCCTATTTCGACGCTGATCGGCAAAATTGTTTACTGGTTCGTCCTGCTGATTTTTCTCGTTTCTGCCGCAGAATCCCTTGGACTTGAACGAGTTTCGGCTACGCTGGACATGCTGGCGTTGTATGTTCCGAAAGTATTCGGCGCGGCGCTGGTGCTGCTGGTAGGTGTCTTGCTGGCGCAACTGGCCAATGGGTTGGTGCGTGGCGCGGCAGAAGGCGTAGGGCTGGATTACGCCGCGGGACTGGGGCGGATTGCCCAGGGCCTGGTGATCATCATCAGTATTTCGGTTGCGATCAGCCAGTTGGAGGTCAAGACAGACCTGCTCAACCACGTGATTGTGATCGTCTTGATTACCGTTGGTCTGGCGGTTGCGCTGGCCATGGGGTTGGGAAGCCGGGAAATTGCTGGTCAGATTCTTGCGGGAATCTATGTGCGTGAGTTGTATCAGGTTGGGCAACAAGTGCGTGTTGGCGAGGTCGAAGGGCAGATCGAAGAGATCGGCACGGTGAAAACCACGGTGCTGACCGACGAGGGTGAGCTAGTCTCTCTCTCGAATCGGATTCTCCTGGAGCAGCATGTGAGTAGCCGCTAACCCGGCAAATCCTGCTAATGTATGCCGCCGCAAATTGCCCTGAAGGGCAGCGGCGGACATTGACCTGACTGTCGGCCCGACTTGTTTTGAATAAAGCTCAATCGCTCTCCACGCGCTACGACCCCCGCGAGCTCTCTGATGAGGAGTTGGTCGCGCGCTCGCACTCCGAGCTGTTTCACGTAACGCGCGCCTATGAAGAACTGATGCGGCGTTACCAGCGAACATTATTTAACGTTTGTGCACGGTATCTGGGGAACGATCGTGATGCAGACGATGTCTGTCAGGAAGTGATGTTGAAGGTGCTGTACGGCCTGAAGAACTTCGAGGGCAAATCGAAGTTCAAAACGTGGCTCTACAGCATTACGTACAACGAGTGCATCACACAGTATCGGAAGGAACGGCGTAAGCGTCGCTTGATGGACGCTTTGAGTCTGGACCCCCTCGAGGAAGCGTCTGAAGAAAAGGCGCCGAAACCCGAGGAGAAGGGCGGACTTGATCGCTGGCTGGTGTATGTGAACCCGATTGACCGTGAAATTCTGGTGCTACGTTTTGTCGCAGAGCTGGAGTTTCAGGAGATCGCAGACATCATGCACATGGGTTTGAGTGCAACAAAAATGCGGTACAAACGCGCTCTAGACAAATTGCGTGAGAAATTTGCAGGCATTGCCGAAACTTAGTTTGGCGCAAATATCTCTTACGTGTAGGCAAGTTCTGATAGACTTGCCGCCGAGTTGTCCCCCGGTTTGCGGGACTGCTTCACAATCACCAGATGGGGATTTAACGGATGAAACTGAAAAACACCTTGGGCTTGGCCATTGGTTCTCTTATTGCCGCTACTTCGTTCGGCGCGCTGGCACAAGGCCAAGGCGCAGTTGAAATCGAAGGCTTCGCCAAGAAAGAACAGTACGACAGCGATCGTAACTTCAAGAACAACGGCAACCTGTTCGGCGGCTCGGTTGGTTACTTCCTGACCGACGACGTAGAACTGCGTCTGGCCTACGACGAAGTGCACAACGTACGTGCAGATGATGGTCGCAACGTAAAGGGCGCTGATACCGCTCTGGACGCTCTGTACCACTTCAACAACCCAGGCGACATGATCCGTCCATACGTTTCTGCCGGTTTCTCGGACCAGAGCATTGGCCAGAACGGTTCGGGTCGTAACCGCTCCACTTTCGCCAACGTTGGCGGCGGTGCCAAGCTGTACTTCACTGAAAACTTCTACGCCCGTGCTGGCGTTGAAGCTCAGTACAACATCGACCAGGGCGACACCGAGTGGGCTCCTAGCGTCGGTATCGGTGTGAACTTCGGTGGCGGCTCCAAGCCTGCTGCTGCTCCAGTTCCAGCACCGGCTGAAGTTTGCTCCGACAGCGACAACGATGGCGTTTGCGACAACGTTGACAAGTGCCCAGACACCCCAGCCAACGTAACTGTTGACGCTGATGGCTGCCCAGCAGTTGCTGAAGTTGTTCGTGTTGAGCTGGACGTGAAATTCGACTTCAACAAGTCGGTAGTCAAGCCTAACAGCTACGGCGACATCAAAAACCTGGCTGACTTCATGAAGCAGTACCCATCCACCACTACTGTTGTTGAAGGTCACACTGACTCCGTCGGTCCTGACGCTTACAACCAGAAACTGTCCGAGCGTCGTGCAAACGCCGTTAAGCAAGTTCTGACCAACCAGTACGGTGTTTCGCCGTCCCGCGTTCAGTCTGTTGGCTACGGCGAATCCCGCCCAGTTGCTGACAACGCCACTGAAGCTGGTCGCGCTGTAAACCGTCGCGTAGAAGCGAAGGTTGAAGCAGCAGCTAAGTAATTAGCTCGCAGCTCAAGAAAAGCCCGGCTTAGGCCGGGCTTTTCTTTGTCTGCGATTTGGTGAAGTGGGGGCGATAGGTAGGGTTCAGGCTGATTGATCGGCCGTCATCGCGGGCAACCCACGCTCCCACAGAGATGAAGTTGCACAGGCTGCCACGGCACCGATCACCAGGATCGCCGGGCTTTTCAACTGAAAGCTGAGGGCATCCTCTTCCATCGCTGTCAGGTCACTCCGACATTCCCGTTGGTACGGCAGCGAAGCGTTTTCAATCATTGCCACCGGTGTATCCGCTGCCATACCTCCGGCCAGCAGTTGCTCACGAATCTCGCTCAGTTTTGCGACACCCATGTAGATCACCAACGTGGTGCCGCCTTGAGCCAGGGCCTGCCAGTTCAGGCTGCTGTCATCCTGAGTGTGGGCCGTGACCAGTGTCACGCCACGGGCGACGCCCCGCAGCGTCAGCGGAATATCGCATTGGGTCGCGCCGGCAAGGCCAGCGGTGATGCCATTGACCAGCTCAACCTTGACGCCACGTTCACGCAACCACTGCGCCTCTTCACCACCGCGCCCGAAGATGCACGGATCGCCACCCTTGAGCCGCACCACGCATTTGCCGTGGCGGGTATAACGCAGCATCAGGCGATGAATGAAGGCTTGAGGCGTGGAGCGACAGCCACCGCGCTTGCCCACAGGAATAATCCGGGCATTCGAGCAATGCTCCAACACCGCAGGATTGACCAGATCGTCGATCAACACCACGTCCGCTTCGCGCAACGCGCGAACCGCCTTGAGGGTCAGCAATTCCGGATCGCCGGGACCCGCACCCACCAGCCAGACTTTTGCGTTCATAGTGTTTTCCTCACGAGGTGACGGCGACTGGCTGCGCGGTGGCGGCCAGCAAACGCTTGATTTCCGGGACGCAGGAGCCGCATTGCGTGCCGCAGCCCAATTCTTGTTTCAAGCCCTGCAAGTCCAGGCCACGGCTGATGCCGGCGCAGACTGCGTTCTGGCTGACGTTCATGCAGTTGCACAGGGTTTTGCTGTCGGATGCCGGGGCGCCAGTGTTGCCTGGTGGCGCACTCAAGGGTGCCAGCAGCCAACGGCGCAGTTGTTCGTCGGCGCGACCTTCGAGCCACAGGCTTTGCAGCCAGTGCTGGGCGAGCGTTTCACCGGCCAGGCGAATCGCGGTGATCCGGCTGTTTTCGATACGAACCCGCTTACCGATCGAGCGCCGGGGATCGTCATAGGCCAACACCGGGCCATCGTTGAGCCCCAGGCATTGATCGATATCACGCAATAGCTGTGGCTCTGGCGCGGTGGCGCTGGCAGCGCGTATCAGCAGTGCAGGGCGTTCACGGCCGGCGAGGCTGAGGCTGGCGTAGGAAAACGCCTCACAGAGTGGTCGCAGTGTCTCCAGATGCTGTTGAACATCGCCTTCAATCAGGGCGAAAAGCTGCCAGGGCAAATTCACAGGCTCGAGTCGCACGCCGCTATGTTTGAGTTCCGGCTGTTTCGACAATGGATCGAAGGCGGGAAGGGTGAGGGTATTCACGCCGCCCTTGAGAAAACGGTCGCCCCAATGCATCGGCAGGAAGGCCTGGCCCGGACGTACGCTGTCGTCGCTGCTGACCGGCAGGATCACCGCGCCCCGGCGGCTTTTCAGATTGATCAGGTCGCCAGGTTGCAGGCGATGCCGACGCAGCTCGTCCGGGTGCAGGCTCAGCACGGCTTCGCTGACATGGCCGAACAATTGCGCGGCGGTGCCGGTGCGGCTCATGCCGTGCCATTGGTCGCGCAGGCGGCCGGTGATCAGGGTCAGCGGGAAGCGTGCATCGCGTTGCTCCTTGGCGGCGCGATACGGGTCTGTCACGAACTGCGCACGCCCGCTGGCGGTCGGGAAAACCCCGTCAAGGTACAACCGCGCAGTGCCTTCGCGGGCTCCGGTGGGGAAAGGCCATTGCTGCGGACCGAGCTGGTCGATCAACTCATGACTGATCCCGGACAGGTCGAGGTCGCGGCCGCGAGTCAGTTGTTTGTATTCGTCGAAGACCTGTGCCGGGGTTTCAAAGGCAAACAGGCTGGAGGCTCCGGGACGCAGGTGTTTTTCCAGACGCTGTGCGAAATCCACCGTGATCGCCCAATCGGGCCGTGCTTCACCGGGGGCGCCGATGGCTCGGCGGACGTGGGAAATGCGTCGCTCGGAGTTGGTAACCGTGCCGTCCTTTTCACCCCAACTGGCGGCGGGCAGCAACAGGTCGGCGAATGCGGCGGTTTCGGTGGTGTGGAAGGCTTCCTGCAACACCACGAACGGGCAGGCTTGCAGTGCCTCGCGCACAGTGGTCTGGTCCGGCAGCGACTGGGCAGGGTTGGTGCAGGCAATCCACAGGGCTTTGATCTTGCCGCTGCGCATCTGCTCGAACAGTTCGACGGCCGTGAGCCCGGTGTTTTCGGGCAGTTGATCGACGCCCCAGTAGGCGGCCACTTGCGCGCGGTGCTCGGCATTGGCCGCTTCGCGATGGCCTGGCAGCAGATTCGACAAGCTGCCGGTTTCCCGGCCGCCCATGGCATTGGGCTGACCGGTCAGCGAGAAAGGTCCTGCACCGGGCCGGCCGATTTGCCCGGTAGCCAAGTGCAGGTTGATCAGCGCGCTGTTCTTCGCGCTGCCGGCGGTGGACTGATTCAGCCCCATGCACCACAGCGACAGAAAGCTCGGTGACGTGCCGACCCATTCCGCGCATTGGTGCAGTTGCTCGACGCTGATGCCACAGAGTTGCGAAACCATTGTCGGGGTGTAGTCGCGCACCAGCTTTTTCAGCTCGGCCAGGCCTTCGGTGTGGGCCTTGATGAAGTCGCGGTCGATCCAGTCTTCCCACAGCAGCAAGTGCAAAATCCCATGGAACAACGCGACATCGGTACCGGGCAGAATCGCCAGGTGCAGGTCAGCCAGATCGCAGGTGTCAGTGCGCCGTGGGTCGATGACGATGACTTTCATCTGCGGACGATGGGATTTGGCTTCTTCCAGGCGACGAAACAGGATCGGGTGGGCGTAGGCCATGTTGCTGCCGACGATCATCACGCAGTCGCTCAGTTCCAGGTCTTCGTAGTTGCAGGGCGGAGCATCGGCGCCGAGGCTGCGCTTGTAGCCGACCACCGCTGAAGACATGCACAGCCGTGAATTGCTGTCGATGTTGTTGGTGCCCACCAGCGCCCGCGCCAGTTTGTTGAAGGCGTAGTAATCCTCGGTCAGCAATTGCCCGGAAATATAGAACGCGACGCTGTCCGGGCCGTGCTCGGTGATGGTTTGCGCGAATACATTGGCAGCGTGATCGAGGGCGGTGTCCCAGTCGGTGCGGCTGCGGGCCAGGCCTTTGCCCAGGCGCAACTCAGGGTAAAGGGCGCGCGCGGTCAGGTCGCCGGTCAGGTGCAAGGTCGAACCTTTACTGCACAATTTGCCGAAGTTGGCCGGGTGTGCCGGATCGCCACTGACGCCGAGGATGCGTTCGCCGTCGTGTTCGATCAGCACGCCGCAGCCGACCCCGCAGTAGCAGCAGGTGGAGGCGGTGATTTGGCGGTCCATCAGCTTGCTTCCCGCAGGGCCAGCAACACCCGGCCATTCTCGACCCGTGCCGAGTGATGGTGGGCGCAGCCGATATCGGGAGCCTGGGCCTCACCGGTTTCCAGATCGATCTGCCAATTGTGTAGTGGGCAGGCGACCCGTTTGCCGTAGATCAAGCCTTGGGACAGTGGTCCGCCCTTGTGTGGGCAGCGGTCGTCGAGGGCGAAAACCTCATCGTCGCTCGTACGAAAAATCGCAATGTCACCTTTCGGGCCGGCGACGATCCGCGAGCCAAGGGTGTTGATCTCTTCCAGTGCGCAGATATCCAGCCAGTTCATGCCGACACCTCCAGGTTCTTCACGGGAATGACCTCGAATTCTTTTTTCAGCAGTGGTTGCTCGAGGCGTTCCTTCCACGGATCCTGTTCGAACGACAGGGAGAATTGCAGGCGTTCGTTGAGTGCCTTGCGCCGTACCGGGTCTTCCAGCACAGCTTTCTTGATGTGTTCCATGCCGACCCGTTGCAGGTAATGCACGGTGCGCTCGAGGTAGAAGGCTTCTTCGCGGTACAGCTGCAGGAACGCACCATTGTATTCGCGCACTTCTTCGGCGGTTTTCAGCTTGACGAAGAACTCCGCGACTTCGGTCTTGATCCCGCCGTTGCCACCGATGTACATCTCCCAGCCGGAATCCACGCCGATAATTCCGACGTCCTTGATCCCCGCTTCCGAGCAGTTGCGTGGGCAGCCGGAGACGGCCAGTTTCACTTTGTGCGGCGACCACATGTTGAACAGGTCATGTTCGAGCTCGATGCCCAGTTGCGTGGAGTTTTGGGTGCCGAAGCGGCAGAACTCGCTGCCAACGCAGGTTTTCACAGTGCGGATGGATTTGCCGTAGGCGTGGCCGGACGGCATGTCGAGGTCTTTCCAGACACCCGGCAGGTCTTGCTTTTTGATCCCCAGCAAGTCGATGCGTTGGCCGCCGGTGACCTTGACCATCGGCACGTTGTACTTGTCGGCCACGTCGGCGATGCGCCGCAGTTCTGACGGATTGGTCACACCGCCCCACATCCGCGGGACTACAGAGTAAGTACCGTCTTTCTGAATGTTGGCGTGGGCACGTTCGTTGATCAGCCGCGATTGCGGATCGTCCTTGGCCTCGCCGGGCCAGGTGGAAATCAGGTAGTAGTTGAGCGCCGGGCGGCAGGTGGCGCAGCCGTTCGGCGTGCGCCAGTTCAGGTAGCTCATGGTGCCGGCGATGGTCAGCAGATGCTGGTCGCGGATGGCCTGGCGGATTTGCCCGTGGTTGAGGTCGCTGCACCCGCAGATGGCTTTTTCGCTTTTCGGTTTGACGTCTGCCGCACCGCCCACGGTGTTGATCAGGATCTGTTCGACGAGGCCGGCACAAGAGCCGCAGGAGCTGGCGGCCTTGGTGTGTTTCTTCACGTCGTCGACGCTGAACAGCCCGTGTTCCTGAATGGCTTTGACGATGGTGCCTTTGCACACGCCGTTACAGCCGCAGACTTCGGCGGTGTCGGCCATGCTCATGGCTTTGTCCTGGCCTTGGTGTCCTACGTCGCCCAAGGCGTTTTCGCCGAACATCAAATGATCGCGGATCTCGCCGATGGCATGGTTCTCACGGATCTGCCGGAAATACCAACCGCCGTCTGCCGTATCGCCGTACAGACAGGCGCCGACCAGCACGTCATCCTTGATCACCAGTTTCTTGTAGACCCCGCCGATCGGGTCGGAAAGGGTGATGGTCTCGGTGCCTTCGCCGCCCATGAAGTCGCCGGCGGAGAACAGGTCGATGCCGGTGACTTTCAATTTGGTCGACGTCACCGAGCCCTTGTAAGTGGCGAAGCCCAGTTGGGCGAGGTGGTTGGCGCACACCTTGGCTTGTTCGAACAGCGGTGCGACCAAGCCGTAGGCGGTGCCGCGGTGGCTGGCGCATTCACCGATGGCGTACACCCGAGGGTCGTAGGTTTGCATCGTGTCGTTGACCAGAATCCCGCGGCTGCAAGGGATGCCGGCTTTTTCCGCCAGTTCGGTGTTGGGGCGAATGCCGGCGGCCATCACCACCAGATCGGCGGGGATGATGTCGCCGTTCTTGAACTGCACTGAGCCGACCCGGCCATTGCCGGCGTCGTGCAGGGCCTGGGTCTGTTCGCACAGGCGGAAATGCAGGCCACGGGCTTCCAGGGCGGTTTGCAGGAGTTGGCCGCTGGTTTTGTCCAGTTGGCGCTCCAGCAGCCATTCGCCGATGTGCACCACGGTGACGTGCATGCCCCGCAGCATCAGGCCGTTGGCGGCTTCAAGGCCCAGCAGGCCGCCACCGATGACCACGGCGTGCTTGTGGGTCTTGGCGGTGTCGATCATCACCTGAGTGTCGGCGATGTCGCGGTAGCCGATCACGCCCTGCAAGGTATTGCCGGGGATCGGCAGGATGAACGGGGTCGAGCCGGTGGCAATCAGCAGGCGGTCGTATTCAGCCTCAGTGCCGTCTTCGGCGATGACCCGGCGTTTGACCCGGTCGATCTCCACCACTTTGCGGTTGAGCAGCAGCTTGATGTTGTTTTCCAGGTACCAGTCCAGATCGTTGAGCACGATCTCTTCGAACGTCTGTTCGCCGGCCAGTACGGGGGACAGCAGGATGCGGTTGTAGTTGGTATGCGGTTCGGCGCCGAAGACCGTGATGTCGTACAGCTCATTACTCAGCTTGAGCAGTTCTTCCAGGGTACGAACCCCGGCCATGCCGTTGCCGATCATCACCAGTTTTAGTTTTTTCATCAGGTTCTCCGGGGAGCTCGGGCCTGCCTCATCAGGGCATTCAGGCCTTGCTCGACAAAATTTTGCGCAAACAAAAAAAGGCGTCCCGCTAGCTAACTAGCGAGGACGCCTTTGTCCTTGTCCCGTTCTCTCGGGCAGCGCAGCCTTCTACGTTGAAGGCCGGGCTTTATGTATGTTGGGAAAGGTAATGCAGTGGTTGTGCCAAGTTCTTCAGACGCCAGAATTTGCTGGGGTTGGTCGCGGTCTCGGTATTTGATTGGGATGTTTGTGCACCGAAACAATGCATGTTGCCCGCAATTGGCGCGGTCCCTGTAGCAGCTGGCGAAGCCTGCGTTCGGCTGCGAAGCAGTCGTAAATCCTGCATGCACGATGTACCTGTCACACCGCAGTGCCTGAAATCGCGACTACTTCGCAGCCGAACGCAGGCTTCGCCAGCTGCTACAAGGATTGGTGTTAGCCATGAAACAGCAAAAACATCAGCACCAGGTTCACCAGCAACGACACCAGTGCCAACGTCCGCCAAACCTTCAACGGCTCGCGCTCCAGCAACGGTCTGGGTCGCACGCTCAAACTGCGTCGTTCCCCTTGTTCCAACACCAGCAACCATTCTTCTGCCGTTTCAAAGCGCTGATCCGGGGCTACCGCCACCGCGCGCTCCAGACTCTGCGCGATCCATTCCGGCAGGTCGGGTCGGTAGCGACTGGCGCTGACCGGCACGCCAAACCGTGGGCGCTGGAACGCTTCGATTTCGCCGTAGGGATAATGCCCGGTGAGCAGGTAATACAAGGTCACGCCGACGGCATACAGATCCTGTTGTGGTGTCGGCGGGTCGCCGCGAAACGCTTCCGGCGCGATATAGCTGGGCGTTCCAGGCAGGGCGAAGGCTTGATCTTCGGACAGCCCCGGACAGTAGGCGAGGCCGAAATCCAGCAGGCGCAACTCGCCGTCGTCCCCCAGCAGCAGGTTCTCCGGTTTGATATCGCGATGCAGAATCTGCCGTCGATGCAGGATGCCGACAGCCCGCAGCAAGCGTTCGGCCAGGTCCTGCCATTGCGCCAGTGGCAGCGTTGTGACGCGTTCATGCAACTCAGCCAGGGTCGACCCGGAATATTCACGCATCACGTAATACAAATGCTGACGCTGACTGGCGGCATGGACTTCAGGGAAATGCCGACCGGCCACGCGCTTGAGAAACCATTCCTCCGACAACAATGCCTGCCCGGCCTGGTGATCGTCACGCAGAGCAGCGGGCAAGGTTTTCAGCAACCAGCGCTGTTGTTGTGCATCGCGCACCCGGTAGAGCAGCGATTGCTGGCTCTGGCCGAGAATCCCTTCGACCTGCCAGCCTTCGAAGGTCTGGCCCGGTTTCAGTGCAGGCGGCAGAGGCCATTGCTGCAGGTGAATCAGTGCATCGCCAATGCTGGTTTCGCCAAGGGCATCGACCCGCACCAGCAGGGCGCTGGCATTGTCCTGACTGCCGGCCAGGTGCGCGGCGCTGACCAAGGTCTGCGCGGCACTGTTGAGGTCAGGTTGATCGCGCAGAATCGCCGCGATGGCGGTGTCGCCCAGCACGGCCCAGATGCCGTCGCTGAGCAGCACGAAACTCTCGTTCAGGCGCAATTCGCCGTCCAGAAAGTCCAGCACCAGATGTTGATCCAGCCCCAAGGCCCGCTTGAGCACATGCTGCATGCCCGGCTGGTCCCAGACGTGATCCTCGCTCACCCGTTGCAAGGTGTCGGCGTGCCAGCGGTAAACCCGGCAATCGCCGACATGCGCCAAAGTGAAACGCCTGCCGCGCATCACCAAGGCACTGACCGTGGTCAGCAGCGGTTGCCCGCCGCCGTTGGCCTGCAACCAGCGGTTTTGCGCCAGCAGCAGGCGATCCAGCGCCTGGGCGACACCCCAGGTTTCCGGTGTGGCGTAATAATCCAGCGCCAAAGCCTGCAAGGTCGAACGGGCCGCGAGACCGCCGTCGGCGCATTGGCTGACGCCGTCGGCGATGGCGAACAGGTAACCCTTGCTCGCCGCCAGTGCCGGGGCCGGAGTAACCAGGCGCAGAGCATCCTGGTTCTCTTCGCGAGGCCCGATGGCGCTGGCTTCGGCAAAACTCAGTTGCAGGCTCATTCAGCCCTCACACTCGAGCTGCGGTGACGGCTGCCGAACCCCAAGTGGTTCTCCAGCGACGTTTCACCCCGTGCAGACCGAACCAGGCGAGTACGCCGAGGCTGGCGAACAACCACAAGGCCATTTGATAGCTGCCGGTACTTTGCTTGATCGCGCCCATGCCGGCCGCCAGTGCGAAGCCACCGATGCCGCCGGCCATGCCGATCAAACCGGTCATCACACCAATCTCCCGACGAAAACGCTGCGGCACCAACTGGAACACGGCACCGTTACCTGCACCTAAACCGAGCATAGTGCAGACGAAAAGCGCCAACGCTGCGTAGGAACTCGGCAGATTGAAACCCACTGTCGCAATGCAGATCGCTGCCACGGTGTACATCGCCAACAGGGTGCGAATCCCGCCGAAGCGATCCGCCAGCGCGCCGCCCAACGGACGCATCAGGCTGCCACCGAACACGCAAGCAGCGGTGTAGTAACCGGCGGTCACCGGGCTAAGGCCGTACTGGTCGTTGAAGTAGCCGGGCAGGGCGCTGGCCAGGCCGATGAAGCCGCCGAAGGTCACGCTGTAGAAAAACATGAACCACCAGCTGTCGCGGTCACCCAGGGCCTTGAGGTAGTCGGCCATGGACTTGGCTTTCGGCCGCTCAGGGGCATTCTTGGCCAGCCAGGCGAAGACGATCAGGGTCAGGATCAACGGGATCAGGGCGAAGCCGAACACGTTGCTCCAGCCAAACGCGGCGGCCAGCACCGGGGCGATCAGGGCGGCCAGCACGGTGCCCGAGTTACCGGCACCGGCGATGCCCATGGCTTTGCCTTGGTGCTGCGGCGGATACCATTGCGAGGCCAGTGGCAGGGCGACGGCGAAGGATGCACCGGCCATGCCGAGGAACAGGCCCAGCAACAGCGCTTGCTCGTAACTGTGGATGCCGACTTTCCAGGCAACGAGCAGGGCGCTGATAACGATTATCTGGCCGATGATCCCGGCGGTTTTTGGCGACAGGCGATCAGCCAGCAGGCCCATCGCAAAGCGCAATACGGCGCCGGCCAGAATCGGCGTGGCCACTACCAGCCCGCGCTGTTGGGTGGTCAGGTGCAGGTCAGCGGCGATCTGCACCGCCAGAGGGCCGAGCAGGTACCAGACCATGAAGCTCAGATCGAAATAGAGGAAGGCTGCGAACAGTGTCGGGGTATGGCCGGATTTCCAGAAGCTTGAATTCATCGCGCACCTCAGCTGTCAGGCGTATCAAGAAGGAGTCATGAGCTTGCAGGTGGGGCGCCGCAACGGCCGCACCACCAGCCCCGGTCTCTGGGGCCAAAACGGAAAAACGCCGCTACCTGATTCGCAAAAGGGGGCGAATGAGGTGAGCGACGTCTTTGTCGTAGGTGGGGCAACCGCCGTTGGTTACCTTGCAGGGATTACTTAGCGAGATCTGTGCCAACACGTGAGATCGAGGCTTGCCCGCGATAGCGTCCTTCAGCCAAGCAACTCACTCATGGCAATGATTTGCTCCGCCACCTGTATCAGTTTTTGCTGGCGGCTCATGGCCTGGCGGCGCATCAGGGTGTAGGCCTCTTCTTCGTTGCAGTCCTTCATCTTCATCAGCAGCCCCTTGGCCAGCTCAATGCGCTTGCGCTCGGCCAGTTGCTGGTCGCGGGCGTGCAGTTGGGCGCGCAGGGCCTGGTCGCTTTCAAAGCGCGCCATGGCCACATCGAGAATCGGCTGCAAGCGTTGTGCGTGAATACCTTCAACGATGTAGGCACTGACGCCGGACTTGATTGCCTGGCGCATTACGCCGGGGTCGTGCTCGTCGGTGAACATCACGATTGGCCGTGGTTGGTCGCGGGTCACCAGCACCACTTGCTCCATCACATCGCGGCTCGGTGACTCGGTATCGATCAGGATCACGTCCGGACGCACCGTTTCGACGCGCGCGGGCAGGTCGATGGTCAGGCCAGACTCGTCGATGACCTCGAACCCGGCTTCGGTCAGAGCCGCCTTCAGACGCCCGACTTTTTTTGCGGTGTCATTGATCAGCAGGATACGCAACATATTCGTAGGCTCCTGTCAGCGGCTGGCGAGAAGGGGGGCGTTGTCGCTCATGGCGTGCAGCGTAAAACTGCGGGCATAGCCGGCCGGGTCCGAACCGTCCCAGATCTTGCCGTCGATCAGTTGGCTGCTGCGCATTTCCTGAGTCCGGGCGGGCACGCCGACAGCGGTGGCGGCCTCACGGTATAAGTCTAGTTGCTGGACTTGGCGGGCCACGCCGAGGTAATCCGGGTCGTCACGCAGCAAACCCCAGCGACGGAACTGGGTCATGAACCACATGCCGTCGGACAAGTACGGCAGATTGACCACGCCGCCACCGTGGAAACGCATCGCGTGCGGGTCTTGCCAGCGATTGCCCAAGCCGTCGGCGTAGTCACCGAGCAAGCGCGGTTCGATGCAATCGAGCGGGGCATCCAGGTATTCGGGGGCGCTCAACAGTTGCGCGGTGCTGCGGCGATTTTCGCGGCTGGCTTCGATGAAGCGGCTGGCCTCGAGGATCGCCATCACCAAGGCCCGGGCGGTATTGGGGTATTGCTCGACGAAGGCGCGGGTGCAGCCGAGGACTTTTTCCGGGTGGTCGGGCCAGATGGTCTGGGTGGTGGCCATGGTGAAACCGAGATTCTGTTGCACCGCACTGGCAGCCCACGGTTCGCCGACGCAGAAACCGTCGATGCGCCCGGCTTGCAGGTGCGCGATCATTTGCGGCGGGGGGACGACCACGCTGTCGACATCCTGCAACGGATGAATGCCCTGGCTCGCCAGCCAGTAATACAGCCACATGGCGTGGGTGCCCGTGGGAAATGTCTGGGCGAAGGTCAGTTTTGGGCGACTTTGGTGCACGTGATGGTCCAGTGCTTCAGGACTGGTCACGCCCAGGGCCTGCAAACCGTGGGAGAGGTTGATGCTCTGGCCGTTCTGGTTCAGGCCCATGAGCACGGCCATATCGGTGGAGGCTACGCCGCCGATGCCCAGATGCACGGCGTAAATCAGGCCGTACAGGCTGTGGGCGGCGTCGAGTTCGCCGCTGACCAGTTTGTCTCGCAGGTTGGCCCAGGACGACTGGCGCTTGAGGTTCAGGGTCAGGCCGTAAGGCTGGGCGAAGCCCTGGGTGGCGGCGACCACCACTGAGGCGCAGTCGCTCAGAGCCATGAAGCCAAGGTTGATTTCGGTTTTTTCCGGGGCATCGCTGCCGTTGACCCAGGCCAGTGGGCCGGCTGATGGTTCATTCATCGATTTGCACCTTCCAAAAAAAACGTCGCCCCATGGCCTCTGCGCGAGCAGAGCCGGTGACGACGCCATTGTCCTGCCACTCATTCCGTCGTTGGCATGAGTGCTGATGACCATGTTGGTGCAAGGCATATGCCATCGCTGGCTGATTTTGTCGTGCGCCTCGCCTGTGGACTCGATGCGCGGCTATAATCGCCGCCTCTCATCGCCACCCGAGTCAAGCCTGCCCATGTACACCCTGGCCCGTCAGCTGCTGTTCAAACTTTCCCCGGAAACCTCCCACGATCTGTCCCTGGACCTGATCGGCGCGGGCGGACGTTTGGGCCTCAACGGCTTGCTGTGCAAGGCACCGGCGAAAATGCCGGTGACGGTCATGGGCCTGGAGTTCCCGAACCCGGTGGGTCTGGCGGCCGGTCTGGACAAGAACGGCGCGGCGATCGACGGATTTGCCCAACTGGGTTTCGGTTTCGTCGAAATCGGCACCATCACCCCGCGCCCGCAACCGGGTAATCCGAAACCACGGATTTTCCGCTTGCCGCAAGCCGAGGCGATCATCAACCGCATGGGTTTCAACAACCTTGGCGTCGATCACTTGCTCGCTCGCGTGGCCGCGGCCAAGTACAAGGGCGTGCTGGGTATCAACATCGGCAAGAACTTCGATACGCCGGTTGAACGTGCGGTCGACGATTACCTGATCTGCCTGGACAAGGTTTACGCCCACGCCAGCTACGTGACCGTCAACGTCAGCTCACCGAATACGCCGGGCCTGCGCAGCCTGCAATTCGGCGACTCGCTCAAGCAATTGCTCGCCGACCTGGCCACGCGCCGGGCGGAATTGGCCCTGCGCCACGGCAAACATGTGCCGCTGGCGATCAAGATCGCACCGGACATGAGCGATGAAGAAACCGCGCAGGTGGCCCAGGCACTGATCGAAACCGGGATGGATGCGGTGATCGCCACCAACACCACCCTGAGCCGCGTCGGTGTCGAAGGCCTGGAGCACGGTGACGAGGCGGGCGGTTTGTCTGGCGCACCGGTTCGCGACAAGAGCACCCACACCGTGAAGGTGCTGGCGGCAGAACTGGCCGGTCGCTTGCCGATCATCGCCGTGGGCGGTATCACCGAAGGCAAGCACGCAGCTGAGAAAATCACCGCGGGTGCGAGCCTGGTGCAGATTTACTCCGGCTTCATCTACAAAGGCCCGGCGTTGATTCGTGAGTCGGTAGACGCCATCGCCGCGCTGCGCTGAAGGCAGTGTAGGGACCTTGTGCTGAGGGCTTTTGTGGCGAGGGGGCTTGCCCCCGTTCGGCTGCGAAGCAGTCGTAAACCCTGTGTCCGTGTTCTCTCTGATTCACCGCGTTGCCTGGTTTTGGGGCCGCTTCGCAGCCCAACGGGGGCAAGCCCCCTCGCCACAATGGTTTCTTCGCTGAATTTGGAGCAGGCATAAAAAAGGGCTCCCCGAAGGAGCCCCTGGGCCGAAGCCCGCCGTCCGGATAGGACGTGCGTGGTTAAGTCGTAGCGTAATCAGATTGTCGTGTCGGAGTGTGTGCCCTGTATTAGCCGACGGCGTGAAGTTCGTTGAGTCTGTGGATTCCCGCAGTGCCGGTCATACCGTCCCAATTGTCGCCGCGTCCTTCTCGCCAGCCATTGATCCAGGCTTGGCGTACCGACGGTAGAGTAAAAGGGCAAAGCTCACGGGATTTACCACCAACGCCATATTGATATCCGCGCAAAAATGCTCTTTCCAACGGATCACGCTTAAGTCTTCTCATAGGGTGTTTCCCTCACTTGTTGACTGTATGTATCGCGTCGACCTCAATCGAGGTCAGGCAGAAAAATTCTGCCGTTGGTGGCTCGCTGCCGGCGTCGCGAGCCAAGGTGTTGACGCCGTTGCGACGTCAACCTGAGTTGAGTTCTAACCAATGCGTCACATCGAGGGAATGACCGTTTTGTCATAAGAACGTAACCATAAAGATGCTATGGCCATAAGTAACACGATATTTGTGCCGTGTTGATTGGCCAAAGCCCGGTATGATCGGCCCTCCGCTGGATGCTGGGGGTTGTGCCTTAACGAGAATGACACCCGTTGCTCTTGGGTATTATTCGACGAAGGGTCGACTTATGACATTTTGTTTCATCAACTTTTTTATCTGCCCTGGCATCTAAGCTCTTTTAACCCGAGCAGTCAGGGTGGGACGGCACACCTTCGTGCCACGCGGGCGTTCTGTTAGAAAAACGCCTGATTGAAAACCGGATCGGCAACGCGTTGCCGGTTCACTTAGCTAAAGGCTCTGGAATTACCATGTCCGATCGTTTCGAACTCTTCCTCACTTGCCCCAAAGGCCTTGAAGGTCTGCTCATCGAGGAAGCCGTCGGGCTTGGCCTTGAGGAAGCACGCGAGCACACCTCGGCTGTGCGCGGCATGGCCACCATGGAAACCGCTTATCGCTTGTGCCTGTGGTCGCGTCTGGCGAACCGGGTGCTGTTGGTGCTCAAGCGCTTCCCGATGAAGGACGCCGAAGACCTCTATCACGGCGTGCTGGATATCGATTGGCAAGACCACATGCTCAACGACGGCACCCTGGCCGTCGAATTCAGCGGTCACGGCTCTGGCATCGACAACACGCACTTTGGCGCCTTGAAGGTCAAGGATGCCATCGTCGACAAACTGCGCACCCCGCAAGGCGATCGTCCGTCCATCGACAAGCTCAACCCGGACCTGCGCGTTCACCTGCGTCTGGACCGTGGCGAAGCCATCCTGTCCCTCGACCTGTCCGGGCACAGCCTGCACCAGCGCGGTTATCGCTTGCAGCAAGGCGCGGCGCCGCTGAAGGAAAACCTCGCGGCAGCGATTCTGATCCGTGCCGGCTGGCCGCGCATTGCCGCCGATGGTGGCGCGCTGGCTGACCCGATGTGCGGTGTCGGCACGTTCCTGGTGGAGGCCGCCATGATCGCCGCCGACATGGCACCGAACCTGCGCCGCGAGCAGTGGGGCTTCACCGCCTGGCTCGGGCACGTGCCGGCGCTGTGGAAAAAACTCCACGAAGAAGCCACCGAACGCGCCGCGGCCGGCCTGGCCAAGCCACCGCTGTGGATTCGCGGTTACGAAGCCGATCCACGCCTGATTCAACCGGGCCGCAACAACGTCGAACGTGCCGGCCTGAGCGAGTGGATCAAGATTTATCAGGGCGAAGTGGCAACGTTCGAGCCGCGCCCGGACCAGAACCAGAAAGGCCTGGTGATCTGCAACCCTCCGTATGGCGAGCGTCTGGGCGATGAGGCGAGCCTGCTCTACCTCTACCAGAACCTCGGCGAGCGTCTGCGTCAGGCGTGCTTGAACTGGGAGGCGGCGGTGTTCACCGGCGCCCCGGACCTGGGCAAGCGCATGGGCATCCGCAGCCACAAACAGTATTCGTTCTGGAACGGCGCATTGCCGTGCAAATTGCTGCTGATCAAGGTCACGCCAGACCAGTTTGTCACCGGCGAGCGTCGCACCCCGGAACAGCGTCAGGCCGAGCGTGAACAGGCGGCCTACGATGAAGCACCGAGTGAGCCGCAAGAGCGCAAGTACAACAAGAACGGCAATCCGATCAAACCGGCTCCGGCACCCGCCCCGGTGATCGAGCAGCCGCGCCTGAGTGAAGGCGGGCAGATGTTTGCCAATCGTCTGCAAAAGAACGTCAAGGCGCTGGGCAAGTGGGTCAAGCGTGAAGGCATCGACTGCTACCGCGTCTACGATGCCGACATGCCGGAATATTCCATGGCCATCGACCTGTATCACGACTGGGTCCACGTTCAGGAATACGCCGCGCCGAAATCCATCGATCCGGAAAAAGCCTCGGCGCGGATGTTCGATGCCCTGGCCGCAATCCCGCAGGCGTTGAACATCGACAAGAGCCGCGTGGTGGTCAAGCGTCGCGAACGTCAGAGCGGCACCAAGCAGTACGAACGCCAGAGCGCCCAGGGCAAGTTCAACGAGGTCAACGAAGGCGGCGTGAAGCTGCTGGTGAACCTCACTGACTACCTCGATACCGGGCTGTTCCTCGACCACCGGCCGATGCGCATGCGGATTCAGAAAGAGGCGGCCGGCAAACGCTTCCTCAACCTGTATTGCTACACCGCGACCGCCAGCGTGCATGCGGCCAAGGGCGGTGCGCGCAGCACCACCAGCGTCGACCTGTCGAAAACCTACCTGGATTGGGCGCGTCGCAACCTGTCGCTGAACGGTTTCTCTGACAAGAACCGTCTGGAGCAGGGCGATGTGATGGCTTGGCTCGACGCCTGCCGTGACGAGTACGACTTGATCTTCATCGATCCGCCGACCTTCTCCAACTCCAAGCGCATGGAAGGGATCTTCGACGTGCAGCGTGATCAGGTGCAGTTGATCGACCTGGCGATGGCGCGTCTCGCGCCGGGCGGGGTGTTGTACTTCTCCAACAACTTCCGCAAGTTCCAGCTCGAGGAAAACCTCACCGAGCGTTATGCCGTTGAAGAAATCACGGCCCAGACCATCGATCCGGATTTCGCCCGTAATGGCAAGATCCACCGTGCCTGGAAGATCACTGCTCGCTGACACTTGAGCCTGATTGGATCCACAGAGCCTTGATTTTTAAAGGCTCTTTGGTTCTTTCAGTGCTGGTCAAATTAGTGGCTAATAGCTATAACTCAACTCATGGCCAATGGGCTTTCCGGCACCTGGCGTTATGAGTTGCGTTTATGTCGTTACACGCCGTGCGCCCCAAGATCCTGGGTTTTATCAGCGAAGATGTCTCGGCCTGGCTGGTCGCGCTGCTGGTATTGCTCGTCGGCGGGATTCTTACGGGGTTACTGGCCTGGGCCACGCTCAATCAGTTTCATCAGCAAATGCGGCAACGTTTCCAACTGCTCGCCAGTGAACGCTACAGCCGTATCGAAGAACGTTTCGAAGATCAGGAGCAGCGCCTCGATGGCCTGCGCCGGTTCTTTGCCAATTCCGAGTCGGTGTCCCGCGAGGAATTCGACGGTTACGCCAAACCTCTTCTGCGGCGCACCCAAGCCTATTCCTGGGCACCACGGGTTTCCCGCGCCGAACGCCCCTTGCTTGAACGCTTCGTGCATGACGAAGGCTTGAGCAATTTCACCTTTCGCGAACTCACCGCCGACGGCCAGTTGCAACCGGCCGCGGAGCGGGACGAGTACGTGCCGGTGCTCTATACCCAAACCCAGAGCCGACTGCCCACGCCGCTGGGTTACGACCTGCTGGCTCAGCCCCTGCGCCGTTCGACCCTGGAGCGTGCCGATCGAACTGGCCGCATGGCTGTCTCGCAACCATTGCATCTGGTAGGCATTGAGCCTGCCTATTCACGGGGGGTGTTGCTGGTGGCCCCCGTCAGCCGTCAGCACCTGCCGGACACCACGCCCGTCGGGTATGTGATGGCGGTGATCAGCATGCGCCAGCTGCTGGCGGACGGGCTGCCGGAAGAGAATCATGATTCTCTCTCGGTGCGCATTCTCGACTTGTCCACCGATGACCAACACGAAGTGCTGTACGAGTCGACCAACCCGGCGGGGGCCAGTGACTTGTCCTCTACGCGCTTGCTGCGCCTGGCCGACCACGATTATCAAGTGGATATGCGCCCCAGTGCTGCGTTCCTGCAAGCCAACCATTCCTCAGTGACCAGCCAGGTGGTGCTGGGTGGTTTACTCAGCTTGTTGCTCAGTGTGTTTCTCTATGTGTTGGTCAGCCAGCGGCAACGGGCGCTGAAAATGGTCGAGCAACGGACCGAGGAACTGCACGCCCGTGAGCAAGAGCTGCGCGGCACGCATGGCCAATTGCGCGGCGTGCTGGATGCTGCGACTCAGGTGGCGATTATCGCCACCGACCTGCGCGGGATCGTCAGCACTTTCAACGCCGGTGCCGAGCACATGCTCGGTTACTCCAGTGCGCAGGCCGTGGGCCACATGACCCTGGAAAACCTGCACCTGCCCCGGGAGCTCGAGGCGCGGTCGGCGGAGTTGAGCGCGCGCTATGGCAAGCCGATTCCGACCTGTCAGGCCATGTTGGTCGAAGGCGGGGAAGAGGGCGGTCACGAAGCCCGGGAGTGGACGCTGGTGCGCCGCGACGGCAGCCATTTGACGGTGAACATGCTGGCGACCCCCGTTCTCGACGAGCAGGGTTTGTGGGTCGGGCACTTGGCGATCTGTATCGACATCACCGAGCGCAAGCGCGTCCACGAGGCCCTGGCGGCGCGGGACTTGTTGTTGAAGAAACTCAGCGCCCATGTGCCCGGCGGGATTTACCAGTTCAAGATGGAGTTCGATGGGCGCTTCAGCGTGATCTATGCCAGCGACGGGATGCGCGAGATCTACGAACTCGAACTGGAGGTACTGTTGAGCAATGCCGAAGCGGTGTTCTCGCGGATTCATCCTCAGGACTCGCGCCGGGTCCGCGCATCGATCCAGGTGTCGGCGGACAACCTCAGCCCCTGGCGCGAAGAGTATCGCGTGCAATTGCCCGAGCGTGGCCTGCGCTGGGTCCGCGGCGAAGCGACGCCGGAGGAGCTGCCCGGTGGCGGTGTGCTGTGGCATGGCTACATTTCGGACATTTCCGACCTCAAGCGGGTGGAAGAGGAGTTGCGCGCACTGTCGGTGACCGACTCCCTGACCGGGATCCACAACCGCCGCTACTTTCAGGAGCGCCTGACCACAGAAATGGCCCGGGTCGAGCGCGGTGGTGGCGAGTTGTCGGTGATCATGCTCGACATCGACCACTTCAAACGCATCAATGACCAGCACGGCCATGCCGTGGGCGATCGGGTATTGCAGGCGGTGTGTGAGCGTATTGGCCGTCGCCTGCGGCGCACCGATGTATTCTGTCGCCTGGGGGGCGAAGAGTTCATGGTGCTCTGTCCGGACATCGACGGCGAGCAGGCTCATGTGCTGGCCTTGGAACTGTGGCAAGGGTTGCGCAGTTCGCCGATCGACGAGGTGGGGATCGTTACCGCGAGTTTCGGGATTGCCAGCTGGCGGGCCGGGGAAGGCGCGGATGCGTTGCTGTTGCGGGCGGATTCGGGGGTTTACGCGGCGAAGCAGGCGGGAAGGGATCGGGTTGAGGGGCAGATGAGCTAGGTCTGCATACAGACCCTGTTGGAGATTCTATGTTGCAGGGTTGCCCTGCAACATAGAATCTCCAACATTGGATCTGAGGTGTTCGATGGATCCGGTTACAACACCGATGCCGTGGTCGGCAGTTTCGGCTGGCGATACAGGTCCAACAGCACCTGATCCAGCACCGAAGACGCGCCAAACGGAGCCTTGTCGTTAAGAATCGCCACCACCGCCCAGGTATTGCCATTGACATCGCGGCTGAAGCCGGAGATGGCACGCACGGTGTTCAGGGTGCCAGTCTTGACGTGGGCTTCACCGGTCATGGCCGTGTGTTTCAGGCGTTTGCGCATGGTGCCGTCGGTGCCGGCAATCGGCATCGAGCTGATGAACTCGGCGGCGTACGGGCTGCGCCAGGCGGCTTGCAGCATTGCGGCCATTTCACGTGCGCTTACCCGTTCGGCGCGGGATAGGCCGGAACCGTTCTCCATCACCAGGTGCGGTGATGTGATGCCTTTCTGCGCCAGCCACTGACGCACCACACGTTGGGCCGCTTTCGCGTCATCACTGTCGGCGTCGGTGCGGAATTTCTGGCCCAGGCTCAGGAACAACTGCTGAGCCATGGTGTTGTTACTGTATTTGTTGATGTCGCGAATGATTTCCGCCAGGTCTGGCGAGTAGGCCCGGGCCAGCACCTTGGCGCTGCTCGGCGTCGGTGCCAGACGATCCTGGCCCTGGATGCTGCCGCCCAATTCCTTCCAGATCGCGCGCACGGCGCCGGCGGTGTAGGTCGCGTGGTCGAGTAGCGACAAGTAGGTCTGGGAGCTGCAACCTTCGCCCAACTGGCCGCCGACGGTCACGGTGACGCTGCCATCAGCCTGGGTCACCGGGTTGTAGCGCACGCCCCCGGTGCATTGCTTGGAGTTGAGCGCCTTGACCTGATTGTCGATGCGGATGCTGGCAATCGGCGGCTCGACCGACACCAGGACCTTGCCCGAGTCGTTGCGGGCCACGAAACGCAGGGCCTTGAGGTTGACCAGCAGTGCGTCGGGCTTGACCAGGAACGGTTTGTTCTCGTCATTGCCGTCGTCGTTGAACTCGGGCAGTTGCGGTTGCACGAAGAAGCCGCGGTCCAGCACCAGGTCGCCGGTGACCTGGGTCACGCCATTGGCGCGCAAGTCGCGCATCAGCAGCCAGAGTTTTTCCATGTTCAGCTTCGGATCGCCGCCACCCTTGAGGTAGAGGTTACCGTTGAGGATGCCACCGCTGAGGGTGCCGTCGGTGTAGAACTCGGTTTTCCACTGATGGTTCGGGCCTAGCATTTCCAGCGCCGCATAGGTGGTGACCAGTTTCATGGTCGAGGCCGGGTTGACCGAAACGTCAGCGTTATAAACGGTTGGGGTGCCCGGGCCGTTAAGCGGGATCATCACCAGCGACAAGGCGCTGTCCGGCAATTTGCTGGCCTTGAGGGCCTTTTCAACGTTGGGCGACAGGGCGGTGTTGATCGGCGCGGCGGAAACGGGGAGAGCCAGGGGCAGAAGAAGGCTGGCCAGCAGCAATGGACGCAAAGATTTGATCATCTGAAATAAAACCCTACAGCCGAGGGGGAAAAAGACGAGGGCATGGTGATAAATTCCCTCAGCGGTCATGAAAGTGTCGGCATTATGCCCCAAGGTGCAAGGGCTTGTGCCGCACCTTGGTCGACTAATCCGCTATTTTTTTACCGACGGTAGACGTCGCGCCGTTCTGAGGCGGGTAATCGGCGCCTTAAACTGCTAAAGTGCCGCCCGTTATTACTTATGAGGATTGTTCCAATGGCGACTAACCGTTCCCAGCGTCTGCGCAAAAAACTGTGCGTCGATGAATTTCAAGAGCTGGGTTTCGAACTGAACCTGGATTTCAAAGAAGATTTGGCTGATGAAGCCATTGATGCTTTCCTCGACGCGTTCCTGAAAGAAGCCATGGAAGCCAACGGTCTGGGTTATGTGGGCGGCGATGACTTCGGTCTGGTTTGCCTGCAGAAGCGTGGCTCGGTGACCGAAGCACAGCGTGCCGCTGTTGAAGCCTGGCTCAAGGGCCGTAGTGAATTGACCAGCGCTGAAGTCAGCCCGCTGATCGACGTCTGGTACCCGGAAAAGCCGATCAATCCGGTAGCCTGATGTTCTAAAAAAACGGCGACCCCAAGGGTCGCCGTTTTTTTTCAGGCTTTACGCCAATTCAGAATCACCAGCGTCAACACCCCCGCGACAATCCCCCAGAACGCCGAACCGATGGAAAACAGCGTCAGCCCCGATGCCGTCACCATAAAGGTAATCAGCGCCGCTTCGCGTTCCTGCACTTGCGCCATGGCAATGCTCAGACCGTTGATGATCGAGCCGAACAGCGCCAGCGCGGCAATCGACAGCACCAGTTCTTTAGGCAACGCGGCAAACAACGCCGCCAATGTCGCGCCGAACACCCCGGCAATCCCGTAGAAAATCCCGCACCAGACCGCTGCCGTGTAACGCTTGTTGCGATCCTCATGGGCGTGCGGCCCGGTGCAGATCGCTGCGCTGATGGCGGCCAGGTTGATCCCGTGGGAGCCGAACGGCGCCAACAGCAACGAGGCGATGCCGGTGGTGGTGATCAGCGGCGAGGCCGGCACGTTGTAGCCGTCGGCGCGCAAAACGGCGATGCCCGGCATGTTCTGCGAGGTCATCGCCACCACGAACAGCGGGATGCCGATGCTGATGGTCGCGGCCAGGGAGAAATGCGGCGTGGTCCAGACCGGCGTCGCGACTTCCAGGTGAAAGCCACTGAAATCCAGCAACCCCATGAAACCGGCCAGCGCGGTGCCAATCAGCAGTGCCGCGAGCACGGCGTAGCGTGGTGACAGGCGCTTGACCAGCAGATACGTGAAGAACATCCCCAGGACCAGCGCGGTGCGGTGCTGGGCGGCGACGAAAATCTCGCTGCCGATCTTGAACAGAATCCCCGCCAGCAACGCCGCCGCCAACGAGGCCGGAATCTTTTTCACCAGCCGTTCGAAACTGCCCGTCAGGCCGCACACGGTCACCAACACTGCGCAAGTAATGTAGGCGCCGATGGCCTCGCCGTAGCTGACACCGCCCAGGCTGGTGATCAGCAACGCCGCGCCGGGGGTCGACCAGGCAATGGTAATCGGGGTGCGGTAGCGCAAGGACAGGCCGATCGAGCACACCGCCATGCCGATGGAGATCGCCCAGATCCACGACGAAATCTGCCCGCTGGTCAGGCCCGCCGCTTGCCCAGCCTGGAACATCAGCACCAGGGAGCTGGTGTAACCGGTCATCATGGCGATGAACCCGGCGACAATGGCCGAGGGCGACGTGTCGGTCAGGGGACGAAGCTGCGTGTGCGTGGCGTCGGTCATGACAGCGGTGTTCCTTGTTCTGATAAAGATGTCCGTAGCCGCTGAACCTGTAGGAGCGAGGCTTGCCCGCGAAGGCGTCGTGTCATTCAACATTGATATCGACTGACACGACGCCTTCGCGGGCAAGCCTCGCTCCTGTAGGGATTGTGTTCAGGCTGCGAATTCTGCGTTCAAGCCTAAACTGAAACGTAACCGGTCGTTGCGATACAGCAAAGGCGACAAACAGCCGTACAGTCGTGTTGCCACCCGCCATTGTGTACAATTGCAGTGTTTTTTACGCGATACTTGCCAGCGACCCACTGTGCCGTATTACAGTCACGGTCAATTCGCCGCAGTTCTCCCGACTCGAGTGCCCATGAACGAACAGTTGCAACCCCTCAAGAAACAACCGCGAGCAGGCAAAGCCGGCCGCAGCGGTACCCAGGACGATATTGTCTACGCGCATATCTTCGAGGCCATCCTCGAACAGCGTCTGGCGCCCGGCACCAAGTTGAGCGAAGAAGCGCTGGGGGAAATTTTCGGGGTCAGTCGCACCATCATTCGCCGCGCGCTGTCGCGTCTGGCCCATGAAGGCGTGGTATTGCTGCGTCCGAATCGCGGCGCTGTCGTCGCCAGCCCGAGTGTCGAAGAGGCACGTCAGGTGTTCATGGCGCGGCGGCTGGTGGAGCGGGCGATCACTGAGTTGGCGGTACAGCACGCCACTGCCGAGCAGATTGCCGACTTGCGGCAGATGGTCAACGACGAGCGCGACAGCTTCTCCCGCGGCGATCGCGGTGCCGGTATTCGTCTGTCGGGCGAGTTCCACTTGAAACTGGCCGAAGCGGCGAAGAACGCGCCGCTGATCAGCTTCCAGCGCAGCCTGGTGTCCCAGACATCGCTGATCATCGCCCAGTATGAGAGCGGCAACCGTTCCCACTGTTCCTACGATGAACACACCCAGCTGATCGACGCCATCGAAGCGCGGGACGCGACGCTGGCGGTGGACTTGATGATGCATCACATGGACCACATCGACAGCAAACTCAACCTCGACGAAGAAAGCGCGTCGGATGATTTGCATGCGGTGTTCTCGCATCTGTTGCAGACCAAGAAACCGGGGCGTTCGACTGCCAAGCTATAAATCGGGCCGAGTCGCGATAGCGGTCTGACAGGCGACAAAAAAATCCCCCGCAATCAATGAATGCGGGGGATTTTTTATGCCTGAAAGACTTTAGCGCTGATGCACCAGACTCCCCGCCGCATACGTCTGCAGCACAGTCCGATCATCCCCCAGCGTCATCAACACAAACAACGTCTCGGCAATGTTGTTCGCCTGCTTTATGCGATAGCTCAGCAGCGGCGTGGCGTTGTAGTCCAGCACCAGGAAGTCCGCGTCGGTGCCCGGTTGCAGGGTGCCGATCTTGTCTTCCAGCCGCAGCGCGCGGGCGCCGCCGAGGGTGGCGAGGTACAGCGACTTGAACGGGCTCAGCCGCGCACCTTGCAGCTGCATAACCTTGTAGGCTTCGTTCAGGGTTTGCAGCAGCGAGAAACTGGTGCCGCCACCGACGTCCGTGCCCAGGCCGACATTCAGCTTGTGCTTCTCGGCCATCGGCAGGTTGAACAAGCCGCTGCCGAGGAAGAAGTTTGAGGTCGGACAGAACGCAATCGCCGATCCGGTCTGTGCCAGGCGCGCGCATTCGTCGTCGCACAGGTGCACGCCGTGGGCGAACACCGAGCGCTCGCCGAGCAATTGGTAGTGATCGTAGACGTCCAGGTAGCCCTTGCGCTCCGGGAACAGTTCCTTGACCCACTCGACTTCCTTGAGGTTTTCGCTGATGTGGGTCTGCATGTACAGATCCGGGTATTCGCTGAGCAACTGCCCCGCCAGTGCAAGCTGTTCCGGGGTGCTGGTCGGGGCGAAGCGCGGCGTGACTGCGTAATGCAGGCGGCCCTTGCCATGCCAGCGCTCGATCAGCGCCTTGCTTTCGACATAGCTCGACTCGGCGGTGTCGGTCAGGTAGTCCGGCGCGTTGCGATCCATCATCACCTTGCCGGCGATCATCCGCAGATCCAGTTGCTCGGCAGCCTCGAAAAACGAGTTCACCGATTGCGGATGCACGCTGCCGAAGACCAGGGCGGTGGTGGTGCCGTTGCGCAACAGTTCCTTGATGAAAATATCCGCCACTTCGTCGGCGTGAGCCTTGTCGGCGAACTGGCTTTCGCACGGGAAGGTGTAGGTGTTCAGCCAGTCCAGCAGTTGCTCACCGTAGGCGCCGACCATGCCGGTTTGCGGCAGGTGAATGTGGGTATCGATGAAGCCGGGGGTGATCAGTGCGTCCTGATAATGGGTGATCTCGATGTCGGCCGGCAGCGCTGGCAGCAATTCGCTGGCGTGGCCGATGGCGTTGATCTGGCCGTTCTCGACCACCAGCAGGCCGTCTTCGAAATACTCATACGAGGCTTCGATACCCACTTCGGCAGGGTCGGCGATGCTGTGCAAAATGGCGGCGCGGTAGGCTTTGCGAGTCATTGGCATGGGTGTTCTCAATTAGTTCGGAGCTTTTCAGTTCGAGGCTTTTCAGTTCGAAGCTCTTCAGTTAGAAGCTTGGCTGCGGCGTGAAGCAGGCAGCAGTTTGGCGATCGATGATCCGGCGCTGGCGGTGTGCTGGCCAAAATTCGCGTTGTAAGTGGCGATGATTTCGCCGGCGATGGAGATGGCGATTTCCACAGGCAACTTGCCTTTGACTTCGCCCAGCCCCATCGGACAGCGCATGCGTTGCAGCACGGCGCTGTCGAAACCACGATCACGCAGGCGGTGTTCGAACTTCACCCGTTTGGTCTTCGAACCGATCAGGCCGAAGTAGGCGAAGTCATTGCGCTTGAGGATCGCGGCGGTGAGTTCGAGGTCGAGCTGGTGGTTGTGAGTCATGACAATGCAGTAGCTGCCAGCGGGCAGGTCATCGACTTCATCCAGCGGTTCTTCGGTGATGATTTTGCGCACGCCATGGGGGATCTGTTCGGGGAATTCGGCTTCCCGCGAATCGATCCAGCGCACCCGGCAGGGCAGGCTGGCGAGCAGCGGCACCAGCGCCCGACCGACGTGGCCGGCGCCGAATACAGCAATCTGCGCTTGCACCTGGCCCATCGGCTCGAACAACAACACGGTCACGCCGCCGCAGCACTGGCCCAGGCTGGCGCCGAGGCTGAAGCGCTCCAGATGGGTGTCCTGCCGGCCGCTGGCAAGCATCTCGCGGCCGATCTGCATGGCCTTGTATTCCAGATGCCCGCCACCGATGGTGTCGAACGTTTGCGTGGCGCTGATGACCATCTTCGAGCCGGCATTGCGCGGCGTCGAGCCGAGCTCTTCGATGATGGTCACCAACACACAGGGTTCACCCCGGTTTTGCAGGTCGGCGAGGGCGTCGATCCAGTTGTACATGTTCACCTCTCAAGATCGTTCCCACGCTCGGCGTGGGAATGCATCTCTGGACGCTCCGCGTCCGCTGTTCACAATGCGACGCAGAACGTCGCGGGCTGCATTCCCACGCAGAGCGTGGGAACGATCAAACCACTACTTCCGACTCAGTTTCGACGGCCTTCACCGCCTTCAACTGACGCATCTGCTCACAGCCCCACAACACCCGCTCCGGCGTCGCCGGCGCGTCGATTTTCGGTTGATGCCGGTAGTCGCCCAAACTCGCCACGGCGTCCTTGATCGCGCACCAGACGGCGATGCCAAGCATGAACGGCGGCTCACCCACAGCCTTGGAATGGAACACCGTGTCTTCCGGGTTCTTGCGGTTTTCCACCAGCTTCACCCGCAGGTCCAACGGCATGTCCGCCACGGCCGGGATCTTGTAGCTGGCCGGGCCGTTGGTCATCAGTTTGCCTTTGTCGTTCCACACCAGTTCTTCCATGGTCAGCCAGCCCATGCCCTGGATGAAACCGCCCTCGACCTGACCGATGTCGATGGCCGGGTTCAACGAGGCGCCGACGTCGTGGAGGATGTCGGTGCGCAGCATCTTGTACTCGCCCGTCAGGGTGTCGACGATCACCTCGGCGCAGGCCGCGCCGAAGGCGTAGTAGTAGAACGGCCGGCCGCGAGCCTGGCTGCGGTCGTAGTAGATTTTCGGGGTCTTATAGAAGCCAGTGCTCGACAGCGATACCTGGGCGAAATACGCCTGCTGGATCAGCGCTTCGAACGTCAGGATGTGATCGCGAACCCGCACATGCCCGTTGTGGAATTCCACGTCTTCTTCGCTGACCTTGTATTGCCGCGCAGCAAATTCCACCAGGCGTTTCTTGATGATTTCCGCGGCGTTCTGTGCGGCTTTACCGTTGAGGTCGGCGCCGCTGGAAGCGGCGGTTGGCGAGGTGTTCGGCACTTTGTCGGTGTTGGTCGCGGTGATCTGCACCCGGTCCATTTCCACCTGGAATACTTCAGCCACCACTTGCGCAACTTTGGTGTTCAACCCCTGGCCCATTTCGGTGCCGCCGTGGTTCAGGTGGATGCTGCCGTCGGTGTAGACATGCACCAACGCACCCGCCTGGTTGAGGAAACTGGCGGTGAAGGAAATGCCGAATTTGACCGGGGTCAGCGCCAGGCCTTTTTTCAGGACCGGGCTGTTGGCATTGTAGCGACGGATCGCTTCGCGGCGCTCGGCGTACTGGCTGCTGGCTTCCAGTTCGGCGGTCATTTCCTCGAGCATGTTGTGCTCGACGGTCTGGTAGTAATGGGTGACGTTGCGCTCGGTCTTGCCGTAGTAGTTGGCCTTGCGCACCGCCAGCGGATCGAGGCCCAGATGACGGGCGATGGCGTCCATCACTTCTTCGATGGCGACCATGCCTTGCGGGCCGCCGAAACCACGGTAAGCGGTGTTCGACGCGGTATTGGTCTTGCAGCGGTGACCGTTGATGGTCGCATCGCCCAGGTAGTACGAGTTGTCGGCATGGAACATCGCGCGGTCGACAATCGACGCCGACAAGTCCGGTGAGCAACCGCAGTTACCGGCCAGCTCCAGGGCGATGCCGTGCAGGCGGCCGGTACTGTCGAAGCCCACGTCGTACTCGACGTAGAACGGGTGACGCTTACCGGTCATCAGCATGTCTTCAACACGCGGCAGGCGCATTTTGGTGGGTTGACCGGTCAGGTGCGCGATCACCGCGCACAGGCACGCCGGGCTTGCCGCCTGGGTTTCCTTGCCGCCGAAACCACCGCCCATGCGGCGCATGTCGACGACGATCTTGTTCATCGACACGTCCAGCACTTCCGCCACCAGTTTCTGCACTTCGGTGGGGTTCTGGGTCGAGCAGTAAACGATCATCCCGCCGTCTTCAGTCGGCATCACCGAAGAGATCTGGGTTTCCAGATAAAAGTGTTCCTGGCCGCCGATGTGCAGCGTGCCCTGGATGCGATGCTCGGCAGTGGCCAAGGCATTGGCCGAATCGCCGCGCTGGTGGGTATGGCTGTCGAGCACGAAATGGCGTTTGCGCAGGGCTTCGACCACGTCCAGAACCGGT
Source organism: Pseudomonas sp. 008 (assembly GCF_016861935.1). Taxonomy (NCBI): domain Bacteria; kingdom Pseudomonadati; phylum Pseudomonadota; class Gammaproteobacteria; order Pseudomonadales; family Pseudomonadaceae; genus Pseudomonas; species Pseudomonas sp. 008. The sequence continues at coordinate 115,133 of NZ_BOMA01000011.1, read as the reverse complement.
TCGAGGTCTTCGTATACGATGATCGCTGCCATCGCGGCTTTGCGCGCGGTTTCCAGGTCTTTCGCGGCGACGGCGAGTACCGGTTGACCGACAAACTGCACGTCATCGATGGCCAGCAGCGGATCGCCCGGCAACAGCGGGCCGATGTCTTTCAGGCCTGGCACGTCTTCGTGGGTGATGGCGATGCGCACGCCTTCGAATGCGTAGCAGGGCTTGGTGTCGATGCTGATGATTTTCGCGTGGGCGCGGTCCGACAGCCGAGCATAAACGTGCAGCTGATTGGGGAATTCCAGCCGATCGTCGATGTACTGTGCTTCACCGGACACATGCTTGGCGGCGCTGTCGTGCTTGACGCTGCGGCCGACTCCGGTGGTCAGGTCCTTGGCGAACAATTCAGCCAGTTCGGCTTGGGTCTTCTCTACAGCGTGATGATTAGACATAAGCGGTCACCCGAGTCTCGATGTGCGGTGTTTGCAGTTCGATGAAGTACTTGCGCAGGAGGTTCTGCGCGCTGAGCAGGCGATATTCCTTGCTGGCGCGGAAGTCCGAGAGCGGTGTGAAATCTTCGGCCAGTGCGGCGCAAGCGCGCTCAATGGTGGTGGTGTTGAACGGTGCGCCAAGCAGCGCGGCTTCGCAGTTTTTCGCGCGTTTGGGGATGGCCGCCATGCCGCCGAAAGCAACGCGGGCGTCGGCGACTACGCCATTGTCGATGCGCAGGTTGAAGGCGGCGCAGACCGCGGAAATGTCATCGTCCAGACGCTTCGACACCTTGTAGGCGCGGAACAGTTGTTCAGCGCTGGCGCGGGGCACGATGATCTTCTCGATGAACTCGCTTTCCTGGCGCGCGGTGACCCGGTAATCGATGAAGTAATCTTCCAGGGCCAGGGTGCGGCGAGTCTCGCCTTTGCACAGCACGATCTGCGCGCCAAGGGCGATCAGCAGCGGTGGCGAGTCACCGATCGGTGAGGCATTGCCGATGTTGCCGCCGAGGGTGCCCTGGTTGCGAATCTGCAACGAAGCGAAGCGCTGCAGCAATTCGCCGAAGTCCGGGTACTCGGCTTTCAAAGCGTCGTAACAGTCGGAGAGGGCGGTGGCGGCGCCGATTTCCAGGCGATCGTCGAAGCGCTCGATGCGCTTCATTTCGGCGACGTTGCCGACGTAGATCATCACCGGCAAGGTGCGGTGGAATTGCGTGACTTCCAGCGCCAGGTCGGTACCGCCGGCCAGCAGGCGGGCCTGTGGATAAGCGTCGTAGAGGTCGGCCAGATCGGCCACGGTCAACGGCACCAGGCAGCGTTTGTCGCCACTATTGAGTTCGCCGATGTCGGTGGGGGCGATGGCTTTCAGGCGAGCGATGGTTTGCGCTTCGCGAGCATCGAACTGATCCGGTTGCTTGCCGCAGCAGGATTGCTCGGCAGCGGCCAGGATCGGCCGATAACCAGTGCAGCGGCAGAGGTTGCCAGCCAGCGCTTCATGGGCCTTGTGGGCGTCCGGTTGATCGCTGTTCTTTTGCAGGGCGAACAGCGACATGACAAAGCCCGGGGTGCAGAAACCGCACTGCGAGCCGTGGCACTCAACCATGGCTTTTTGCACGCTGTGCAACTCGCCCTTGTGCTTGAGGTCTTCGACGCTGATCAGTTGCTTGCCGTGCAGCGACGAAACAAAGGTCAGGCAGGAGTTGAGGCTGCGATAGCGAATGTGTTCGCGGCCATCGTCATCCGTCTGCAACTCGCCGACCACCACGGTGCAGGCGCCACAGTCACCGCTGGCGCAGCCTTCTTTGGTGCCGGGTTTGCCCACATGTTCGCGCAAGTAATTGAGCACGGTCAGGTTCGGGTCCAGGGCGTGCTCGCTACGGAGTTCCTGGTTTAATAAAAACTGGATCACGGATGGCCTCGCAAACTCATTATTGTTGTTAACCGACATGAGCCGAATTTATCAGGTCTGACTTTTCGGTCAATGATTTTCTGACTTAAAGGTCAGGAAATGGCATTTTGTCGATCAACGACTCGTTCCTTCATTATTGACCCTCACGGGATAGCCTGCTTTTTGCTTGAATCGTGCCAAAAACCGCTGGGTGGGCACTCCGCCATGACCCATCAATTGCGCTACACTGCGCCGCTTGTGCAGATCGAAGAGTTTGAAGGACAACCATGACGTTCAAGGCGCCGGACAGCCTCGCCGAGCAAATCGCTCACCACCTCGCCGAACGTATCATTCGCGGCGAAATGAAGCCGGGGGAGCGCATTCAGGAACAGAAGGTCACGCTGGCGCTCAATGTCAGCCGCGGTTCAGTCCGTGAGGCCTTGCTGATTCTCGAGCGCCGCCACCTGATCGCGATTTTGCCGCGACGTGGCGCCCATGTGACCGAACTCACGGCGCACAAGGTGCAGAGCCTGTGCACGCTGATGAGCGAGTTGTACATCTTGCTCGGCAACGCCGTGGCTAGCGGCTGGCAAGTCCAGGCCGACATGGCGCCGTTCCTGCAGATCCAGCAGCGCCTGACCGACAGCTACGAACGCCAGGACATCCGCACGTTCGTCGACGACAGCTTCAGCGTGATGCGCGCCGCGTATCCGTTCGCCAACAACCCGTACCTGCAGGAAACCGTCGAGAATCTGCAGCCGGCCATGAGCCGTGCGTATTTCCTGGCGTTGGAGCAGCGCAAGGCCTCGATGAGCGAGTTCCTTGAACTGTTCGAACGCCTGCTGGCCGCCGTGCTGGCCCGTGACTTTGCGCAGATCCGCGTGGTGCTGACGGCGTATGCCCAGCGCAGTTGCGATCTGGTGGTTTCTGCCTTGACGGTCGCTTAAGCGTGCGGCTCAAGTGCATTAAACTGGCGGGGTTCAAATCCTTCGTCGACCCGACCACGGTGAACTTCCCCAGTAACATGGCGGCGGTGGTCGGGCCCAATGGTTGTGGCAAGTCGAACATCATCGACGCCGTGCGTTGGGTGATGGGCGAGAGCTCGGCCAAGAACTTGCGCGGCGAGTCGATGACCGACGTCATCTTCAACGGCTCCACCAGCCGTAAACCGGTGAGCCAGGCGAGCATCGAGCTGGTGTTCGATAACTCCGATGGCACCTTGATCGGCGAATACGCCGCCTACGCGGAAATTTCCATCCGCCGCAAAGTGACCCGCGACAGCCAGAACAGTTATTTCCTCAACGGCGCCAAATGCCGTCGTCGTGACATCACTGACATTTTCCTCGGCACCGGTCTCGGCCCGCGCAGCTATTCGATCATCGAGCAGGGGATGATCTCCAAGCTGATTGAAGCCAAGCCGGAAGACCTGCGCAACTTTATCGAAGAAGCGGCGGGCATCTCCAAGTACAAGGAGCGTCGACGCGAAACCGAAAACCGCATCCGCCGCACCCACGAAAACCTGGCCCGCCTGACCGACCTGCGCGAAGAGCTCGAGCGTCAGCTTGAACGCTTGCACCGCCAGGCCGAGGCCGCCAAGAAGTATCAGGAATACAAGGGCGAAGAGCGTCAGCTCAAGGCCCAGCTGTCAGCCCTGCGCTGGCAGGCGCTGAACGAGCAGGTCGGCCAGCGCGAAGCGATCATCGGCACCCAGGAAATCACTTTCGAAGCCCTGGTGGCCGAGCAGCGCAATGCCGACGCGGCCATTGAACGCCTGCGCGACGGGCATCACGACCTGTCCGAGCGCTTCAATCTGGTGCAGGGGCGCTTCTATTCGGTCGGCGGCGACATCGCCCGGGTCGAGCAGAGCATCCAGCACGGCCAGCAGCGCTTGCGTCAATTGCAGGACGATCTGAAAGAAGCCGAGCGCGCGCGTCTGGAAACCGAATCGCACTTGGGCCATGACCGCACCTTATTGCTGACTTTGGGCGAAGAGCTGGACATGCTCACGCCGGAGCAGGAAGTTACCAGCGCCGCCGCCGAAGAGGCCGCCGCCGCACTGGAAGAATCCGAAACCACCATGCATGGCTGGCAGGAGCAGTGGGACACCTTCAACCTCACCGCCGCCGAGCCCCGTCGCCAGGCTGAAGTTCAGCAGTCGAGGATCCAGCAGCTGGAAACCAGCATGGAGCGATTGGCCGATCGCCAGAAGCGTCTGGCCGAAGAGCGCGCGCTGCTTTCGGCGGACCCGGAAGACGCGGCGATCATGGAACTCAGCGAGCAGTTGGCCGCGTCCGAGGCGACGCTGGAAGACTTGCAGGCCAGTGAAGAGGCGCAAGTCGAACGTCTCGAGCAACTGCGTCAGGAGTTGCAGCAAGCGTTGTCGGCGCAGCAGCAAGCCCAAGGTGATTTGCAGCGGCTCAACGGTCGGCTGGCGTCGCTGGAAGCCTTGCAGCAAGCCGCGCTCGATCCGGGCACCGGCACCGCCGAATGGCTGCGCGAACAGCATCTGGCGGATCGTCCGCGTTTGGCCGAAGGCCTGAAAGTTGAAGCGGGTTGGGAGCTGGCGGTGGAAACCGTGCTCGGCGCCGACCTGCAAGCGGTGCTGGTGGACGACTTCGGTGATTTCGATCTGGCCGGGTTCGCCCAAGGCGATCTGCGCCTGCTCAGCCCGGCCAGCGATGGCGTGCGCATGCCCGGCAGTTTGCTCGACAAGGTCGAGGCGCAGATCGATCTGTCGCCTTGGCTGGGGCAGGTCAAACCGGTCGACAGCCTTGAACAGGCCTTGGCCTTGCGCGGGCAATTGGCTGCCGGCCAAAGCCTGATTAGCCGCGACGGCTACTGGGTTGGCAGGCACTTTTTACGCGTACGTCGGGCTAGCGAGGCAGAAAGCGGCGTGCTCGCCCGTGGCCAGGAAATCCAACGGCTGGGCCTGGAGCGTGAAGAACGCGAAGCCACGGTTGAAACTCTGGAAACCCAACTTCAGAATCTCAGGGCGCAACAGCGTCAGCAGGAAAACGGCCGCGAACATTTACGCCGTCTGCTGCAAGACGAAGCGCGTCAGCAGGGCGAATTGAAAGCCCAGTTGTCGGCCGGTAAAGCCAAGGTCGAACAATTGACCCTGCGCCGTAGCCGTCTCGATGAAGAACTCACCGAGCTCAGCGAACAGCGCGCCCTGGAACACGAAAACATCGGCGAAGCGCGCCTGCAGTTGCAGGAAGCCCTCGACAGCATGGCGGTGGATACCGAGCAGCGCGAGTTGCTGCTGGCCCAGCGCGACAGCCTGCGCGAACGCCTCGACCGGGTGCGCCAGGAAGCCCGGCAGCACAAGGACCATGCGCATCAATTGGCGGTGCGCCTGGGGTCCCTGAAGGCGCAACACGATTCCACCCGTCAGGCTCTTGAGCGGCTGGAAATGCAGGCAGAGCGCCTGACCGAGAAGCGCGAACAGCTGAGCCTCAATCTGGAAGAGGGCGAGGCACCTCTGGAAGAGCTGCGGCTGAAACTCGAAGAGTTGCTCGACAAACGCATGACCGTCGACGAAGAGCTCAAGACCGCGCAAATCGCCATGGAAGACGCCGACCGTGAACTGCGCGATGCGGAAAAGCGTCGGACTCAGGCCGAGCAGCAATCCCAGTTGATTCGCAGCCAGCTCGAACAGCAACGCATGGAATGGCAAGCGTTGACGGTGCGGCGCAAGACCTTGCAGGATCAATTGCTCGAAGATGGCTACGACCTCAATGGCGTGCTCGCCACACTGGTGGCCGGGGCCAGCGAGAAAGACGCCGAAGAAGAACTCGAGCGTATTGCCGCACGGATTCAGCGCCTCGGCGCGATCAACCTCGCGGCCATCGACGAATACCAGCAACAATCCGAGCGTAAACGTTATCTGGATGCTCAGAACGACGATCTGGTGGAAGCACTGGACACTCTCGAGAACGTGATTCGCAAGATCGACAAGGAAACCCGGAACCGCTTCAAAGATACCTTTGATCAGATCAATGGCGGTTTACAGGCCCTTTTCCCAAAAGTTTTCGGTGGAGGCAGCGCCTATTTGGAACTGACGGGCGAAGATCTACTCGATACAGGGGTGACGATCATGGCGCGGCCGCCAGGAAAGAAGAACAGCACCATCCATTTGCTCTCCGGTGGCGAAAAAGCCCTGACCGCATTGGCCCTGGTATTTGCCATCTTCAAGTTGAATCCGGCGCCGTTCTGCATGCTCGATGAAGTTGACGCGCCATTGGATGACGCTAACGTTGGACGCTACGCACGGCTGGTCAAAGAGATGTCGCAGACGGTGCAGTTCATCTATATCACCCACAACAAGATCGCCATGGAAATGGCCGATCAATTGATGGGGGTGACGATGCACGAACCGGGTTGCTCGCGTCTGGTGGCAGTGGATGTGGAGGAGGCGATGGCCATGGTGGACGCCTGAGTCATTGGGTGTAGGGCAAGTAATTTTGAGCTGTAGGGCTTTTTTACCTGCCTTGATTTGATGGCTAATCGACATATTCGCGCCAGCCAATGTGACAGACGGTGTAAAGTTATCTTTGGTCGTGCTAGTTTAATGTCAATTTTTCGTATACGTGGGCAAAACGCCTGTCAGAACATAGAGTTGGCGCCACGTTTTAAAGCGGTTTACACAATGTAAACCCCTTATTTTTCAGCATTTTTTATAGAGGCACGGGATTACATGGAAATCGGTCTGCGCGAGTGGCTGATCGTCATCGGCATTATTGTCATTGCCGGTATTCTTTTCGATGGCTGGCGTCGCATGCGCGGCGGCAAGGGAAAACTGAAATTCCGTCTTGACCGAAGTCTGTCCAACCTGCCGGACGAGGACACCAGCGCCGAGCTGTTGGGCCCGCCTCGCGTGCTGGACACCCAGAAAGAACCGCAGCTGGACGAGCACGACTTGCCGTCGGTGAGCATGCCTGCCCGTGAACCGCGCGAATCGGGTTCCAAGCGTGGCAAGCGTGGCCATGGCGAGCCGTCGCAAGGCGATATGAACCTCAGCCTGGACCTGGACGGCGGCCCGAGCTTCAGCAGCCGTGACAACGATTTCCCGGATGACAGCAAGTCCGCCAGTTCACCTGAAAAAGATCAGCCACAAGCCGAAGAAGTGCTGGTGATCAGTGTGATCTGCCGCGACCCGGCCGGCTTCAAGGGCCCGGCGCTGTTGCAGAACATTCTGGAAAGCGGTCTGCGTTTCGGCGAGATGGATATTTTCCACCGCCACGAAAGCATGGCCGGTAACGGTGAAGTGCTGTTCTCGATGGCCAACGCGGTCAAACCGGGCGTTTTCGATCTGGATGATATCGACCACTTCAGCACCCCGGCGGTGAGCTTCTTCCTCGGCCTGCCAGGCCCGCGTCATCCGAAGCAAGCCTTCGACGTGATGGTGGCGGCGGCACGCAAGCTGTCCCAGGAGCTGAACGGCGAACTGAAGGACGACCAGCGCAGCGTGCTGACCGCCCAGACGATTGAGCACTACCGTCAGCGCATCGTCGAATTCGAACGTCGCGCATTGACCCAGAAGCGTTGATCTGTAGGAGCCAGGTTTGCCGTACCGCTGGCTCCTGCAATGATTTGTACAGCATCAACAGATTGAGCAGCCTCGGCTGCTCTTTTGCTTTATGAGAGAACACCCATGACTGCCGTCGAAACCCGCATTCTAGAGCTGCGCGCCGAGCTCGATCAGCACAACTATCGCTACCATGTGCTGGATGAGCCGAGCATTCCGGACGCCGAATACGATCGCTTGTTCCATGAACTCAAGGCGCTCGAAGCGGCCCATCCCGAACTGATCACCAGCGACTCGCCGACCCAGCGCGTCGGCAGTGCGGCGCTGTCGGCGTTCACTCAGGTGCGTCATGAAGTGCCGATGCTCAGCCTTGGCAACGCCTTCGAAGAAACCGACATGCGCGAATTCGATCGCCGGGTGACGGAAGGTCTGGACTTGCCGGTCGGCGACCTGTTCGGTGGCGGCGCAGCGGTGGAGTACAGCTGCGAACCCAAGCTCGATGGCCTGGCGGTCAGTCTGCTGTATCAGGACGGTATGCTGGTGCGCGGCGCTACTCGCGGCGATGGCACCACCGGTGAAGACATCAGTGTCAACGTGCGCACCGTGCGCAATATCCCGCTCAAGCTGCACGGCAGCGGCTGGCCGGCGACCCTGGAAGTGCGCGGCGAAGTGTTCATGTCCAAGGCCGGTTTCGAGCGGCTCAACGCCACGCAACTGGAAATGGGCGGCAAGACCTTCGCCAACCCGCGGAACGCGGCGGCAGGTAGCTTGCGGCAGCTGGATTCAAAGATCACCGCCAACCGCCCGTTGGAATTCTGCTGCTACGGCATCGGCCAGGTTTCCGCCGATATCGCCGACACGCACATTGGCAATCTGCAGCAACTCAAAGCCTGGGGTATGCCGATCAGTCATGAATTGAAATCGGCTCGTGGCATCGATGAGTGCCTGGATTACTACCGCGACATCGGCGAACGCCGCAATGCGCTGCCCTATGAAATCGACGGCGTGGTGTTCAAGGTCAACAGCATTGCCTCCCAGCGCGAGTTGGGTTTTCGTGCTCGCGAACCGCGTTGGGCCATCGCGCATAAATTCCCGGCGATGGAAGAACTCACCGAGTTGCTCGATGTGGAGTTTCAGGTCGGTCGCACCGGTGCCGTGACGCCGGTGGCGCGCTTGAAACCGGTCAAGGTCGCCGGCGTTACCGTGGCCAATGCGACGTTGCACAACATGGATGAGGTCGCGCGGTTGGGGCTGATGATCGGCGACACCGTGATCATCCGTCGCGCCGGTGACGTTATTCCGCAAGTGGTGCAAGTGGTCATCGAGCGTCGTCCTGAGGATGCGCGACCGGTACAGATTCCCGAGCAGTGCCCGGTCTGCGGTTCGCATGTCGAGCGTACGCAGCTGGTCAAGCGCAGCAAGGGTCGCGAGACTGTCAGCGAAGGCGCGGTGTATCGCTGCGTCGGCCGTCTGGCCTGTGGTGCGCAACTCAAGCAGGCGATCATTCACTTCGTTTCGCGTCGCGCCATGGACATCGAAGGGCTGGGCGAGAAGAGCGTCGAGCAACTGGTGGATGAAGGTCTGGTGAATTCGCCAGCCGATTTGTACGCATTGACCTTCGAACAAATCGTCGACCTTGAAGGCTTTGCCGAGCTGTCGAGCAAGAACCTGCTCGGCGCCATCGAAGACAGCAAGCAGCCGAGCCTGGCGCGGTTCATCTATGCCTTGGGTATCCCTGATGTCGGCGAAGAGACGGCCAAGGTGCTTGCGCGGTCTCTCGGCTCGCTGGAGCGTGTTCAGCAGGCGTTGCCGCAAGTGCTTACGTATCTGCCGGATGTCGGGCTGGAAGTAGCTCACGAGATTCACAGCTTCTTTGAAGACCCGCATAACCAGCAGGTGATTGCCAATCTGTTGAAGCACGGCCTGCAGATTCAGGATCAGGGAGCATTGGGTGCCGAATTCGCTGCAAGCACCACGCTTGGCGGTTTTCTCGACAAGCTGAACATTCCTTCGGTCGGGCCGGGCGGGGCGCAGAAGCTTGCCGACAAATTCGGCTCGCTTGATGCGGTGATGAATGCTGACTGGCTGGACATGCGTCAGGCGTTGCCGGAGAAGCAGGCGACCTCGGTGCGTGAGTTTTTTGCGGTCGCAGAAAACCGTCAGCTCGCCGAGTCCGCTGAAAAGCAGCTGCGCGATTTCGGCATGCATTGGCAGAGCGAGAAAAAAGTCGTCGAAGGATTGCCGCTGGCCGGACAGACCTGGGTGCTGACCGGTTCGCTGGAACTGATGAGTCGCGATGTCGCCAAGGACAAACTTGAAAGCCTCGGCGCCAAGGTCGCCGGCTCCGTGTCGGCCAAGACCCATTGTGTAGTCGCCGGACCGGGCGCAGGTTCGAAGCTGGCCAAGGCTAATGAGCTGGGGTTGAAGGTGCTGGATGAGGAGGCGTTTGTCGAGTTTCTTGGCAGGCACAATATTTCGGTTTAACTGATCGTTCCCACGCTCTGCGTGGTAACGCATCCCGTGACGCTCTGCGTCATAGCGGACGCGGAGCGTCCGGGGCGGCATTCCCACGCAGAGCGTGGGAACGATCATGTCTGAGCAATGATCTAGTCTTGGCAGTCCCCAAAGAGAGATCGCCATGTACCGCTTCTTCGAACAGCTCAGCTCGCGCATCGCCGCGCCCTTCATGGGTGAGCATTTGCGCAACAGCAAGGTCTGGCATTGTCGCTGCGGGCAGTCGCTGTTCTTTCGCAACAGCCAGTGCCTGGCCTGTTCGGCGGCGCTGGGCTATCAGCCGCAGCAAAGTCGCTTGTCATCGCTGCAACCCGGCCCGCAAGCGGACACCTGGTTGCTCGACGCCGACCCTGACGCCGGTGTGTTCCGCCGTTGCGCCAATCTCGATTCCCCGGCTGCGTGCAACTGGTTATTGCCGGCCAATCATCACGATGGGTTGTGCATCGCCTGTAGCCTGAATCGCACCATTCCCGACCTGTCGATCCCCGAGAACCACGAACGCTGGCGCAAAGTGGAAACCGCCAAGCGTCGTCTGGTAGCACAGTTGCTCAGCCTGGGCTTGCAGGTCATTCCCAAAACGGTGGACGAAGAGACGGGGCTGGCCTTCGATTTCATTGGTATCGATCTCGAAGGCAAGCCACCGACCACCGGGCACGCCAACGGCCTGATCACGCTCGATATCAAAGAAGCCGACGACGCCCACCGCGAGCAGGTTCGCGTACAGATGCGCGAACCCTATCGCACGCTGCTCGGTCACTTTCGGCACGAGACAGGGCATTACTACTGGGACCGGCTGATTGCCAACAGTGCCTGGCTGGAACCGTTCCGCAGCCTGTTCGGCGACGAGCGTGCCAGCTACGCCGAGGCTCTTGAACAGCATTATCAACAAGGTGCGCCGCTCGACTGGCAGCAACATTACGTCAGCGCCTACGCCACCATGCACCCTTGGGAAGACTGGGCGGAAACCTGGGCTCACTACCTGCACATGATGGATGCGGTGGACACCGCTCTGGGTTTTGGCATGAGTGCCCAGGAAATGGATTTCGACTATCAGCCGTTTCCGCCCAACACGCTGTTCGACCCACAGCACCCCGGCGGGCCGGCGTTCCTGTCGTTCGTCAATGCGTGGATCGAACTGGCCGGCATGCTCAACGAGCTGTCACGCAGCATGGGGCAGCCGGATTTCTATCCGTTCGTCTTGCCGCCGGCGGTGATCGCCAGGCTGCACTTCATTCACCTGGTGATCCAGCAAGAGGGTGGCCGGGCGGATGAAGTGTTGGTGCAATAGGATCAAAGGATCGCGGCCTGGTCGCGATCTTTTGAAGGCCGGCGCATGTCCTTGAAGCGGCTCATGTTTTTTAATCTGCCCGAACGGTTGTAACTTCGTCTCAGATAGGTACAATGGCGCGGCTCGCCGTCAGGTGAGCGTCGTTATGGTGACCCCATCGGTCCCCCCGCAACGATTACCCGTGAACCTGGTCAGATCCGGAAGGAAGCAGCCACAGCGGGAACATTGTGTGCCGGGGTGTGGCTGGTGGGGTTGCCTCCATAACGCAACACGAACCCTCTCTCGTGTTTTCTATCTAAAAATACTGTTTTGCTTTCCCTGCCATGGAGCTCATCCAGGGCGGCTTTTCGTCGTTTCCGAATGAAACAACGGGATATAAAAAAGGAGGCCGATCTGTCGCATTCGACAGGTCGGCCTCCTTTTTTTTTGATTGTAAGCATCAAGGCTTGGACAAGGCCTGGTCAACCGCTGCGATCAGCTTTCCCAGATCCTTCGGGGTGGCTTTGTGTATGACGCTGAACAGGTACGCTCGCTGTTCATCCTCGTCGCCTAGATCTGCGAAAAAGGCTTTCAGCTTCACACCCAGCACGTCGGCAAGCAGGAACAATGCTTCCACGCTGGGGGTATAGGTGCCAGTTTCGAAGCGGCTGATGGTTTTGGGGTCAAAACCGGTTTTTTCGCCGAGTTCAGCCTGAGTAAGCCCTGCGACCTTGCGGTAGCGTCGGATGGCTGGACCCAAACTTGAAATTTGCATCGCTCAATTCCCATTTAGAATCAAGAACTTAACGATAGATTTTTGCATTAGGCAACTGCATGATCCATCACCTTGCTTTGCAAAATGTGATGCATTTCGTAGAATCGCCGCTTCGGAGGGGGTTTTGGTGATCTGCTGTCTGAAGTTTAGGCGATATGAAACAGCCAGCATTGTCTTCCCTTGCCGGGTGTGCAGAGAAGCCGTTGGCGGTCTGAAACCCTCGCGAAATGTTACCAGAGTCGGTGTTGCTACCTTGCCCGAGACTAGTTGATCTTCGGCGGTCCGGGGGCCATCAAATGCTGTTCATGGAGTGATAACGTGTCTCTGCGCTGTACGTCTCAAAACATCTCTTCCGGGCATCCTGCACTGGTCGAGCGGTACCTCCGCTAGCGACAGTGAGCCTCACTCATGGATGAGAAATACCGCAGGGCCGTGGATGCCGCCGCAATTTTTTCCGAGACTGATCTGAACGGCCGGATTACTTACGTCAATGATCAATTCTGCGTCGTGTCCGGCTACAGCCGCGAGGAATTGCTGGGGCAAAACCATCGCCTGCTGAACTCCGGCCTGCATTCCGCCGATTTCTTCGCTGCCATGTGGCGCACCATTGCCCTGGGCAATATCTGGAAAGGCGAAATCTGTAATCGCGCCAAGGATGGCAGGTTGTATTGGGTCGACAGCACCATGGTGCCGGTGCTCGACGACACCACCGGGCTCGTTGATCGATACCTGTCGATTCGTTTCGACATCAGCGAAAAACGCCAATTGCTGCAATCCCTGCAATGGCGAGTCGGGCATGACGTACTGACCGGGCTGCCCAATCGCGCGTTCCTGTCGGATTTGCTGGATCAGGCGCTGGAGTTTTCCCGGCAGGAAAACATTCCGCTGGCAGTGTGCATGCTTGACCTCGACGGGTTCAAAGCGGTCAACGACGGCTACGGTCACGCCAGTGGCGATATGCTGCTGGTGGAAGTGGCCAAGCGTCTGCGTGACATTGTGCGCGGCGAAGATGTGGTGGCGCGATTGGCCGGTGACGAGTTCGTGCTGGTGTTGCGTTACGTGCGTGATCTGCCGGAATTGCGCGCGGCGTTGAGTCGCGTGCTGGGGGCGATCTCGGCGCCTTACACATTGCACGGCAAGGACATCAATGTATTTGCCAGTATCGGCGTCACCCTGTTTCCCCATGACAATGAAGATGCCGAAACCCTGCTGCGCCACGCCGACCAGGCGATGTATGTGGCCAAGCAGCGCGGGCGAAACCGCTTTCATCTGTTCGATGTGTCCCGGGATCAAGAGGTCAAGGCCACGCACCAGACCGTCGAGCGGGTGCGTCAGGCGCTGGTCGCCGGTGAATTTCGCCTGCACTTTCAGCCCAAGGTGAACATGCGCCGTGGCGAGGTCGTCGGTTTCGAGGCCTTGTTGCGTTGGCAGCACCCGCAAAACGGCATGGTGCCGCCCCGGGAGTTTTTGCCGCTGGTAGAGGATACCGACCTGATCATCGATATCGGCGAATGGGTGATGGACCAGGTGCTGGCGCAGTTGCACCGCTGGCAGCAAGCGGGGCAGGGCTGGCCGATCAGTATCAACATCGCGGCGCGACATTTTCAGCGCGCGGATTTCGTCGACCGGCTCAGACAGGTACTCGCTCGGCATGCTCAGGTTGCCCCGCGGATGCTCGACCTGGAAATCGTCGAGTCGGTGGCGATCGAGAATATCCAGCATGTCAGCGCCTGTTTGCAGGCCTGTCAGGCGTTGGGGGTGCAGTTTTCCCTGGGGGATTTCGGCACCGGTTATTCGTCCCTGAGTTATCTCAAGCGTTTACGCACCCAGACTATCAAGATCGACAAGTCATTTGTGCGTGACATTCTGAATGACCGGGATGACCTGGCCCTGACCACGGCGGTGATTGGCCTGGCCCGCGCATTCGGTCGGCAGGTGATTGCCGAGGGGCTGGAAAGCCTTGAGCACGGTGAGTTGTTGTTGCGGCTGGGGTGCGAAGTCGCTCAAGGCTATTTCATCGCCCGTCCGATGCCGCCCTCCGAGGTGCCGGCCTGGGTGGCGGGGTTTGTCGCCCCGTCGCAATGGCAGGCACTCGATCAAATAGCCTGACTCGCTCTATATAGCAGCCTTCGGCAGCTGCTACGGGGTCGGGTTACCGGTATAGAGCCGGATGATGTCATTGATCTCCCCCGACGTTTTCATTTGCTGCAACGTACGCAAAATGCGTTGTACTGGCACTTTGGGGTCATTGCGCACGTAACAACTGATAGGCTGTTCCTGCACCAGCGCTACGCTTTTCAGTTGCTGGTCGGGCAGTAGGCGCTGGTTGAACCAGTCCAGGGTCCATTGGTTACTCACCGCGTAGCGATAGCGTCCAGCCAGCAGCTTTTCCAGCACCTGTTCCTGATTGCGTGCGTCCTCGCGGTGCAGCCGGTCGGCATCGAACAGCGGTTGCAGGGTCGGGTAGCTATAGCCGAGCACGGTGCCGATCGACTGTTGTGGCAGGTCCGTTGGATTGACAGAGTCGGGTGGGCCTTGCCGGCCAATCAGCATGTCGCGCTGAACCAGCAGCGGAACGCTCCAGATATAGTCGCCGGACGGGGTCGGCAGCCAGTCTTGTGAGACGAAACAGCGCACATCGGCTTCGCCGTGTTCCATGGCGTTCTGTACTCGCGGCCGAGGCAACACGTGAAATTGCGCCGGCGCGCCGACCTGAGTCGCCAGGCTAAGCATGATGTCGTGCAGAATGCCCTGGGTCGGCCGGTCGCGCTCGATTTGCACCAAGGGCATGGCCCAGCTGTCCGGCACGACAAAGCGCAACGGCACTTCGGCGGCCGCGACGCTCAGGCTGACTAATAGCAGTGCCCCCAAGGCGAAGTGCATAAATGCTCCGGTACGGCTCAAGCCTGAGCTGATAAAAGCTCCTCAAAGTGCAGCTTAGCCAGAATAGACGAGCGCACCGGATGCAATTTTGGCCTTGCTCCGCTAGCATTAGCCGCTTCTGCTTCCTTCGCTGCGACGGTTTTCGATGAGTTATCAGGTTCTTGCACGTAAATGGCGTCCGCGCTCGTTCCGCGAAATGGTCGGCCAGACCCATGTGCTCAAGGCTCTGATCAATGCCTTGGACAGCCAGCGGCTGCACCACGCCTACCTGTTTACCGGTACCCGCGGGGTCGGCAAGACCACCATCGCGCGGATCATCGCCAAATGCCTGAATTGTGAAACAGGTATCACTTCGACGCCCTGTGGCGAGTGCTCGGTGTGCCGCGAAATCGATGAAGGCCGCTTCGTCGACCTGATCGAGATCGACGCCGCGAGCCGGACCAAGGTCGAAGACACCCGCGAACTGCTCGACAACGTGCAGTACGCGCCGAGCCGCGGGCGCTTCAAGGTCTACCTGATCGACGAAGTGCACATGCTTTCCAGCCATTCCTTCAATGCGCTGTTGAAAACCCTCGAAGAGCCGCCGCCCTACGTCAAGTTCATCCTGGCTACCACCGATCCGCAGAAACTTCCTGCAACGATTCTCTCGCGGTGCCTGCAGTTCTCCCTGAAGAACATGACCCCTGAGCGGGTGGTCGAGCATCTGAGCCATGTGCTGAGCGTCGAGAACGTGCCGTTCGAAGACGATGCGCTGTGGTTGCTGGGTCGCGCCGCCGACGGTTCGATGCGCGATGCCATGAGCCTGACCGACCAGGCCATCGCCTTCGGTGAAGGCAAGGTTCTGGCCGCCGACGTGCGGGCGATGCTCGGCACCCTCGATCACGGCCAGGTCTACGACGTCCTGCATGCGCTGATCGAAGGCGACGCCAAGGCGTTGCTCGAAGCCGTGCGCCATCTGGCCGAGCAAGGCCCGGACTGGAACGGCGTGCTCTCGGAAATTCTCAACGTGTTGCACCGTGTTGCCATCGCCCAGGCCCTGCCTGAAGGTGTCGACAACGGTCATGGCGACCGTGATCGCGTATTGGCACTGGCCCAGGCACTGCCGGCCGAAGATGTGCAGTTCTATTACCAGATGGGCCTGATTGGTCGCCGGGATTTGCCGCTGGCGCCGGATCCGCGCGGCGGTTTCGAAATGGTCCTGCTGCGAATGCTCGCATTCCGGCCAGCAGACACCGAGGACGCTCCGAGGCAACCGCTAAAGCCAGTGGGGATCAGCCAGGCCACAGTTGATTCCGCAAACTCAGTGGCTGCCGCGCCGATTGTTGCGCCGGTAGTCGCTGCGGCCGTGGTACCGGTTCCGGTGGCGCCCGTGGTTGCACCAGCACCCGCGCCTGTCCCGGCCGTTGCGCCTGAACCTGTTGCGCTGGTGGCGGTGCCTGAGCCCGAGCCCGTGGTCGAGCCTGTAGCGGTCGAAGAAGTCGTCGATCTGCCCTGGAACGATCCGGTAGAGCCCGAGGTTGTCCAGCAGCCCGCCGTCGAGCCAATGCTGGAGACGGCCGGCGAACAACCCGAATTACCACCGATGCCCATGCCGACGCCGGACAGCGTGGTGCCGGATGCGCCTGAGTGGGCCGCTGCGCCGATTCCGGAACCGTCCGTGGCCGAAGTCGATGCCGCCACGCCAGGCATCGACCTGGATGACGAGCCGCCGCTGGACGAGGATTACATCGAGCCGGACATGGATTCGGCCTACAGCTACCTCGACGATCTGGCCAGTGAGCACACCGCCGAACCTGCGGCGCAGCCCGAGCCTGAACCGGCCGCGATGCCGGCCACGGGCCTGGCCCTGCAATGGCTGGAGTTGTTCCCGAAATTGCCGGTGTCCGGCATGACCGGCAGCATCGCCGCCAACTGCACGCTGATCGCCGTCGATGGCGACAATTGGCTGTTGCATCTGGACCCGGCTCACAGCGCCTTGTTCAACGCGACGCAACAACGTCGTCTCAACGATGCGCTGAACCAGCACCACGGGCGCACGCTGACCCTGAGCATCGAGCTGATCAAGCCTGAGCAGGAAACCCCGGCCCAGGCAGCGTCCCGGCGTCGTGCCGACCGTCAGCGCGAGGCCGAAGAGTCGATCCATGGCGATCCGTTCATCCAGCAAATGATGCAGCAGTTCGGAGCGGTGGTCCGTCACGATACTATTGAACCTGTCGAGGTCCTGGTCAGTCAGGGCTAATAACTGAAGGCGCTTGGCCGCACTCGCCGGGCGCTGTTTTTATCCAAGTACTTTTGAGGTGATTCCCATGATGAAAGGTGGCATGGCCGGCCTGATGAAGCAGGCGCAGCAGATGCAGGAAAAAATGGCCAAGATGCAGGAAGAGCTGGCCAACGCCGAAGTCACCGGTAAGGCCGGTGGCGATATGGTCACCGTGGTAATGACCGGTCGTCACGACGTCAAGCGCGTGACCATCGACCCAAGCCTGGTCGAAGGCCTGAGCGAAGACGACAAAGAGATGCTGGAGGCTGTATTCGCCGCCGCCGTCAACGATGCCGTGCGCAAGATCGAAGCCAACAGCCAGGACAAAATGGGCAGCATGACCGCTGGCATGCAACTGCCACCGGGTATGAAATTGCCATTCTGATTCGCCAACGCGCGTCGGATGGGTTAAAAAAAATGCCAGGCATCGCGCCTGGCATTTTTGTTTCTGCCCGCGGTTTACCCTGTGGCGAGGGGGCTTGTCGGAACGCCGCACCGCCCCGTTCGGCTGCGCAGCAGTCGTTAAATCAGTCAATACAGTTTTTGATGCTGGGCCCGCTTCGCGAGCCAACGGGGGCAAGCCCCCTCGCCACAGGGTAATTGGCGCTGCTATTTGACGCTAAACAGAGGCGCGGGTATAAACCGCGTCTCGTTGTTATGTCGGACTTTTCCCCATGAGCTTCAGCCCTTTGATTCGCCAACTGATCGATGCCCTGCGAATTTTGCCGGGTGTGGGTCAGAAAACTGCCCAGCGCATGGCGTTGCAACTGCTCGAGCGCGATCGCAGCGGCGGTTCGCGGCTGGCCCAGGCGCTGAGCCAGGCCATGGAAGGGGTGGGCCACTGCCGTTTGTGCCGCACGCTGACCGAAGACGATCTGTGCCCGCAATGCGCCGATCCACGTCGCGACGACACCTTGCTGTGTGTGGTGGAAGGTCCGATGGACGTGTACGCGGTGGAGCAGACCGGTTTTCGCGGTCGCTACTTCGTGCTCAAGGGCCACTTGTCGCCTCTGGACGGGTTGGGGCCGGAAGCCATCGGCATTCCACAACTGATGGCGCGGATCGAAGAGGCGGGCACGTTTACCGAAGTCATCCTCGCCACCAACCCGACGGTGGAAGGCGAGGCCACGGCGCATTACATCGCCCAGTTGCTCAGTAACAAGGGCCTGATTGCCTCACGCATTGCCCACGGCGTGCCGTTGGGTGGCGAGCTGGAACTGGTGGATGGCGGGACATTGGCGCATTCGTTTGCCGGGCGTAAGCCGATTTCGCTGTAACCGCATCTTCAATCCTCACTTGAAAACCAAGCAAGCGCTCGGTTAACTTCGCTGAACCTTCAGTGGAGTTCGCCGATGCCTGTCTTCCAGGAATACTTCGACCCCAGCCACCAATTGGTCCGCGACAGCGTCAGACGTTTCGTCGAGCGCGAGATTCTTCCGGACATCGATCAGTGGGAAGAAGCCGAAAGCTTCCCTCGTGAGCTCTACCTCAAGGCCGGCGCGGCGGGGATTCTGGGCATCGGCTATCCCGAAGTCCTGGGCGGTAGCCATGAAGGCGATGTGTTCGCCAAGATCGCCGCCAGTGAAGAGCTGATGCGCTGTGGTTCCGGTGGTCTGGTCGCAGGGTTGGGCTCGCTGGACATCGGCCTGCCGCCGATCCTCAAGTGGGCCAGGCCCGAAGTTCGCGATCGCGTAGTGCCTCAGGTGCTGGCGGGCGAGAAAATCAGCGCCTTGGCCGTCACCGAGCCCAGCGGTGGCTCCGACGTCGCCAACCTGCAAACCCGCGCCGTGCGTGATGGCGACTTCTACCGGGTCAGCGGCAGCAAAACCTTCATTACCAGCGGCGTTCGCGCGGATGTCTACACCGTGGCGGTGCGCACCGGCGAGCCGGGGTTCGGCGGCATCAGTTTGCTACTGATCGAGAAGGGCACGCCGGGTTTCACCGTCGGTCGTCAGTTGAAGAAAATGGGCTGGTGGGCGTCCGACACCGCCGAGCTGTTTTTCGATGATTGCCGGGTGCCGGCCAGCCATTTGATCGGTGCCGAAAACGGGGGCTTTGCCTGCATCATGGGCAACTTCCAGAGCGAGCGTCTGGCTCTGGCGCTGATGGCCAACATGACCGCGCAGTTGGCGCTGGAGGAGAGCCTGAAATGGGCTGGTCAGCGTGAAGCTTTCGGTAAACCCATCGGCAAGTTCCAGGTGCTCAAGCACCGCCTCGCGGAAATGGCCACGGCATTGGAGGTGTCTCGGGAATTCACCTACCGCCAGGCGGCGAAAATGGCGGCCGGGCAGAGTGTGATCAAAGAGATTTCCATGGCGAAGAATTTCGCTACAGACACGGCGGATCGCATTACCACCGATGCGGTGCAGATTCTGGGGGGATTGGGTTACATGCGTGAAAGCCTGGTGGAGCGGCTGTACCGCGATAACCGGATTCTGTCGATTGGCGGCGGGACGCGAGAAGTGATGAACGAGATTATCAGCAAGCAGATGGGGCTGTAGTTGGCGGTATGGCAACTGACGCCATCGCGGGCAAGCCCGTGAAGGCGTCCTTCCAGACGCCGCTTACTTATCGCTCAACGCAAACTGCGTCAGACAGAAAGTCGCAATCCCCATGTCTTCCAGCCGTTGCGAACCACCCAGCTCCGGCAAGTCAATGATCGCCGCCGCTTCATGCACCCGCGCGCCCATGCGCCGAACCAGGTTGGCCGCCGCAATCAGCGTGCCGCCAGTGGCGATCAGGTCATCGAACAGCACCACCGAATCCCCCTCGCACAGGCTGTCGGCGTGGACTTCAAGGAAGGCTTCGCCGTATTCGGTCGCGTAACCTTCGGCCAGCACGTCGGCAGGCAATTTGCCCTGCTTGCGGAACAACACCAATGGCTTGTTCAGCTGATACGCCAATATCGAACCGATCAGGAACCCGCGCGCGTCCATGGCGCCGATGTGGGTGAAGTCGGCCTCGACGTAGCGATGGGCAAAGCTGTCCATCACCAGGCGCAGGGCCGTGGGCGACTGGAACAGCGGGGTGATGTCGCGAAAGATTACGCCCGGCTTGGGAAAGTCGATCACGGGGCGGATCAGGGATTTGATGTCGAAGGAGTCGAAGACCATCGTCGAAGTGTCCTGGCGGGCTGCAAACGTCGCAGTATAACGGCGGCTGAACCGTTTCGCTCAGCCACCGTTAAAGGATCAACCTTCGATCGAGCCACCGGCCAGGGCGCAGAGCTGGATCGGGTCGAGGATGTGCACTTCCTTACCCTCGGCGGCGATCAGTTCGTTTTGCTGGAAGCGGGTGAACACCCGAGACACGGTTTCCACCGCCAGGCCCAGGTAATTGCCGATTTCGTTGCGCGACATGCTCAACCGGAACTGATTGGCCGAGAAGCCCCGGGCGCGGAAACGGGCCGACAGGTTGACCAGGAAAGTAGCAATGCGCTCGTCGGCGGTCTTCTTCGACAGCAGCAACATCATTTGCTGATCGTCACGAATCTCGCGGCTCATCACGCGCATCAACTGGCGGCGCAGTTGTGGCAGTTGCAGGGCCAGTTCGTCGAGGCGCTCGAACGGGATCTCGCACACCGAAGTGGTTTCCAGGGCTTGCGCCGAGACCGGATGCTGTTCGGTGTCCATGCCCGACAGGCCGACCAGTTCACTGGGCAAATGGAAACCGGTGAGTTGTTCTTCGCCGCCATCGCTCAGGCTGAAGGTCTTCAGGGCGCCGGAGCGTACTGCATAAACGGAATCGAACGTGTCGCCCTGGCGAAACAGGAATTCGCCTTTTTTCAGCGGGCGACCACGTTTGACGATATCGTCCAGCGCATCCATGTCTTCCAGATTCAGAGAAAGTGGCAGGCAGAGAGGGGCCAGGCTGCAATCCTTGCAATGGGCCTGGTTATGAGCGCGCAGTTTTACTGGCTCGGACATTTCTTTAATCCTTGTGGGAAAAAACACACATAAGCCGTAAGGGTACCCCACCGGAGGACATTCGGGCCAGCCTGCGACAATTTATCCTCAAGGGGGTGTTCTCAATTAGTTTCCCCGGCGCGGCGGGGAAACTAATTGAGAGCGCCCCCCCCTAAATCACGCGTGAGAAACGCTGGCGATTACTGTGTTCCAGGTATGCATCGAACACCATGCACACCGAGCGCACCAGCAGCCGGCCTGCGGGCAGTACGGTGATTCTTTCATTGTTCAACTCGATCAATCCGTCCTCGGCCATGCCTCGCAGCTGTGGCCAGAGTTCGCCGAAGTAACCCCGAAAATCGATATTGAAGGCCTGCTCGATTTCCGCGAATTCCAGGTTGAAATGGCAAATCAGTTGCTGAATCACCGCCCTGCGCAAGCGATCGTCGGCATTGCACAGCAGGCCACGGGCGGTGGCCAGTTGCGCGGACGCCAAAGCGTTCTGGTACTGGGTCAGGTCGCTGCTGTTCTGGCAGTACAGGTCACCGATCTGGCTGATGGCCGATACCCCCAGACCGATCAGGTCGCAATGACCGTGGGTGGTGTAGCCCTGGAAGTTGCGTTGCAAGGTCGACTCTTCCTGGGCAATCGCCAGTTCATCATCGGGCAGGGCGAAGTGGTCCATGCCGATGTAGCGGTAACCGGCGGCCGTCAGTTGTTCGATGGTGCGCTGGAGCATTTCGAGCTTCTGCGCCGGTGCCGGCAGATCGTTGCTGTTGATCCGCCGTTGCGGCATGAAGCGCTCTGGCAGATGGGCGTAGTTGAACACCGAGAGCCGGTCCGGTTGCAGGCTGATGACTTCGTCGACGGTGCGGGCGAAGTTCTCGGGCGTCTGCTTGGGCAGGCCGTAGATCAGATCGATGTTGATCGAGCGATATTGCAGAGTCCGGGCGGCGTCGATCACCGCGCGGGTTTCTTCCAGGCTTTGCAGGCGATTGACCGCCCGCTGTACCGCCGGGTCAAGGTCTTGCAGGCCGATGCTGACCCGGTTGAAGCCCAGTTCCCGGAGCAGGCCCATGGTCGACCAGTCGGCCTCGCGCGGGTCGATCTCGATGCCGTAGTCGCCGGAATCGTCGTCCAGCAGATTGAAATGCTTGCGCAGCCGGGCCATCAGCTGACGCAGTTCATCGTGGCTGAGAAAGGTCGGTGTGCCGCCGCCGAAATGCAGTTGCTCGACTTTTTGCATGGGGTCGAGGTGGCAGGCGATCAGCTGGATCTCCTGTTCCAGGCGCTGCAAATAGGGCAGGGCGCGGCCGCGGTCCTTGGTAATGACTTTGTTGCAGGCGCAGTAGTAGCAAATGTTCGCGCAGAACGGCACGTGCACATAGAGGGATAACGGCCGCAGCGCCTTGCGGCTGTCGCGCAGGGCATGAAACAGGTCGAAGGTGCCGACCTGGCTGTCAAATTGTACGGCCGTCGGATACGAGGTATAGCGTGGCCCCGCCAGGTCGTAACGGCGGATCAGATCTGTGTCCCAACGAATGGCGTCGAGCATGCGGGCATTCCCCCGGATAGGCTGGCAGTGTCGGCGAGTCTAGGGGCTGCGACGTTGCGGCATCTTGATTTGCATCAACGGTGATTGGCGATAGCGATAGTTTTTGTGGCGAGGGGGCTAATGCCCCATGAGCCAATGCTGATGCGGCCCCGGCAAGGTCCAGATGCCGAACACCATCACCAACAAGCCGCCGGTCATGCGCACGCTGCGTTTACGCAACAACGCCGTGACCCGCTCGGCCGCCAGGCCTGTGGCGAGCAGTACTGGCCAGGTGCCCAACCCAAACGCCAGCATCAGCAACGCACTGTCCAGCGCATTCCCCTGACTCGCCGACCACAGCAATGTGCTGTAAACCAGCCCGCACGGCAGCCAGCCCCACAGCGCGCCGAGCAGCAAGGCGCGGGGCAGGTTCGACACTGGCAACAGTGTGTTGGCCACCGGCTGGATATGCCGCCACAGGCCGCGACCGAGGCTTTCGATGCGGGTCAAGCCGCTCCACCAGCCGGCCAGGTACAGCCCCATGGCGATCAGCAGCAATCCGGCGAGGATGCGCATGAACATCGCCGCCGGGCTATTGGCCACGGCCCATCCAGCCAGACCGATCAGCAGGCCGGCCGCGGCGTAGCTGAGAATCCGCCCCAGGTTGTAGGCCAGCAACAAGCGGAAGCGTCGGCTGCGCTGTTCCTTGGGGATCGCCAGGGTCAACGCGCCCATCAAACCGCCGCACATGCCCAGGCAATGGCCGCCACCGAGCAGGCCGAGGATCAGCGCAGAGACCAGCAGTGGCGCCAACTCAAGCATGGGGTGGCGCCTTGTCGTCCGGTTTGGCCGGATGGCCGCTGGCCTCGTCGACCGCTGCCGTGTGCTTCGGGTCCTGGTCGTCGAACAGGATGCTGTGGGCCGGGCCGTCGAGGTCGTCGTACTGACCGCTGTCGACCGCCCAGAAGAAGATGTAGATAGCGATGGCCACGATCAGCAGCGCGGCCGGGATCATCACGTAGAGAGCTGGCATCTGGACTCCATGCCCGCGCGGCTAGGCCGGCAGCGGGCGGGTTTCTGGCGTGGCGCTGGCGGCAGGCGCGCTCGGCAGGCGAGTCAGGCGCAAAGCATTCAACACCACGGTCAACGAACTGATGGACATGCCGACCGCGGCCCACACCGGAGTGATCCAGCCGAGGGCGGCGAATGGCAACATGAGGCCATTGTACAGCGCTGCCCACAGCAAGTTCTCGATGATGACCCGACGGGTGCGACGGGCCAGGCTGAAGGCTTGCACCAGCGCGTCGAGGCGGTTCGACAGCAACACCGCGTCGGCACTGGTTTTCGCCAGATCGGTGGCCGAGCCCATCGCCACGCTGATGTCGGCGGCGGCCAGCACCGGCACGTCGTTGACCCCGTCGCCGAGCATCAACACCTTGCGACCTTCCAGGTGCAGTTGTTGCAGCACCTGCAATTTATCGTCCGGACGCAAACCGCCACGGGCCTCGTCGATGCCCAGTTCGGCGGCGACGCTGGCGACCATCGGCGAGCTGTCGCCGGACAGCAGCAAGGTGCGCCAGCCGCGAGCCTTGCATGCCGCCAGCAGGGCGGGGGCGTCGGCGCGCAAACGGTCATCGAGGACAAACCACGCCAGCGGTCCCTGGCTGTCGCCGAGCAGCAGCCATTGGCCGGGTTCATCGGGCATCATCGGCACTTGAGCACCGCTGAGCTCGCAGACAAAACCCGGTTGGCCAATGCGCAGGCGTTGCGCGCCGACCAAGCCTTCAAGGCCCAGGCCTGGCGTGCTGTGGACTTCTTCGGCAGCCAGCGGCGCGCGGCCAAAAGCCCGGGCGATCGGGTGTTCGGAGCGGTTTTCCAGGGCGGCGGCGAGGCTCAGGCATTGATCGCTGGCCAGTGCCCCAAGCGGTCGGATCGAACGCAAGGCCAGCCGACCTTCGGTGAGGGTGCCGGTCTTGTCGAAAATCACCGTGTCGATCTGGTTCAGGCCTTCCAGTACATGGCCGCGCGTCAGCAGCAAACCGAGTTTGTGCAGTGTGCCGGTGGCGGCGGTGAGGGCGGTCGGCGTGGCCAGGGACAAGGCGCACGGGCAGGTCGCAACCAGCATCGCCAGGACAATCCAGAACGCTCGCGATGAATCCAGCTCCCACCAGAGCAGGCCGATGGCGGCCACTGCGATAAGCGTCAGCAGCAAGAACCATTGCGCGGCGCGGTCGGCGATTTCCGCCAGCCGCGGCTTTTCGGCCTGGGCGCGATCCAGCAGGCGGACGATGGCCGACAGGCGCGTGTCCTGACCCAGCGCGAGGACCTCCACGGTCAACGCACCCTCGACGTTCAAGGTGCCAGCGGTGACAGCGTCGCCCAGGGTTCGTGGTTGCGGCAGGTATTCGCCGGTGAGCAGGGATTCGTCAATGCTCGACTGACCGTCAAGGATCTTGCCGTCGGCCGGAAGAATCGCGCCGGGATGCACCAGCACCTGATCGCCCACGCGCAACTCGCTGAGCAGGATCCGTTCGCTCTGACCGTCAGCGCTCAACCGCAGGCAGGAGGCGGGCAACAAATTGACCAGTTGTGCGGTCGCGGCAGCGGTGCGTTCCCGGGCGCGGCGTTCCAGATAACGCCCGGCCAGCAGGAACAGCGCAAACATCCCCACCGCATCGAAATACAACTCGCCGACCCCGGTGATCGAGGTCCAGATCCCGGCGATATAGGCACTGCCAATTGCCAGTGACACCGAGACGTCCATCGTCAGGTGCCGGGTGCGCAGATCGCGCATCGCCCCTTTGAAGAACGGCGCACAGCTGTAGAACACGATCGGCGTGGTGAGAAACAACGCGACCCAACGCAGGATGGTGTGCAGTTCGGGGCTGAGGTCAATGTTGAATTCCGGCCAGGTGGCCATGGTCGCCATCATCGCCTGGAACCACAGCAACCCGGCGACCCCGAGTTGGCGCAGGGCCAGACGGTTTTCGCTGGCCAGTTGTTCACTGGCACGGTCGGCCTGATAAGGGTGAGCGGCGTAACCGATGTGGCGCAATTCGCTGAGCACTTGGCTCAACGGTAATTGCGCGTCGGCCCAGCGCACGTGCAGGCGATGGTTGGACAGGTTCAGGCGTGCTTCGGCCACCGCCGGCAGGCTGCGAAGATGCTTTTCGATCAGCCAGCCGCAGGCGGCGCAGCTGATGCCTTCCATCAACAGGGTGGTTTCGGCGAGTTCGCCTTCGTGACGGACAAAGGGTTGCTGCACGTCGGCGCGATCATACAGCGCCAACTCGTCGACCAACTGCACCGGCAAGGCTTCGGGGTTGGCCGAGGCTTCGCTGCGATGCTGGTAATAACTTTCCAGCCCACCGGCCACGATGGCCTCGGCCACCGCCTGGCAACCCGGGCAGCAGAATTCGCGGGTATCCCCGAGGACGGCGGCGGTAAAGCGGCTACCGGCCGGGACGGGCAGGGCGCAGTGGTAGCAGGGGATTGGAGTGGTCATGTTTGTTGCCATGAAAACCATTGTGGCAGGCCCAAAGGCCTCTGTGGCGAGGGGGCTTGCCCCCGTGGACCGCGCAACGGTCCCAAAGACAGTCAGCGCGAACTTCTCGATAGATCGAGTAGACAACTTGCGGCTGCTGCGCAACCGAACGCGGGCAAGCCCGCTCGCCACAGGAGATCGTTGTGACTATTTCTTCAGGTCTTCGGCACCTTGCAACGGCTCATCACCGAGCAACAGATCCTTGGCATGGCTGACCTGTTCTTCTTCGAACATGCGCCAGGTCTTGTCATCCTGCACACCCAGCAATTCGACGAAGCGGCGGCCTTCGACCTTGTCGCTCAACTGGCCAATGTAGCGGCCCTGTTCAGTTTCGCTGCGGGCCAGGGTGATCTTGCGATCCTTCTCTGGCTGGGTCGGCGAAATCAGATTCAGCTCAAGGGTTTTCGGTTGGCTGTTGCCGCTCAGGCGCAGGTCGACTTCGCCGGTCAGCTCATCCAGGTGCACGCTGGCTCGCAGTTGCAGGGTCTGGGCCAGCAGTTCCCGGTCCAGGGAGCGATTGATGCCTTTGCCGGCCTCGTAATAGTTGTCATTGACCAGGTTGTCCGGGTGATTCACCGCGATGGTCACCATCGACAGGGTCAAGGTCACCGAGCAGGCCAGGATGGCGATAATGATCCACGGCCAAAGGTGCTTGTACCAGGGACTTGCGGCAGTTGCTGCGGGCATGATCACTTCTCTCAACGAATTTGTGGGCCGATGAATCGGCTCTTGGCTTCAACGTGGACGCTGGCGTCATCGGCATCCTTGAGGATGAATTTCACCTCGTTGGTGCTCGACGGCAGTTGCTCCGGCGAGCTGGACAACTCGACCGGCTGGCTGAAAATTTCCCCGGCGGCGACTTTGATCTCGCGCTTGCCTTGCAGCTTGAGGTCCGGCAGGCCGGTGGCTTCCAGCACGTAGGTGTGGTCGCGCTGGTCCTTGTTCATGATCTTCAGGCTGTAGACGTTTTCGATCCGGCCTTCGGCGTTTTCGCGATACAGCACGCGGTCTTTGCTGACATCAAAACCGACCAGCGAGCGCATGAAGAACGCGGTCACCAGCAACGCGATCATGGTCAGCAACACCAGGGCATAGCCGATCAGGCGCGGGCGCAGTTTATGGGTTTTTTGCCCCGACAGGTTGTGCTCAGTGGTGTAGCTGATCAGGCCACGCGGGTAATCCATCTTGTCCATGATGCTGTCGCAGGCGTCGATGCAGGCCGCGCAGCCGATGCATTCGATTTGCAGGCCGTCGCGGATGTCGATGCCGGTGGGGCAGACCTGGACGCACATGGTGCAGTCGATGCAATCGCCCAGGCCCTGAGCCTTGTAGTCGATGCCTTTCTTGCGCGGGCCACGGCCTTCGCCACGGCGCGGATCGTAGGAGACGATCAGCGTGTCCTTGTCGAACATCACGCTCTGGAAGCGGGCGTACGGGCACATGTAAATGCACACCTGTTCGCGTAGCCAGCCGGCGTTGCCGTAGGTGGCGAGGGTGAAGAAACCGACCCAGAAATACGACCAGCCATCGGCTTCACCGGTGAAGAAATCGATCACCAGTTCACGAATCGGTGAGAAGTAGCCGACGAAGGTCATGCCGGTCACGAAACCGATCAGCAGCCACATCGTGTGCTTGCTGAATTTGCGCAGGAATTTGTTGGCGCTCATCGGCGCCTTGTCGAGCTTGATGCGCTGGTTGCGGTCGCCTTCGGTGACCTTTTCGCACCACATGAAAATCCAGGTCCAGACGCTTTGCGGGCAGGTGTAGCCGCACCAGACCCGACCGGCATACACGGTAATGAAGAACAGGCCGAAGGCGCTGATGATCAGAATGCCCGAGAGCAGGATGAAGTCCTGGGGCCAGAAGGTCGCGCCAAAAATGAAGAACTTACGCTCCGGCAGGTTCCACCAGACGGCCTGATGACCGCCCCAGCTCAGCCACACCGTGCCGAAATACAGCAGAAACAGTGCGGCACCACCCGTCATCCGCAAGTTGCGGAACAGACCGGTGAAGGCGCGGGTGTAGATCTTTTCTCGAGAGGCGTAGAGGTCGACGCTGTTGTTTGCGTTCTTGGCAGGTGGAGTGACGTCGTGTACCGGAATCTGATTGCTCATCATTGCATCCCACGGCAGTGGAAAAATGCCTCGGTCAGTACGTGCCGACCGCGGTCAAAAAGAGGTGTTGCAGTGGCGCAATGATACGCCTGTAGCTCTAACTCAAGGGTGCGACCTTTGGTCACGTTGGTGGAAATCAACTGACAGTGTAATGACTTGAATCAATTGACTTGTGAATTATGGACGGTTACGCGAGTGTCGGCGCTCAATCGGCCCATGGATTGATCAGGGCAACACCACTGGATTGAAAATCGCTGATGTTACGGGTGACCACTGTAAGGCCATGAACCAGCGCGGTCGCTGCGATCAGTGCGTGGCTTTCGTTGGCGCGGTCCGGAACATGCAGGCTGGCACAGCGTAGCGCCACAGCGGCGTCGACCGGCAAGATTCTGGCATCGAAGGCCGGAATGACATGTCGCTTCAGCCACGCACGCAAAACCTTCCCTTGCGCGGGGTCACGTCGCTCCATTCGTAATACCTCTGTCTCCAGTTCCTTCAAGGTAATGGCCGAAATAAACATGCGTGGCGCGATGATACTTTTAGCCCAGGCGACGACATTTACATCAGCCTGGGGTTTGCGTAGTTCAGAAATCACGTTGGTGTCGAGTAGAAACATCAGGACAAGTCCACGGGGCGATGAATGATCACGGCGCGCTCGGTTTCGAATTCGATGTCGGCTGCTTCTGGCATCACCAACAGATCGACGATGTTGGCGTTTATGCCAGTCAGTTTTTGGTACTCCTCAATGCTTAGCAGTACGTGAGCAGGCTTGCCACGGTCGGTGATGATAACCGGCCCCTGACGCGTGGCTTTTTTGGCACTACTTGTGTCCTGATTGAATTCACGGCTGGAAATGGTGGTGATGGCCATCATGGTTGACCCTCTTGAAAGTGCTTTGTAGAAACGTTACTACTCGGTAGGTCGTATCGCAACCTCATGGATGACGGGGCTGCTACCACTGGTCGGTAGGGGGCAGGCAGAGTGTGTCTAAAACAAAACGGCCCCGCCAATTCTCATTGGCGGGGCCGTTTTGTTTGCATCGAGCGTTTGCCTTACTGGGCGTCTGCCACCGGCGCTTTCTCACCGTGAGAGAGGCTGTAGACGTAAGCGGCCAGCAGGTGAACCTTGTCGTTGCCTTGCAGCTGTTCTTGCGCAGGCATCTGGCCCTGACGGCCGTAACGGATGGTCTGCTGCAGTTGAGCGAAGCTCGAACCGTAGATGAACGCTGCCGGGTGAGTCAGGTTCGGAGCGCCCATGGCCGGGGTGCCTTTGCCTTCCGGACCGTGGCAAGCCACGCAGTTGGCAGCGAACAGCTTCTGGCCGGCAACCGGGTCAGCCTTGGCGCCTTCCGGCAGTTTGCGGCCATCGAGGCTGGTCAGCACGTAAGCGGCAACGTCGCTGACGCCTTGTTCACCGATCACTTCGGCCCAGGCCGGCATCACGGCGTGACGGCCGCCCATGATGGTGGTCTTGATGGTTGCCGCTTCACCGCCCCAGCGCCAGTCGGCGTCGGTCAGGTTAGGGAAGCCATAAGCGCCCTTGGCGTCGGAACCGTGGCAGACCGAGCAGTTGGAGGCGAACAGGCGGCCACCCATCTTCAGGGCTTGCGGGTCCTTGGCGACTTCTTCGATTGGCATGGAAGCGAACTTGGCGAAGATCGGGCCGAACTTGGCGTCCGACCTGGCCATTTCCTTTTCCCACTCGTGAACGCCGGTCCAGCCGGTCTGGCCGTTGGCGAACGCGGTCTGCTTCTCGTTATCCAGGTAGTTGTAACCTGGCAACAGGCCTTTCCAGTTACCCAGGCCCGGGTACAGGACCAGATAGCCAAGGGCGAAGATGATGGTGCCCACGAACAGCATGAACCACCATTTCGGCAGTGGGTTGTCGTACTCCTCGATCCCGTCGAAGGAGTGGCCGACCGTCTCGTCGGTCTGCTCGGCGCGCTGGCCCTTGCGGGTGGACAGCAGCAGCCAGGTCAGGGCGAAGATGGTGCCGAGACTGAGGACTGTGACGTACAGACTCCAGAACGTAGTCATTCTTTGTTACTCCTAGAAGCTTGCTCGACGTGCTTGATGGCTTCGGGATCATCCGCGAAAGGCAGCAAGGTCGCGTCTTCAAACTCCGACTTGCGCTTGGGGCTGAATACCCACAACGCCAGACCGATGAAGGCCACCATCACAACAACGGTGCCCAGGCCACGAATCATCCCGATATCCATCTAAATCACCGTTTGCTTTTGATGATGGTGCCCAGGCCTTGCAGATAGGCCACCAGCGCGTCCATTTCGGTTTTGCCCTTCACAGCATCCTTGGCGCCGGCGATGTCTTCGTCGGTGTAAGGGACGCCGAGCGTGCGCAAGACTTCCATTTTCTTGGCGGTGTCTTTGCCGTCGAGCTTGTTTTCCACGAGGAACGGGTAAGCTGGCATTTTCGACTCGGGCACCACGTTGCGCGGGTTGTACAAGTGCGCACGCTGCCAGTCATCGGAGTAACGACCGCCGACACGGGCCAGGTCCGGACCGGTACGCTTGGAACCCCACAGGAACGGGTGGTCCCAGACGCTTTCACCGGCGACCGAGTAGTGGCCGTAGCGTTCGGTTTCAGCACGGAACGGGCGGATCATCTGCGAGTGGCAGCCGACACAACCGTTGGCGATGTAGATGTCACGGCCTTCCA
This sequence comes from Pseudomonas sp. 008, assembly GCF_016861935.1. Taxonomy (NCBI): domain Bacteria; kingdom Pseudomonadati; phylum Pseudomonadota; class Gammaproteobacteria; order Pseudomonadales; family Pseudomonadaceae; genus Pseudomonas; species Pseudomonas sp. 008. Next base: position 84,269 of record NZ_BOMA01000011.1, on the reverse strand, counting down.
GTTCAAGGGCGGTACGAGGCTTCATGCCCTCGACCGGCTTGTTGGTAACGTCCTGGAAAAACAGCGGAACGATCTGGGTCAGGCCGCCGATGCTGACGGCGATAACCATGAAGAAGGCCAGCAGGCCAATATTCTTCTCGACTGCTTCATGCTTCATCAGTGAGCTCCAACTACAGCAATCTTGGCGGCGGCTTCAGCTTCAGCCGGGTCCGAGGCACGAACGGTACGGAACACGTTGTAGGCCATCAACAGCATGCCGCTGGCAAAGAACGCGCCGCCCAGGGCACGAACGATGAAACCAGGGTGGCTGGCTTGCAGCGCTTCCACGAACGAGTAGGTGAGGGTGCCGTCGTCGTTGATTGCACGCCACATCAGGCCCTGGGTGATGCCGTTGACCCACATCGAAGCGATGTACAGCACGGTACCGATGGTCGCGAGCCAGAAGTGCGCGTTGATCAGGCCGGTGCTGTGCATTTGTGCACGGCCGAACAGTTTCGGAATCATGTGGTAGATGGCGCCGATCGAGATCATCGCTACCCAGCCCAAGGCGCCGGCGTGTACGTGGCCGATGGTCCAGTCGGTGTAGTGCGAGAGCGAGTTGACAGTCTTGATGGCCATCATCGGGCCTTCGAAGGTCGACATGCCGTAGAACGCCAGCGATACCACGAGGAAGCGCAGGATCGGGTCGGTACGCAGCTTATGCCAGGCGCCCGACAGGGTCATCATGCCGTTGATCATGCCGCCCCAGCTCGGAGCCAGCAGGATGATCGACATCGCCATGCCCAGGGACTGAGCCCAGTCCGGCAGTGCGGTGTAGTGCAAGTGGTGCGGACCGGCCCAGATGTACAGGGTGATCAGCGCCCAGAAGTGCACGATCGACAGGCGATAGGAGTAGATCGGACGCTCGGCCTGTTTCGGCACGAAGTAGTACATCATCCCCAGGAAGCCAGTGGTCAGGAAGAAGCCCACGGCGTTGTGGCCGTACCACCACTGGATCATCGCGTCGGTCGCACCCGAGTAGGCCGAGTAGGACTTGAACAGGCTGACCGGCAGCGACATGTGGTTGACGATGTGCAGCATCGCGGTCACGACGATGAAGGCACCGTAGAACCAGTTACCGACATAGATGTGCTTGGTCTTGCGCTTGACGATGGTGCCGAAGAACACCAGACCGTAGGTGACCCAGACGATGGCCAGCAGAATAGCCAGGGGCCATTCCAGTTCCGCGTATTCCTTGGTGGTGGTGAAACCCATCGGCAAGGTCACGATCGCGCCGACGATCACCGCTTGCCAACCCCAGAAGGTGAAGGCCGCGAGGCTGTCGGAGATCAGTCGCGTTTGGCAGGTTCGCTGCACGACGTAATAAGAAGTGGCAAACAGAGCACAACCACCGAAGGCGAAAATCACCAGGTTGGTGTGCAACGGGCGTAAGCGTCCAAAAGTCGTCCACGGCAGACCGAAGTTCAATTCCGGCCATACGAGCTGTGAGGCGATGAAGACACCAAGCCCCATGCCAAGGATCCCCCAGACCACCGTCATGATGGCGAACTGGCGGACTACCTTATAGTTATAAGCAGTCGGACTGATTGCTGTGCTCATTCTAAGGTTCCACGGTTTGGGTGTTTTATTAGGAGTAAAAATCGGCCGCAAGTATGGAGAAAGCGGGGGGTCATTGCAACGCGCCATGACCTGGGTCAATGCTTTCAAAACCTGATTCTGCGGCCTTTCCATGCGCCGCGTAAGGACAAAATTGCCCTCTGACAAAATGTCGCAGCGGATGAAAAAGGCGAGGGGTTCAAGTCAGATGTAACGGGGTGTGTTCAAACGCAACGATCGAGGGACAGACGGCAATTTGCGCGACAGCCGGTATCTACCAGCCTTTGCGGCCTGTCATCGAACAGAATCGTCGAACACATCCGGTAAAATCGACCTGGAACCGACTCATGCCAGTCCGCACCGAGGAAGCTTAGACCCGAATCTGGTGAACCGAAAGGAAGGGGAACGGGAGGGTGCGACAATGGGTCGCAAAGAGGCAGGGAACTGCCGCATTCCGCAGAATGCGGCAGCAGAGCGGTCAAAAATTATTCGCTTTTGCCTTGTGCCTGCAAACGCTCGGTGCCGACTCCGTGGGACAAGCTGTACACATAAGCGGCCAGCAATTGCACCTTGTCGTTGCCCAGCAGTTCGTTTTGCGCTGGCATATGGCCCTGGCGGCCGTGGCGAATAGTCTGTTGCAGTTGCGCCAGGCTGGTGCCATAGATAAAACCGGCCGGGTGCGTCAGATTCGGCGCGCCCATGGTTTCAGTGCCCTGGCCGTTTGCCCCATGACAGGCTACACAGGTGGTGCTGAACAGTTGCTGTCCGGCTTGCACGTCGGCACCACTGTCGGCCGGCAGCGGCAGGCCGGCCAATTCGTGACGCACGTACGCGGCGACGTTCTTCACCCCGGTCTCACCCAACACTTCACCCCAGGCCGGCATGGCCGCCATCCGGCCACCCATGATAGTGGTCTTGATGGTCTCGGCATTGCCGCCCCAGCGCCAATCGCTGTCAGCCAGGTTGGGAAAACCGAACGCGCCCTTGGCATCCGAGCCGTGGCACACCGAGCAGTTGGAGGCGAACAGGCGTCCGCCCATTTTCAGCGCTTGCGGGTCTTTCGCTACTTCTTCCACCGGCATTGCCGCGAATTTGGCGAAGATCGGCCCGAATTTGGCGTCCGCCTTGCTCATCTCCTTTTCCCATTCGTGCACGCCGGTCCAGCCGTTTTCATAACCGGGCAATATGCCTTTCCAGTTGCCCAGGCCCGGATAAAGAATCAGGTAGCCGACCGAGAACACCAGGGTGCCGGCGAACAGCATGAACCACCACTGCGGCAGCGGGTTGTCGTACTCCTCGATGCCGTCGAAGCTGTGGCCCATGGTCTGGTCGACGCTGCCCTTGGTTTCGCCGCGGCGGGTGCCGATCAGCAGCCAGGTCAGGCCGATCAGGCTGCCGATGGTCAGTACGCAGATCCACGCACTCCAGAAGGTGGTCATGGCCGGGCGCTCCTTGTTGTTGCAGATTCTTGGGTAGTTTCGGGTTGCGGCTCGTCAGCGAACGGCAGCAGGCGCGCTTCGGCGAATTGCGGATTGCGCTTGCTGTTGAACACCCACAGCGTCAGGCCGACGAAGGCCACGAACACCACGACTGTGCCGAGGCCGCGGATCAGGCCTGTGCTCATATCAATGACCATGACTCACCTCTTGCTCTTGATGGCAGTGCCGAGCACTTGCAGGTAGGCGACCAGCGCGTCCATCTCGGTCTTGCCCTTGAGCGAAGCGACCGAGCCTGCAATGTCTTCGTCGGTGTACGGCACGCCGAGGGTGCGCATGGCGCGGATCTTGGTTTCGGTGTGGCTGCTGTCGAGCGGGTTGGCCACCAGCCATGGATACGCCGGCATCTTCGATTCCGGCACCACGTTGCGCGGGTTGTACAAGTGCGCGCGGTGCCAGTCTTCGGAGTAGCGCCCGCCGACTCGCGCCAGGTCCGGGCCGGTGCGCTTGGAGCCCCAGAGGAACGGGTGATCCCACACGCTTTCCCCGGCCACCGAGTAATGGCCGTAGCGTTCGGTTTCGGCGCGGAACGGGCGGATCATCTGCGAGTGGCAACCGACGCAGCCTTCGCGGATGTAGATGTCGCGACCTTCCAGTTGCAGCGCGGTGTAGGGCTTCATGCCTTCCACCGGTTTATTGGTCACGTCCTGGAAGAACAGCGGGACGATCTGGGTCAGGCCGCCGATGCTCACGGCGAACACCATCAGCAACATCAACAGGCCGACGTTTTTCTCGATTGTTTCGTGTTTCATGGCGGACTCCTCAGGCGATCTGCGCGGCAGCGACGGCTTCGGCAGGCTGCGAGGCCCGCACGGTGCGCCAGGTGTTGTAAGCCATCAGCAGCATGCCGCTGAGGAAGATCGCGCCGCCCACCAGTCGCACGATGAAGCCAGGATGGCTGGCCACCAGGGTTTCGACGAAGGAGTAGGTCAGCGTGCCGTCCTCGTTGACTGCGCGCCACATCAGGCCCTGGGCGATGCCGTTGACCCACATCGAGGCGATGTACAGCACGGTGCCGATGGTGGCGAGCCAGAAGTGCGCGTTGATCAGGCCGATGCTGTGCATCTGCTCGCGGCCGAAGACTTTCGGGATCATGTGATACAGCGCACCGATGGAAATCATCGCCACCCAGCCGAGCGCGCCGGCGTGAACGTGGCCGATGGTCCAGTCGGTGTAGTGGGAGAGGGCGTTGACCGTCTTGATCGCCATCATCGGCCCTTCGAAGGTCGACATGCCGTAGAACGCCAGGGACACCACGAGGAAACGCAGGATCGGGTCGCTGCGCAACTTATGCCAGGCACCCGACAGGGTCATCATGCCGTTGATCATCCCGCCCCAGCTGGGCGCCAGCAGGATCAGCGACATCACCATGCCCAGCGATTGTGCCCAGTCCGGCAGCGCGGTGTAGTGCAAGTGGTGGGGACCGGCCCAGATGTACAGGGTGATCAGCGCCCAGAAGTGCACGATCGACAAGCGATAGGAATACACCGGGCGTTCGGCCTGTTTCGGCACGAAGTAGTACATCATCCCGAGGAAACCGGCGGTGAGGAAAAATCCTACGGCGTTGTGGCCGTACCACCACTGCACCATGGCATCGGTCGCACCGGAGTACAGCGAGTAGGACTTGGTCAGACTCACCGGCAATTCCAGGTTGTTGACGATATGCAGGATTGCCACGGTGATGATGAATCCACCGAAGAACCAGTTACCGACATAGATGTGCTTGGTCTTGCGCTGCATGATCGTGCCGAAGAACACGATGGCGTAGGCCACCCAGACGATGGTGATCAGGATGTCGATCGGCCATTCCAGTTCGGCGTATTCCTTGGAACTGGTGTAACCCAGCGGCAGGCTGATCGCCGCCAACAGGATCACCAGTTGCCAGCCCCAGAAGCAGAACGCGGCGATTTTCGGCGCAAACAATCGAGTCTGGCAGGTACGCTGTACCGAGTAGAACGAACTGGCGAACAACGCGCAGCCGCCGAAGGCGAAGATCACCGCGTTGGTGTGCAGCGGGCGCAACCGGCCGAAACTGGTCCATGGCAGATTGAAGTTGAGTTCGGGCCAGACCAACTGGGCGGCGAGAAAAACCCCGAGCCCCATGCCGACGATGCCCCACACCACCGTCATAATGGCGAATTGGCGGACCACCTTGTAGTTGTAGGCGGTACTGATAGAAGTGTTCATGGTTCCCCATCCACGGTTCAGCCGAAGTGAGGGCCTGTCTTTGCGAGTAAGCCGCAAGGCAGGCGCTCCCTTCGCCTGGAGTTATAGGCAGACTAAAAGCGAGGCAAGCATGGACAAACAGCACAAGGCCAGTATTGACGGGGATCAATGGGCGCAGTGCGTGCGGGATCACGGATGGCTGTGGAATGCCGCCTCGGTACCGGCCTCGGCGACACTGATTCTCGCCCATGGCGCCGGTGCGCCGATGGACAGCGGCTGGATGAGCGACATGGCTGCGCGCCTTGCCGCGCAAGGCGTCAACGTGTTGCGCTTCGAGTTTCCGTACATGGCCCAGCGGCGAGTGGACGGCGGCAAGCGCCCACCGAACCCGGCACCGAAACTGCTGGAATGCTGGCGTGAGGTGTATGCCGTGGTGCGACGCCATGTCACTGGGCGTCTGGCCATTGGCGGCAAGTCCATGGGCGGGCGGATGGCCAGTCTTTTGGCTGATGAACTGGGTGCGGATGCCTTGGTGTGCCTCGGTTATCCGTTCTATGCCGTCGGCAAACCGGAGAAACCTCGGGTTGAGCATTTGGCTGCGCTAAAGACACGGACGTTGATTGTGCAGGGCGAGCGCGATGCGCTGGGGAATCGTGAAGCCGTTGAGGCTTACACGTTGGCACCAGGTATCGAAGTGTTCTGGCTGGGGGCGGCGGACCATGATTTGAAACCGTTGAAGGCTTCGGGGTTTACGCATGAGCAGCATTTGGACGCGACAGCGAAGAAAGTCGCCGGGTTTCTGTGAGAAGCAAGATCAAAAGATCGCAGCCTTTGACTTTGTTGTCAGCGGTTAAACCGCTCCACCAACGAATACTGGGTATTCGCGGTCTTGGTCAGTTCCTCACTCAGCAGCGCCGAGTTTTGTGCCTGTTCCGAGGTCTGGTCCGTCATTTGAATCAACAGTCGTCCAGGTCGGGAAAGATGACTTTACCCACTACCCAAGGCCCAACGATTTCACAATGCACAGTGCGCAGGAATGAACCCCACTCACTTCGGTTATGGGCATCAGGGCCGGTGACAGTCAGCAAAAGGTATTCATCCCGAAAGGCATCAAAGGCATAGATCAGCCAGAAGTCATTGTCAGGATCTTCAACCAGAGCGGTTCGGTAATACTGGCGGTCGATTTTTGCCCATTGGGCTTGAATCGCTTGAGTGCTTGCCAGGTGGATGTGGTGCATATCGCTGAGGTCGAGCCGTTCGTCTCGCCCGAAAATAGTCGGCAGTTCGCCGCACAACTTTGTAGTTGTAAAAGTGTGCGGCGAAGTTTTGCCAGTTGTCTATTTGTTCAAAAAGTGCAGAGATTTTGGCAGCTGGCATCCATGGCCATGCAGGTGGAAACTGTGTTTGCCAATGTCGATACCGAGAAGCGTCATCGTGTTCATGAGAGATCCTCCGCCGAAAACGAGAAAAGCCCTGCAAGCGTAAACCTGCAGGGCTTCTCGGTCAGGCTGACCATCTCATTAAACCCGGAAGCTTTCGCTGTCCGGGTTATTTGTTTTTCGACCACGATCAGCGGTTAAACCGCTCCACCAACGAATACTGGGTATTCGCGGTCTTGGTCAGTTCTTCACTCAGCAGCGCCGAGTTCTGTGCCTGTTCCGAGGTCTGATCAGCCAGTTGCGAGATGTTGCTGATGTTGCGGCTGATTTCTTCGGCCACCGAACTTTGCTCTTCGGTCGCAGCAGCGATTTGGGTGGTCATGTCAGTGATGTGGGCTACCGCTTCGCTGATGCCCACCAGCGCCTGATCCGCTTCCAATACCCGCGCCACACCTTCTTCGGCCTGGCGATGGCCGGCCTCCATGGTTTGCACCGCCGTGCTGGCGGTTTGTTGCAGCTTGGCGATCAGGGCGTGGATCTGCCCGGTGGATTCGCTGGTGCGCTGCGCCAATTGGCGCACTTCGTCGGCCACCACCGCAAAACCACGACCCATCTCACCGGCACGCGCGGCTTCGATCGCAGCGTTCAAGGCGAGCAGGTTGGTCTGGTCGGCAATGCCTTTGATCACGTCGACCACGCCGCCGATTTCGTCGCTGTCCTTGGCCAGTTGCGTAACGGTCAGGCCGGTTTCACCGACCACCACTGACAGGCGTTGAATGGCTTCGCGGGTTTCACCTGCGATGTCGCGACCGCGACCGGTCAGGCGATTGGCTTCCTGAGTGGCGTCGGCGGTGCGCTGCACGTGACTGGCGACTTCCTGAGTGGTAGCGGCCATCTGATTGACGGCGGTCGCCACTTGCTCGGTTTCGACGCGCTGACGTTCCAGGCCGGTGGAGCTGTTGTGAGCCAGCGTGTCGGACTGTTTCGCTTGTTCGTTCAGATGCTCGGCGGTGTCTTGCAGGCGCGTCAGGCAGGTTTTCAGGCGAGCTTCCTGGCTGAGAATGGACATTTCCAAGCGTGCCTGGGCACCGCGGCTGTCGGTGTACATCTGCGCGATCAGCGGGTCGGACGTGGTCTGTTCGGCCAGGCGCAGCAAACGCTTGATGCCGCGCTGTTGCCAGCTCAAGCCCATCAAGCCCAACGGCACCGAAAGACCGGCGGCGAGGGCGAAGCCCCATTGCGACGTCAGGGTGGCGCCGATCATGAAGCTCAACTGGCTGACCAGAATGAACGGCAGCCAATCCTGAAGTACTGGCAACCACTTATCTCTTTGAGGAACGGCGGACTTGCCCTGGTTGATGCGTTGGTAGAGCGCTTCGGCACGGCGGATCTGCTCGGCGGTGGGCTTGACCCGCACCGACTCGTAACCGATCACCTGATTGCCTTCGAACACCGGTGTGACATAGGCGTTAACCCAGTAGTGGTCACCGGTCTTGCAGCGATTCTTGACAATGCCCATCCATGGCAAGCCTTGTTTCAGTGTGCCCCACATGTGCGCGAACACCGCAGCCGGGACGTCGGGGTGACGAACCAGGTTATGCGGCGCACGGATCAGTTCCTCACGCGAAAACCCGCTGATTTCGATGAAAGCATCGTTGCAGTAGGTGATCATGCCCTTGGCATCGGTGGTGGAAATCAACCGTTGCTGAGCCGGGAAGGTCCGTTCGCGTTGTGTAATGGGCTGGTTGTTACGCATGGCTTTTTCAATCCGCAAGGCTTTGATGGTGTATCGGCATCGTCGGGCATTTATTGAAGTTTTTTTTCAATAGATCAGTAACGCGTCGCAAAACGACCGCTGCGTCATCATCCCGCGAGCATCGGATACGTGAACAAGCCGAAATGCAGCAGATTCAAACCAAAATGGGTGGCGATGGCCGCACCTAACCCACCGAATCGGTAAGCCAGGCCATAGCCGATACCGGCCAGGCTCGCCAGTAACACCCATTGCCAGCCAGCGCCCAGATGAACGAGGCCAAATAGCAATGATGCGAGCACCAGCGCGAGGCTTTCGCCATAAGGCAGGTGTTTAAACTGCCGGATCAGACCGCCCTGGATGTAGCCGCGAAACAGCGCTTCTTCCACCAGCGTCACCAGCAACAGATTGTTCAGCATCCACAGCCAGGCCTGATCCGGCCATTTCGGTGCCCAACTGATCACCCCCAGCAACAGCGCACCACCCAGAGCCAGTACGGCACTCACGGTCAGGGCGAGGGCGGTGGCATACACGGACAGGCGCAGGGAGCGCCGACCGATAATCCACGGACAAACCAGCAACAGCCAGAAGCCGATCAGGGGTTTGTCCAGATTCAGGTACATGGCGAACCGCACGGCATCGTCGGTGAAACGCTGGGGATCGATGGCTCGACCGTTGTAGAAACCGGGAAGCCAGTGTGTCGCCAGCGCCACCGCCAGGACGATGAACAAGCCGTGGCCGAGGTAGCGGCCGAGGGGAATCTGTTGTTGGCGAACGGCGAAACCGGCGATCAGCAGTAACCCGAAAGAAATGGCAGCCAGCCAGCCGAGATGGCCGTAGATCAAAGCCAGGCCGTAGCCGAGCGAGAGAAGTGCCAGATAGATCCATGGCAGAGCGATCATTTGAAGTCCTTGAGGGCGGAGGTGCCTGTTTTCTTGGGGCGCGCAATTATAGAGACATACACCGCCCAAACAAAAACACCGCCCGAAGGCGGTGTCGTTGTCAGCTGGCTGTTACGAGGCAATCAACTGCCGCAACACGTAATGCAAAATCCCTCCAGCCTTGAAGTACTCCACTTCGTTCAGGGTATCGATCCGGCACAATACCTCGACCTTCTCCTGGCTGCCGTCTTCACGGGTGATGACCAGCGTCAGGTTCATCCGCGGAGTCAGTTCGACGCCCGTCAGGCCAAGAATGTCCAGGGTTTCCTTGCCGGTGAGGTTCAGGCTCTTGCGGTTCTGATCCAGCTTGAACTGCAGCGGCAACACGCCCATGCCCACCAGATTTGAACGGTGAATCCGCTCGAAGCTTTCTGCGATGACGGCTTTGACCCCCAGCAGGTTGGTGCCCTTGGCCGCCCAGTCACGGCTCGATCCGGTGCCGTATTCTTGCCCGGCGATCACCACCAGCGGCGTGCCCGATGCCTGGTAACGCATGGCCGCGTCGTAGATCGGCAGTTTTTCCCCGGTCGGAATGTAAATCGTGTTGCCGCCTTCTTCACCGCCGAGCATTTCGTTGCGAATGCGGATGTTGGCGAAGGTGCCGCGCATCATCACTTCGTGGTTGCCGCGACGTGAGCCGTAGGAGTTGAAGTCCCGCGGTTCCACTCCTTGTTCACGCAGGTAACGGCCGGCGGGGCTGTCGGTCTTGATGTTGCCGGCCGGGGAGATGTGGTCGGTGGTCACCGAGTCGCCGAGCAGCGCGAGGACTTTCGCCCCTTCGACATCCTTGACCACCGGCGCAGGACCGCCAATGTCATCGAAGAAGGGCGGATGCTGGATATACGTCGAATCGTTGTTCCAGACATAAGTCGCCGCCTGCGGCACTTCGATGGCTTGCCACTGCTCGTCGCCGGCGAACACTTCGGCGTACTCCTTGTGGAACATTGCGGTGTTCACCTGAGTTACCGCGTCGGCGATTTCCTTGGTGCTCGGCCAGATGTCTCGCAGGTAAACCGGGTGGCCGTCCTTGTCGTTTCCCAAGGGCTCGCTGCTGATGTCGATGCGCACCGTGCCGGCCAGCGCGTAGGCGACGACCAGGGGCGGGGAGGCCAGCCAGTTGGTTTTCACCAGCGGATGCACGCGGCCTTCGAAGTTGCGGTTGCCCGACAGCACCGAGGCGACGGTCAGGTCGGCTTTCTGGATGGCTTTTTCAATCGGCTCCGGCAACGGCCCGGAGTTGCCGATGCAGGTGGTGCAGCCATAACCGACCAGGGCAAAACCGAGTTGGTCGAGGTATTGGGTCAGACCGGCTGCCTTGTAATAGTCGGTGACCACTTTCGAACCGGGGGCCAGGGAGCTCTTGACCCACGGTTTGCGCTTGAGGCCTTTTTCCACGGCTTTTTTCGCCAGCAGCCCGGCCGCCATCATCACGCTGGGGTTGGAGGTGTTGGTGCAAGAGGTGATCGCGGCAATCACCACCGCACCGTTTTTCAGCCGATGCGTATGGCCTTCGTGGGCGTAGTCCGCCTCACCGATCAGATCGGCGTTGCCCACTGCGACACCGCCGCCGCCCTCACTTTCGAGGCGACCTTCTTCCTTGCTGGTCGGTTTGACTTGCAGGCCGAGAAAGTCAGCGAACGCTTGCGCGACATTCGGCAACGAGACGCGGTCTTGTGGGCGCTTCGGCCCGGCGAGGCTGGCTTCGACGCTGCCCATGTCCAGCGCCAGGCTGTCGGTGAACACCGGCTCTTTGCCGGGCAGGCGCCACAGGCCCTGGGTCTTGCTGTAGGCCTCCACCAGTTTCACGGTTTCCGTGGTGCGGCCGGACAGGCGCAAGTATTCCAGGGTCACCTCGTCCACCGGGAAGAAGCCGCAGGTGGCGCCGTATTCCGGAGCCATGTTAGCAATGGTCGCGCGGTCGGCCAGCGGCAGGTCGGCGAGGCCGTCGCCGTAGAACTCGACGAATTTGCCGACCACACCTTTCTTGCGCAGCATCTGGGTGACGGTCAGCACCAGGTCGGTGGCGGTGATGCCTTCCTTGAGCTTGCCAGTGAGTTTGAAGCCGATCACTTCCGGAATCAGCATCGACACCGGTTGACCCAGCATCGCCGCTTCCGCTTCGATCCCGCCGACGCCCCAGCCGAGTACGCCGAGGCCGTTGATCATGGTGGTGTGGGAGTCAGTGCCGACCAGGGTGTCGGGGAAAGCATAGGTGCGGCCGTCCTCATCCTTGGTCCAGACCGTGCGTCCTAGGTATTCAAGGTTGACCTGGTGACAGATACCGGTGCCCGGCGGCACCACGCTGAAGTTGGCGAAGGCGCTCTGACCCCAGCGCAGGAAGGCGTACCGCTCGTGGTTGCGCTGCATTTCGATGTCGACGTTCTGTTCGAAGGCGCTTGAGCTGGCGAACTTGTCGACCATCACCGAGTGGTCGATCACCAGGTCCACCGGCGACAGCGGATTGATGCGCTGTGGGTCGCCACCGGCCTTGGCCATGGCGGCGCGCATGGCGGCCAGGTCGACCACGGCCGGGACACCGGTAAAGTCCTGCATCAATACCCGCGCGGGGCGGTATTGGATTTCGCGGTCGGAGCGACGCTCCTTGAGCCAGGCGGCAATCGCCTTGAGGTCGGCGCCGGTGACGGTTTTCTCGTCCTCCCAGCGCAGCAGGTTTTCCAGCAACACTTTCAACGACATGGGCAGCTTGTCGAGATCACCCAGGCTCTTGGCGGCTTCGGGCAAGCTGAAGTAGTGATAGGTCTTGTCGTCGACTTGTAAGGTTTTAAGGGTTTTCAGGCTATCGAGGGACGGCATTGAAATGACTCCTTTAAGTCCACACGGCTACGGACTGAGGGACGGGCAGATGTTTAAACCTAGTCCTGTTTGGTGCTTAAGGCTAATAACTGGACCCTAAGGGCAAGTCCAAGGTTCCGAACTCGGCTATCATGCGCCGGTTTTCGTGACAGGCTTTGCTTCAACGCAAGCCTGGGCATCGCGCAGTGGCGCAATTTTTCCGCCAACTGCCCAGGAGTAAGAATGAACACCCTCTTTATGCATTGCCGACCGGGCTTCGAAGGCGAAGTCTGTTCCGAGATTTCCGAACATGCCGCGCGGCTGAACGTGGCCGGTTATGCCAAGGCCAAAACCGCCAGCGCCTATGCCGAATTCATCTGCACCGAAGAAGACGGCGCCGAACGCCTGATGCGTGGCCAGCGTTTCGCCGACCTGATCTTCCCGCGCCAGTGGGCCCGTGGGATCTTTATTGATCTGCCGGAAACCGACCGCATCAGCGTGATCCTCGCCCACATGGCGGACTTCCCGCTGTGCGGCAGCCTGTGGCTGGAAATGGTCGACACCAACGATGGCAAAGAGCTGTCGAACTTCTGCAAGAAGTTTGAAGTGCACCTGCGCAAGGCGTTGATGGCGGCCGGCAAACTGGTGGAAGACCCTAACAAGCCGCGTCTGCTGCTGACCTTCAAGAGCGGCCGCGAAGTGTTCATGGGGCTGGCGGAGTCGAACAACTCGGCGATGTGGCCGATGGGCATTCCGCGCCTGAAGTTCCCCCGTGAAGCGCCGAGCCGTTCGACGTTGAAGCTGGAAGAGGCCTGGCATCACTTCATTCCCCGCGACCAGTGGGATGAGCGTCTGCACAGCGACATGACCGGTGTCGACCTCGGCGCCGCCCCGGGCGGCTGGACCTGGCAACTGGTCAACCGCGGCATGCTGGTGACCGCCATCGACAATGGCCCGATGGCCGAAAGCCTGATGGATACTGGTCTGGTGCAGCATTTGATGGCGGACGGTTTCACCTTCAAGCCCAAGCAGCCGGTGGACTGGATGGTCTGTGACATTGTCGAGAAGCCGGCGCGCAACGCGGCGATGCTGGAAGAATGGATTGGCGAGGGGCATTGCCGGGAAGCGGTGGTCAACCTCAAGCTGCCGATGAAACAGCGTTATGCCGAAGTGAAGCGCTTGCTGGAGCGTATTGCCGAGGGGTTCAAGGCGCGGGGCATTCGGGTTGAAATCGGCTGCAAGCAGCTGTATCACGACCGTGAAGAAGTGACCTGCCATTTGCGCCGGCTTGACGTGAAAAAACCGAAATCCCGCTGATTCACACGGTCCCGCTCCCACAGGTGACCGAACACCCGGCAATGCGCGACAATGCCGGCAAGTTTCAGGAGTAAACCATGAGTGAAATGATCGATACGCCGGTCGACGGCACCCTCGACGCCACCGGCCTCAATTGCCCGGAACCGGTGATGATGCTGCACCAGCACATCCGTGACCTGGTGCCCGGCGGCCTGCTGAAGGTGATCGCCACTGACCCGTCGACCCGTCGCGACATCCCCAAGTTCTGCGTGTTCCTCGACCACGAGTTGGTGGCGCAGCACGAAGAGGCAGGCACCTACCTGTATTGGATCCGCAAGAAACTCGCTTAACGGGCACAAAAAAGGCCTGCATGTGCAGGCCCTTTTTTTGCGCTCGCTTAACCGGCCGAACGGCTGATGCGGATCCGTTTGCGTGCGCTGCGTGCCAGGCGGATCGACAGCATCAGCGCCGCGCAACTCAAGCCGACGATCAAACCCTGCCACAGCCCGCTCGGGCCACTCGGCGCGCTGAACCAATCGGTCAGGCCCAAGGCGTAACCCACCGGCAAACCGATGCCCCAATAAGCGAACAGCGTCAGGATCATCGTCACTCGCGTGTCTTGATAGCCGCGCAGTGCGCCGGCCGCTGTCACCTGGATCGCATCGGAAAACTGGAACAGCGCCGAGTACACAATCAGCATCGCGGCTACGTGAATCACCGTCGGATCGGCGGTGTAGATTGCGGCGATGGGTTCACGCAGCAACAGCATCATGCTTGCGGAAATGCACGCATAAGCCAGTGCCGTGCCCATACCGACCCCGGCGGCGAAGCGTGCTTCGCGTGGTTCTTCACGGCCCAGTGCCTGGCCGACCCGCACGGTCACGGCCATGCCCAGGGAGTAGGGGATCATGAACACCAGTGAGCTGAAATTCAGGGCGATCTGGTGCCCGGCGACCACCGTGGCGCCGAGGCTGCCGATCAGCAGGGCGATCACCGCAAAGATGCTCGACTCGGCGAAAACGGCGATGCCGATTGGCAGGCCGATGCCCAGCAAACGTTTGATCACCGCCCACTGGGGCCAGTCGAAACGGCTGAACAACTGGCTCGACTGATAGGCTGGCGCCCACCGTTCCCAGCCGGCCATCCCCAGCGCCATCACCCACATCACGATTGCCGTGGCCCAGCCGCAGCCGACACCGCCCATCGCCGGCACACCAAAGTGGCCATAGATGAAAATGTAATTGAGCGGAATATTCAGCGCCAGCCCGCACAAGCCAAGGACCATGGCCGGACGCGTGCGACCCAGGCCATCACTGAAGCAGCGCAATACGTGATAGAACGCGACGGCGGGCAGGCCGCTGGCGATGCCGTGCAGGTACTGCATGCACGGGCCGATCAGCTCGGGATCGACCTTCATGATATGCAGGATCGGTTCGGCGCTGAACAGCAGGCCGGTCGCCATCAAACCCACCACCAACGCCAGCCACAAGGCCTGACGCACGATCGGGCCGATCTCGCTGTGAGTGCCGGCACCGAAGCGCTGGGCGACTTTCGGGGTGGTGGCCAGCAGCGTACCGGTCATCAACAGAAACACCGGCACCCAGATCGAGTTGCCTAACGCGACGGCCGCAAGATCGCGAGGCCCGACCCGTCCCGCCATCACCGCATCGACGAAGCCCATGGCGGTGGTCGCCAGTTGCGCGATCATGATCGGCAACGCCAGGCCGAGCAGGTTTTTCAGCTCCAGGCGAACCCGGGCCGGGCGGTTGAGGGAAATAGCGGCGGTGGGGTCGGTCACGGAATTCAAGGCGAAACGTCCAAAGGATTTTGATGCGCGAGGCGGCGCATTCTACGCCTTGACGCAATGGTCAGGAAAAATCCTGTGTTGCGGATTTGTAATCAGTTTTACAGGCATCCCCCACTCCCTGTGGCGAGGGAGCTTGCTCCCGCTGGGCTGCGCAGCAGCCCCAAAAGCAGCTGTCCAGTTCCTTCAGACACACCGCGGCATCAGTCTTTGCGACTGCTTTGCAGCCGGATGGGAGCAAGCTCCCTCGCCACAGGGGGGCAACTAAGGTGCTTAATACCTGCTGGCCCATCACCTCCATCTGCGCCTAAACTGCCGGTCCGCCAAAGGAGCCTGCCATGTTGATTGTTGCCGACGAAAATATCCCGCTGCTCGATGCCTTCTTCGAAGGTTTCGGTGAAATCCGCCGAGTGCCGGGACGTTCCATCGACCGCGCCACCGTCGAACAGGCCGATGTGCTGCTGGTGCGCTCAGTGACCAACGTCAATCGCGCATTGCTCGAAGGCAGCAAAGTGCGCTTTGTCGGCACATGCACCATCGGCACCGATCATTTGGATCTGGACTACTTTCAGCAGGCCGGCATCACCTGGTCCAGCGCGCCAGGCTGCAATGCCCGGGGTGTGGTCGATTACGTGCTGGGCAGCTTGCTGACCCTGGCCGAAATCGAAGGTGCCGACCTGACTCAGCGCACTTACGGCGTGGTCGGCGCCGGCGAGGTGGGCGGGCGGCTGGTCAAGGTTCTGCAAGGCCTGGGCTGGAATGTGCTGGTTTGCGATCCGCCACGGCAAGCCGCTGAAGGGGGCGATTACGTCAGTCTCGAGCAGATCATCGAGCAATGCGATGTCGTCAGCCTGCACACGCCGCTGGACAAACAGGGCCCTCAGGCAACCTGGCATCTGTTCGATAAAAACCGTTTAAACCAACTCAAACCCGGCACCTGGCTGATCAATGCAAGTCGTGGCCCGGTGATCGACAACGCCGCCCTGCGTCAGGTGCTGTTGCGGCGTGAAGATCTGCAAGCGGTGCTGGATGTCTGGGAGGCTGAGCCTGAAGTCGATGTAGCGCTGGCGGAGTTGTGTGTCATCGCGACGCCGCACATTGCCGGCTACAGCCTCGACGGCAAACAGCGCGGGACGGCGCAGATCTATCAGGCGTTTTGCAAATTTCTTGGGCAACCGGAACAGGTCAGCCTGAACGATTTGTTGCCAGCGCCATGGCTGTCGGCTGTTACGTTGAATGCTGACACCGATCCGGCCTGGGCGCTGGCGATGTTGTGCCGTGGCGTGTATGACCCGCGCCGTGACGACGCGGATTTCCGTCGTAGCCTTGTAGGTAATGTGAACGAACAACGTGTGGCGTTCGATGCGTTGCGCAAACATTACCCGCTGCGGCGTGAAATCGATGGGTTGAAAGTGCGGGTCGAAGGGGATTCGCCGGCGTTGCAGCAGATCGTGGCGGCCTTAGGCGCAACCTCTGCCTAGCAAACTGACCGGATCCCTACAAAAGCCACACAAAACAGACACCCATAAAAAACCCGGTCAACAGGGCCGGGTCAAGAAGACGGTGGCTATATCACTTTTGTTCGGCAGGCTTGACCAATCGCTTTTCCAGTTCGCGGCAAGCGTCCTGGATCATGCTTTCAGTGATCGGTACTTCGCGCCCATCCTCATCAATAATCGAGCAACCCAGAGACTGGTCTGGCTGCGTGCGGATCACTGGAATCTTGTCATCGCTGCTGTTTTGCAAGGACATGGCCTGTCTCCTCATCAGGTTGTTTGCTTACTGTAGAACCGCCAAGTGACCGGGCTGTGACAACTCCCTGCGATCTTTCAGGTCGGCCTCTTCAGTCCATCAGAAATACCCTGACGTTTCCACCCGGACTTTAGACCAATAACCTCTAGCCACTAGTCTTGGTGGTCATAATTAACGTTACTCATTGTGATTTACAGCGTTCAAGCCGATTGACCGGTGTAGGCTTGATCGGGTCAAAACCCATTGGTTGCATCATCGGATGATCTTCATGCTCTCTGCCCGTCACCGCCGCGCCATTCGCCTGGCCAGCCGTTTCATCACGCCTTATCGCTGGCCGGCCTTAGGCGCCTTGCTGGCGTTAATTGTCACTGCCGGCATCACCTTGTCCATGGGGCAGGGGATTCGCCTGTTGGTGGATCAGGGTTTCATGACCCAGTCGACGCATTTGCTCAATCAGTCCATCGGCCTGTTCATGTTGCTGGTGATCGGTCTGGCGATCGGCACCTTTGTCCGCTTTTACCTGGTGTCGTGGATCGGCGAGCGCGTTGTCGCGGACATCCGCCGTCGGGTGTTCAACCACCTGGTCTATCTGCATCCGGGCTTTTATGAAGACAACCGCAGCTCCGAGATCCAGTCACGACTGACTGCCGACACCACGCTGCTGCAATCGGTGATCGGCTCTTCGCTATCGCTGTTCCTGCGCAACGGGCTGATGGTGATCGGCGGGATTGTCTTGTTGTTTATTACCAACCCCAAGCTGACCAGCATCGTAGTGGTCGCGTTGCCGTTGGTGGTCGCGCCGATTCTGATTTTTGGCCGCCGGGTACGCACCCTGTCGCGCCAGAGCCAGGATCGGGTTGCCGATATCGGCAGTTATGTGTCCGAAACCCTGAGTCAGATCAAAACCGTGCAGGCCTACAACCATCAGGTGCAGGACGAGCAGCGTTTTGCCGCGACCGTGGAAGAGGCTTTCAATACCGCCCGCAAGCGCATCTTCCAGCGGGCCTGGTTGATTACCCTGGTGATCCTGCTGGTGTTGGGGGCTGTCGGGGTAATGCTCTGGGTCGGCGGCATGGATGTGATCGCCGGGCGGATTTCCGCAGGCGAACTGGCAGCGTTTGTCTTCTACAGCCTGATCGTCGGCGGCGCCTTCGGCACCTTGAGTGAAGTGATCGGCGAACTGCAGCGAGCAGCAGGGGCGGCGGAACGGATTGCCGAATTGCTGCGTTCGGAAAACATCATTCAGCCCCCGACCCATGGGCTGGTGACCTTGCCTGAGCGGGTGAAGGGCGATCTGGTGCTGCAAGATGTGCGCTTTTCCTACCCGTCGCGTCCTGAGAGCTATGCCGTCGATGGTTTGAGTCTGACGATCAACGCCGGCGAAACCCTCGCTCTGGTCGGGCCGTCAGGTGCTGGCAAATCGACGGTGTATGACCTGCTGTTGCGCTTTTACGACCCCGCTGAAGGACGCATCCTGCTGGACGGTGTGCCGCTGACCCAACTCGACCCTCTGGACCTGCGTCGCTGCTTCGCCCTCGTCTCGCAAACCCCGGCGCTGTTCTTCGGCAGCATCGAAGAGAACATTCGCTACGGCCACCCGACGGCGACTTTGGCCCAGGTCCAGGAAGCCGCCAAAATTGCCTACGCCCACGACTTCATCGAGCAAATGCCCAACGGCTACCAGACCCACCTCGGCGACGCGGGTCTCGGTTTGTCCGGCGGTCAACGCCAACGCCTGGCTATCGCCCGGGCACTGTTGGTGGACGCGCCGATCCTGCTGCTCGACGAAGCCACCAGCGCCCTCGACGCCCAGAGCGAGCATCTGATCCAGCAAGCCCTGCCCAGCCTGATGAAAAACCGCACCACACTGGTCATCGCCCATCGACTGGCGACAGTGAAAAACGCTGACCGAATCGCGGTGATGGACCAAGGTAAACTGGTGGCGGTGGGGACGCATCAAGAGTTGATTGCGAGCAATGCGTTGTATGCGCGATTGGCTGCATTGCAGTTTAGTGATGGGCTCCATACCCCAATCGACCAAGTAACTGACTAAGTAACCGACCAAGTCGAGCACCATAAAAATGCCCGCATCAATCGATGCGGGCATTTTTGTCAGCGTTTCAAAGCAGGCTTATTGATCGTCAAAGTAACGTTCATGCCAATCCACCAGCGGCTGCGGTGAATTGAGCTTCTGGCCGTAGATCACCGAATACGAAAGCACGTTCTGCACGTACTGGCGGGTTTCGTCGAACGGGATGCTTTCCACCCACACATCGAAACTCAAGTGATCGGCGCCGCGCAGCCATTGACGCACGCGGCCGGGGCCGGCGTTGTAGGCAGCGGAGGCGAGGACGCGGTTGCCGTTGAACTGGCTATGGACCTGGCTCAGATAAGCGGCGCCGAGCTGGATGTTTTTGTCCGGATCGAGCACTTGCTGTGGCGAGGCCAGGGGAATGCTGAACTTGCGCGCGGTTTCCTTGGCGGTGCCGGGCATCAGTTGCATCAAGCCGCTGGCGCCAACGCCGGAACGGGCGTCGTCCATGAAGGCGCTTTCCTGACGAGTGATCGCGAACACCCAGCTCGAGTGCAGGCCACGGACCTTGGCTTCACGCACCAGGGTATCGCGGTGAGCCATCGGGAAGCGGATGTCCAGGTCGTCCCAGTACTGCGCCTTACTGATGGTGCGGATTGCCGGGAAATACCATTTCAGGTCATAGGCCAGTTTCGCCTGGGCGACCATCTCGTCACGACTGAAATGCTGGCTGACGTGGTACCACTCACGTCGGCCGTCGACGATCTGTCCGCGTGCATGGAACTCCAGCGCGCGGCGCACACCGGGTGTATTGCGCACCTTGTTGATCAGCGCTTGGCTGAGCATCAGCGGTTTGTTGATCAGCGAGTAGGGAGACTGCGAACGATCGGCCGCCAGGAAGCCGTAGAAGTCGCGTTCGCGAGCCAGGCCCTTGTAAAGCGTTTGCGCTTGTGGATTCTGTGGCTGCGCCAACTCCAGGGTGCGAGCCTGCCAGTAACGCCAGCGGTTGGTGGTGGCCAGGTCCTGAGGCAGGCGGCGGGTCAACTGATAGGCGTCGTCCCAACGAGCCAGGCGCAACAGCAGGCGCAAGCGCCATTCCGAAACGGTGTTGTCCCGCAGTTCCGGGTCATATTTGGTCATCACGTCCAGTGCGCGACTGTCAAAACGTCGAGCGAGGGTCAGCCCGATTTCCCGGGCGATCGCGACTTTTTCGTCTCGGGAAAAATGCATGCTGCTGGCGTAGCCGTCGAGCAGGGCCATGGCCCTGTCCGGATCCTGACGGGCCAGGCGGCGCAGGCCAAGGCTGACGATGTCGGACATCGGCTCATCGGCCGGGGTAAAGCGCGACGGCTGATTCAGCAGTTCGGGTTTCTGCGCCACATCCACCAGCAGGCGACCGCGCGGGGCGAGGGTCGTCAGGCCATTGATCAGGCTGTTGGCCAGCGGGTAGTTGCCGGCCTGGGCGGCGAGCTTGGTGCGTTCCCAGCGTTTCTGTTCAGTCAGTTGACCATCGGCGGCCCACATGCCGAACACTGCATCGCATGCCTCGGGCCGGGTTTTGCCGCTCAGCCAGAGTTTGTCAGCGTTGGCGTAACCTTCGGCCTTACGGTTATGGCTGATCTGATACTGCGCGTTCAGGCAGTCCAGTTCGGTGAAATTGAGCTTGGGGTCATAATATTTGACGAACGTTTCCCAATCGCCGCGTTCAGCCAGCCAGCGCAGCCAGCGCAATTTCATCCAGTTGGCTTGCGGCAGGTCACCATGTTCGGCGAGGAAACTCTCGATTTCGGCGTTGTTCGCGGTTTTCAGTCGCGCGGTCAGTTCGTCATAGGCCAGGTAGGGTGTCAGCGGATAATCGCTGAGCGCCTGGCTATAACGGAAATATGGGCCGGAATCGCCCTTGGCCAAGGCACGCTTGGCTTCGTCGTAATATTGTCGTTGGGTAGACAGGTCTACCGCCTGGGCGGATTGAACGGCAGCGGCTGTAAGAAGCAAGCATGAAAAAAGACTGAAAAGGCGACTGCGCATGAGACATCCGGGCAGAGAAATCATGACAAGTGCCGATAAAACCGGCACCTAATTATCTGTAGCTTAGCCTTTTGCCAGCAACGGGCGAAAGCTTTGCCGACATGCCAGCATAAGTTCGCAACAATTGTTGTGCAGAGTGCTTCGACATTGAAATTGCCGGCCTTCTGTAGCCTCAAGTCAGGTAGAATGCGCGCCCGGTTTTTGGAGAAGCTCATGACCCTGCTCAAATTCAGCGATGTGTCCCTTGCTTTCGGCGCTATGCCGTTGTTGGACAAGGTGTCCTGGCAGATCGCCCGTGGTGAGCGGGTGTGCATCATCGGCCGCAACGGCACTGGCAAGTCCAGCATGATGAAGCTCGTCAAGGGCGACCAGAAGCCCGACGATGGCTCCGTTTGGCGCGCACCTGGCCTCAAGATTGGTGAATTGCCGCAAGAATTGCCGGTAGCCGACGAGCGGACCGTGTTCGACGTGGTCGCCGAAGGCCTCGACGGCGTTGGCGCGTTGCTTGCCGAATATCACCATCTGAGCCAGAACATCGTCACTGACGCCGATCTGGACAAACTGATGCACGTCCAGCACGACCTCGAAGCCCGAGATGGCTGGCGCTTGCAGCAACTGGTCGACAGCACCTTGAGCCGTCTGCAGTTGCCT
This sequence comes from Pseudomonas sp. 008, assembly GCF_016861935.1. NCBI lineage: Bacteria > Pseudomonadati > Pseudomonadota > Gammaproteobacteria > Pseudomonadales > Pseudomonadaceae > Pseudomonas > Pseudomonas sp. 008. Next base: position 62,582 of record NZ_BOMA01000011.1, on the reverse strand, counting down.
GCCGACAAGACCCTCGCCGAATTGTCCGGCGGCTGGCGTCGTCGCGTCCTGCTGGCCCAGGCCCTGGTTTCCGAACCGGACCTGCTGCTGCTCGACGAACCGACCAACCACCTGGACATCGGTGCCATCGCCTGGCTTGAAGAAGCGCTGAAGGATTTCCAGGGCGCCGTGCTGTTCATCACGCACGACCGTTCATTCCTGCAGAACCTTGCAACCCGGATCCTGGAACTGGATCGCGGCGGCTTGATCGACTGGAACGGCGATTACGCCAGCTTCCTCGTGCACAAAGAGGCCACATTGGCCGCTGAAGAAACCGCCAACGCGCTGTTCGATAAGAAACTGGCCCAAGAAGAAGTCTGGATCCGCCAGGGCATCAAGGCGCGTCGCACCCGTAACGAAGGCCGTGTCCGTGCACTGAAAGCCCTGCGCGTCGAGCGTAGCGAGCGTCGTGAGCGTACCGGCAAGGCCAACATTCAGCTGGATACCGCCGACAAGTCCGGCAAGCAGGTAATGGTGCTCGAGAACGTGAGTTTCGCTCACCCGGGCGGCCCGTTCCTGATCAAGGATTTCTCGATGGTCCTGCAGCGCGGCGACCGCATCGGTCTGCTCGGCGCCAACGGTACCGGCAAGACCACGCTGTTGAAGCTGATGCTCAACGGTCTGCAACCGACCAGCGGCACAGTGGAAGAGGGGACGCGCATCGACGTGGCCTATTTCGACCAGTTGCGCCATCAGTTGGATCTGGAAAAGACCGTGATCGACAACGTGGCTGAAGGTCGCGACTTCATCGATATCGATGGCCAGAGCCGTCACGTGCTGAGCTACCTTGGCGACTTCCTGTTCAGCCCGCAGCGTGCCCGCACGCCGGTCAAGGCGTTGTCCGGTGGTGAGCGTGCGCGTCTGCTGCTGGCCAAACTGTTCAGCAAACCGGCGAACCTGCTGGTGCTCGACGAACCGACCAACGACCTCGATGTGGAAACCCTCGAACTGCTGGAAGAGGTCTTGCTGACCTTCAACGGCACCGTGTTGATGGTCAGCCACGACCGGGCATTCCTCGACAACGTGGTCACCAGTACCCTGGTCTTCGAAGGCGAAGGCAAGGTTCGCGAATACGTCGGCGGTTATCAGGACTGGCTGCGTCAGGGCGGCTCGCCGCGCCTGCTGGGTGTGACCGAGAGCAAGTCCGGCAAAGCCGACCTGAATTCGGCTGTCGTGACGGCCGAACCTGCGCCGGTTGCTGCAGTGGAAACGCCAGCGCCGGTGGCAAAAAAGAAACTCAGCTACAAGTTGCAGCGCGAGCTGGAAGCCTTGCCTGGCCAGATCGAAGCCATGGAGCAGCAGATCGCGGTGGTTGAAGCGCAGATGGCGGACGCCGGTTTCTATCAGCGTCCTCCTGCCGAGACGGCTGCAGTGATCGCTCAGCTTGAGCAGTTACAGGCTGAACTCGACGTGATGGTCGAGCGCTGGGCAGAACTGGATGCCTGATTGATCCGGCTATAAAAAAGCCCGGCTTCACTCGTGTGAATGCCGGGCTTTTCGTAAGGGTTTTATTGTTGCTAGTTGTCAGCTTTTTTGCAGGCGCACGGCAAGTACATCGCAAGGCGCGCCGTGCAGCACGTCATTGGCAGTGGAACCGAGTAACAGTGCCAGGCCATGCCGGCCATGACTGCCCACCACGATCAGGTCGCACGTTTGCTCCTTGGCGAGATGGTGAATCTCCTGTCGCGGCTGGCCGTAGGTCAAGTGGCTGTATTCCTTGGAGAGCTCCGGGTATTTCAGGATCAGCCGCTCAAGGCGCTCCTTGGCCTGATCGAACTGTTGCTGTTGCAACTGGGAAAGGTCCATCGGCACGTCGCCGCCAAAGGCCATGGCCATCGGCTCGACGATATGCACCAGGGACAGCTTTGCGCCATTGCTCACCGAAAGTTCGCGGGCGCGGTGGATTACAGGATCGCACTCTTCGGTTAGATCTACAGCGACCAGAATATGGTGGTAGGGCATGAGGTGCTCCTCCTGAGGATTGCAATATTGGTAAGTATGGCTGGTTTCAAGTGCATTGGTTTCAACGTGACCCAATGGGCTCATCAAGAATCGGGAGTACAGATATGACGGTCTGGATAGTGGTGTCAATCCTGCTGGTGGTGCTGAGCCCGCTGGCCTGGTTGCGACCGTCTCGTGTCCAGAGCGGTCGCATGGCCCTGCGCATGGAGGCGCGGCGCATCGGCCTTGCCATGCAATTGTCGCCCCAGGAGTGGCCGCACTGGCTGAGCCAGGAGCCGCCAAGCCCTTGCGCCCAGTACCACCGGCCGCGCCGTGGCACTCAGCCGGCGTGCTGGAGCTATTGGCAGAAGGCGCCGGGTGTGTGGGTCAATCAGTGGCAGGAAGTCTGCGAGGATGGAGTGCTGCTGAATCATTTCGAAAAATTGCCTGCCAACGTCTACAAGGTCGAGGCAGACAAGCAAATGATTGCCCTGTATTGGGGCGAGAAGGGCGAAGCCGAGGTTCTGCAACAGATCGACGCTACGCTCAAAGCACTCGCCTGAACCCCGATCTGCTGCGGAAGGCAATAAAAAGCCCGACATCATCATCGGGCTGGGGTTGGCCAGGCAGGCCGGTAATTCTTTGTGGCACAGATCTTACGCTTGGCATTCGTCAAAAGCGTTCAATTTTTTCTCCAGGGTCCCGCCAGCGTAGCCTGTTAAACACAGGTTGCCGCGAATTAGGGCGACTTTTCTAACTATTGATTCTATGAATGGCCTCACATGCATCCGCGTGTTGCAGGGCTTCGTGGTACGGAAGTGACCGGAAAGTCGCGTTTCAACCAGTATTTTGGGCGATTGACAATTGCCGGAAATTCCGTGAAGGTGACACACCCAAATCAAACGGGCGTATGAATTGAGCGTTTGTATTACAGACTGCTCCTACAGAATCCCGACTATCGCGTTGGCGGGTGTGCCGGGTGAGTTGGCGTTAGCATTGACGATAAACGTCCCTGCCGAGCCAGCCGCCTGCGTCCGACGTGTACTGTTCAGCTTCCATATCGTGGAGATCAGTTGATGATTTACGAAGGTAAAGCCATCACGGTTAAGGCTCTTGAAAGTGGCATCGTCGAACTGAAGTTCGACCTCAAGGGTGAGTCCGTCAACAAGTTCAACCGTCTTACCCTGAACGAACTTCGTCAGGCTGTAGACACCATCAAGGCAGATGCTTCGATCAAGGGTGTGATCGTCAGCAGTGGCAAGGACGTATTCATCGTCGGCGCCGACATCACCGAATTCGTCGACAACTTCAAGCTGCCGGATGCCGAGCTTGTTGCTGGCAACCTCGAAGCCAACAAGATTTTCAGCGATTTCGAAGACCTCAACGTCCCGACTGTTGCCGCGATCAATGGCATCGCACTGGGTGGCGGTCTGGAAATGTGCCTGGCGGCGGATTTCCGCGTCATGGCCAGCACCGCCAAAATCGGTCTGCCGGAAGTCAAGCTGGGCATCTACCCAGGCTTCGGCGGTACCGTGCGCCTGCCGCGCATCATCGGTGCCGACAACGCCATCGAGTGGATTGCCGCCGGTAAGGAAAACCGCGCTGAAGACGCACTGAAAGTCGGTGCCGTCGATGCGGTGGTCGACTCGCAGAAGTTGCACGAAGCGGCGCTGAACCTGATCAAGGGCGCCATCTCCGGCACGTTTGACTACAAGGCCAAGCGTCAGCCGAAGCTCGAAAAGCTCAAGCTCAACGCCATCGAACAAATGATGTCGTTCGAAACCGCCAAAGGTTTCGTGGCCGGCCAGGCGGGCCCGAACTACCCGGCGCCGGTCGAAGCGATCAAGACCATCCAGAAAGCCGCGAACTTCGGTCGCGACAAGGCCCTGGAAGTCGAAGCCGCCGGTTTCGTCAAACTGGCCAAGACCTCTGCCGCACAGAGCTTGATCGGTCTGTTCCTGAACGATCAGGAGCTGAAGAAAAAGGCCAAGGCCTACGACGAAATCGCCAAGGAAGTGAAGCAGGCCGCCGTATTGGGCGCCGGCATCATGGGTGGCGGTATCGCTTATCAGTCGGCCTCCAAAGGCACGCCGATCCTGATGAAGGACATCAACGAGCACGGTATTGAGCAAGGTCTGGCCGAAGCCGCCAAGCTGCTGGTTGGCCGCGTTGATAAAGGTCGCATGACCCCGGCGAAGATGGCTGAAGTGCTCAATGGCATTCGTCCGACCCTGTCCTACGGCGATTTCGGTCACGTCGACCTGGTGGTCGAAGCCGTGGTCGAGAACCCGAAGGTCAAGCAAGCCGTTCTGGCCGAAGTCGAAGACAAGGTCAAAGAGGACACCATCCTCGCGTCCAACACCTCGACCATTTCCATCACCTTGCTGGCCAAAGCCCTCAAGCGTCCGGAAAACTTCGTCGGCATGCACTTCTTCAACCCGGTGCACATGATGCCGCTGGTTGAAGTGATCCGTGGCGAGAAGTCCAGCGAAGTGGCCGTTGCCACCACCGTTGCCTACGCCAAGAAAATGGGCAAGAACCCGATTGTCGTCAACGACTGCCCGGGCTTCCTGGTCAACCGCGTGCTGTTCCCGTACTTCGGCGGTTTCGCCAAGCTGGTCAGCGCCGGTGTGGACTTCGTCCGCATCGACAAGGTCATGGAGAAGTTCGGCTGGCCAATGGGCCCGGCATACCTGATGGACGTGGTCGGCATCGACACCGGCCACCATGGTCGTGACGTCATGGCTGAAGGCTTCCCGGATCGCATGAAGGACGATCGCCGTTCGGCCGTCGACGTGCTCTATGAAGCCAAGCGCCTGGGCCAGAAAAATGGCAAGGGCTTCTACGCCTACGAGACCGACAAGCGCGGCAAGCAGAAGAAAGTCGCCGATCCGTCGGTGCTGGAAGTGCTCAAGCCGATCGTGTTCGAACAGCGCGAAGTCACTGACGAAGACATCATCAACTGGATGATGATCCCGCTGTGCCTGGAAACCGTACGTTGCCTGGAAGACGGCATCGTCGAAACCGCCGCCGAAGCCGACATGGGGCTGGTCTACGGTATTGGTTTCCCTCCATTCCGTGGCGGTGCGCTGCGCTACATCGATTCGATCGGTGTTGCAGAGTTCGTTGCCCTGGCTGACCAGTACGCTGATTTGGGCGCGCTGTACCACCCGACCGCGAAGCTGCGTGAAATGGCCAAGAACGGTCAGAGCTTCTTCGGTTAAGCGCCCACACTAGAGCGAGAGTGAAAGTATATGAGCTTGAATCCTAGAGACGTCGTGATTGTCGACTTCGGTCGTACGCCGATGGGCCGCTCCAAGGGCGGCATGCACCGCAACACCCGCGCCGAAGACATGTCGGCACACCTGATCAGCAAATTGCTGGAACGCAACGTCAAGGTCGACCCGAGCGAAGTCGAAGACGTGATCTGGGGCTGCGTTAACCAGACCCTGGAGCAGGGCTGGAACATCGCCCGCATGGCGTCCCTGATGACTCAGATTCCACACACCTCGGCCGGCCAGACCGTCAGCCGTCTGTGTGGCTCCTCGATGAGTGCGCTGCACACTGCCGCACAAGCAATCATGACCGGCAACGGTGACGTGTTCGTCGTTGGCGGCGTCGAGCATATGGGGCATGTGAGCATGATGCACGGTGTCGATCCGAACCCGCACATGTCCCTGTACGCGGCGAAAGCCTCGGGCATGATGGGCCTGACTGCAGAAATGCTCGGCAAAATGCACGGCATTACTCGCGAACAGCAGGACGCCTTTGGCGTGCGCTCCCACCAACTCGCCCACAAGGCGACCGTGGAAGGCAAGTTCAAGGACGAAATCATCCCGATGCAGGGATACGACGAGAACGGTTTCCTGAAACTGTTCGACTACGACGAAACCATTCGTCCGGAAACCACTCTGGAAAGCCTGGCGGCTCTGAAACCAGCGTTTAATCCGAAGGGCGGCACCGTGACCGCGGGTACTTCGTCGCAGATCACCGACGGTGCTTCGTGCATGATCGTGATGTCGGCACAGCGTGCCCAGGACCTGGGTATCCAGCCGCTGGCGGTGATTCGCTCGATGGCAGTGGCAGGTGTGGACCCGGCGATCATGGGCTATGGTCCAGTACCGGCAACGCAGAAAGCATTGAAGCGCGCGGGTCTTGGCATCAACGATATCGACTTCTTCGAGCTCAACGAAGCTTTCGCTGCACAGGCCCTGCCAGTGCTGAAAGATTTGAAAGTGCTCGACAAGATGAACGAGAAGGTTAACCTGCACGGCGGCGCGATCGCCCTGGGTCACCCGTTCGGTTGCTCCGGTGCACGTATTTCGGGCACCTTGCTGAACGTGATGAAGCAGAATGGCGGCACCTTCGGGGTGGCTACCATGTGCATTGGTCTCGGCCAAGGTATCTCCACCGTCTTCGAACGCGTTTAAGCGTTTCGTCGATGGAAGCCGGGGCCAAGTGCCCCGGTTTTTGTTTTTCCGGATTTATTTTTGTTTTTATTTTGAAAAAATTTGAGTGAGGGCCAAAGCATGCCGATACAACCTGGGCTCTACCAACATTACAAAGGTCCGCAGTACCGCGTATTCAGTGTTGCGCGGCATTCGGAGACCGAAGAAGAAGTGGTCTTCTACCAAGCCCTGTATGGCGATTACGGCTTTTGGGTACGCCCCTTGAGCATGTTCCTGGAGTCGGTCGAGGTTGACGGCGAACAGGTGCCACGCTTTGCTTTGGTGCAAGCCGAACCGAGCATTTTTCCGCAGCCATGAGGGGAGTGCGCGCAGAACCCTGCGCTTGACCTCACCTTGTAGCCACTATATATAGCGGTGCCGCGTCAGGCGCCAATCGCCTTTCACTTCTAGAATTCAGGAATTTTCTGATCCATGGGCAAATCGCTGGTCATTGTGGAATCCCCGGCTAAGGCCAAGACCATCAACAAGTATCTGGGTAACCAATACGTGGTGAAGTCGAGTATCGGCCATATCCGAGACCTGCCCACCAGCGGTTCGGCTAGCGCCAGCAAAGAGCCTGCCGCCAAGCGTGGCAAGGCCGCCGCAGGTGAAGGTCCGGTGCTCACGCCGAAAGAGAAAGCGCGCAAGCAGCTGGTCTCGCGCATGGGTGTCGATCCCGATCATGGCTGGAAAGCCAAGTACGAGATCCTCCCGGGCAAGGAAAAGGTTATCGAAGAGCTGCGTCGGCTCGCCAAAGATGCTGACACCATCTATCTCGCAACCGACTTGGATCGCGAGGGGGAAGCCATTGCATGGCACCTGCGCGAAGCCATCGGTGGTGACGACAGCCGCTACAAGCGCGTGGTGTTCAACGAAATCACCAAAAAAGCGATCCAGGAAGCTTTCTCCCAACCGGGCGAGCTGGACATCGATCGCGTAAACGCTCAGCAGGCGCGTCGCTTCCTCGACCGCGTGGTGGGTTACATGGTTTCGCCGCTGCTGTGGGCCAAGGTTGCTCGTGGCCTGTCCGCCGGTCGCGTGCAATCGGTTGCCGTGAAGCTGGTGGTTGAGCGTGAGCGTGAAATCCGCGCGTTCAACCCGGAAGAGTACTGGGAAGTTCACGCTGACCTCGGCACCGCCAAGGGCGCGACTGTGCGGTTCGACGTGGCTCGCGAGAAAGGCGAAGCCTTCAAGCCGCTCAACGAAGCCCAGGCCATGGCCGCGCTGGAGAAGCTCAAGGCTTCCAGCTACAGCATCATCAAGCGCGAAGACAAACCGACCAGCAGCAAGCCGTCGGCACCGTTCATCACCTCCACCCTGCAGCAGGCCGCGAGCAATCGCCTGGGCTTCGGTGTGAAGAAAACCATGATGATGGCCCAGCGTCTGTACGAAGCCGGCTACATCACTTATATGCGTACCGACTCCACCAACCTCTCGGCTGATGCCGTGACGATGGCGCGTACTTATATTGAAGGCGAATTCGGCAAGAAGTACCTGCCGGAAACCCCGAACGTCTACAGCAGCAAGGAAGGCGCACAAGAGGCTCACGAAGCGATTCGTCCGTCCGACGCCAATACCGAGCCAAGCAAGCTGTCGGGCATGGAGCGTGATGCCGAGCGGCTTTACGAGCTGATCTGGCGCCAGTTCCTCGCCTGCCAGATGCTGCCGGCCCAATACCTGTCGACCACGGTCACCGTCGGTGCCGGTGACTTCGAGTTGCGCGCCAAAGGCCGTATCCTGAAGTTCGACGGCTACACCCGCGTCATGCCGCAAATCACCAAGCCTGGCGATGACGACGTGCTGCCGGACATGGCCCAGGGCGACGCGATGAAGCTGATCAAGCTTGATCCGACCCAGCATTTCACCAAGCCGCCGGCGCGTTACTCGGAAGCGAGCCTGGTAAAGGAAATGGAAAAACGCGGCATCGGTCGTCCTTCGACCTACGCGGCGATCATTTCGACCATTCAGGACCGCGGCTACGTGGCGCTGCACAACCGTCGTTTCTATTCGGAAAAGATGGGCGATATCGTCACAGAGCGTCTGGCCGAGAGCTTCTCCAATCTCATGGACTACGGCTTCACCGCCGGCATGGAAGAGAATCTCGATGACGTGGCCCAGGGCGAGCGCGACTGGAAAAACGTGCTCGACGAGTTCTACGGCGACTTCAAGAAGAAACTCGAAGTGGCCGAAAGCGCCGAAGGCGGCATGCGCGCCAACCAGCCGGTAATGACTGATATTCCATGTGTGGTGTGCGGTCGTCCGATGCAGATTCGTACTGCGTCGACCGGCGTGTTCCTCGGTTGCTCGGGCTACAGCCTGCCGCCGAAAGAACGCTGCAAGGCCACCGTCAACCTGGTGCCGGGCGACGAAATCGCTGCGGACGACGAGGGTGAGTCGGAGTCGCTGGTTCTGCGCGGCAAGCACCGTTGCCCGATCTGCAGCACGGCGATGGACGCTTACCTGCTCGACGAGAAGCGCAAGCTGCACATCTGTGGTAACAACCCGGATTGCGCAGGCTACGAGATCGAAGAGGGCGCTTACCGCATCAAGGGCTACGAAGGTCCGAGCCTGGAGTGCGACAAGTGCGGCAGCGAGATGCAGCTCAAGACCGGCCGTTTCGGCAAGTTCTTCGGTTGCACCAACGCAACCTGCAAGAACACCCGCAAGCTGCTGAAAAGCGGTGATGCAGCGCCGCCGAAGATGGATCCGGTGAAGATGCCTGAGCTCAAATGCGAGAAGGTCAACGACACCTATATCCTGCGTGACGGTGCTTCCGGCCTGTTCCTGGCGGCCAGCCAGTTCCCGAAAAACCGCGAGACCCGTGCGCCATTGGTCGTCGAGATCGTGCCGCACAAGGATGAGATCGATCCGAAGTACCATTTCCTCTGCGAAGCGCCGAAAAAGGATCCGGACGGCCTGCCTGCCGTGATCCGTTACAGCCGCAAGACCAAAGAGCAATACGTGCAGACGGAAGTCGACGGTAAGCCGACTGGCTGGAAAGCGTATTACGATGGTGGCAAGTGGACGGTTGAAGACAAGCGTCCAGCAGCCAAGGCTTAAAAGCCGCTGCACATAAAAAGGCCGCATGACAACTCTCGGGTTTTCATGCGGCCTTTTTGTTTTGGGCTTGCGGTGAGCTTGGGTGATCCACGACACTGTCAGACCTGCGTGAAGCAATTATTTCGTTGTGGAGGCTGCCGTCATGGCCCACGAACTCTATACCCGTACCAACCAGAAAATTTATTTCGCCGGCTTGTCGCTGGAAGCGCTCGCCAAGGCCGAAGAGGGGCGGGCGATGAACTCCCTGGCGCTGATTCAGGCCGGGCGAGAATCGGCGTTGTTTCACCTGTACGGAGCGCTGTTGGGGTTGTGCCATGAAATCGCCGGCTTCTATCGCTTGCCTCAGGCCAACGCGCCGCGGGCAGAGATGCTGCTGACCCGCGAAGTGCTCGAAACCATCGCTATTCCGGAAATGGCCGAGATGGTCGAGTTGGCGCAAAACCCTGAAACCTGGCTGGCCAAGCTGCTGTCGGCTTATGCCGCACTGTTTCAACCGCCTCGTGCTCCACACAAGCCCAAGGGTGATGTGACGCAGCCGCTTATTCTGGCCGTCAACCTGGACGAAGAAGAGGCGCCTGAAGAGCTAAGCCGGGAAGAACTGGAGAGCTGGCGCCAGAACCTGAAAAGCTTGGCGATCCGGTTTCGCGAAGGGCTGAACGAGTGCTGAAAGATTGAGTGTTCGGCGAATGGTCCGCTCAAGGAAGCATGCTGTCAGAAATTTCTCTTCGTGATGGCATCTGGTCAAGATCCCGAGCGAAGCTTGGCCGATGCCTATATAATCCCTGCCTTTCGTGGAGAACAGTCCTTTATGCCAACGTCCTTTCTAGAAATTGTCGAGTTACCAGACGGCCGAATTGAGCTGCGCAGGGCCGAGGACGAGGGTTCTCTGGTTACTTTGGATTTCTCCGAGGATGCCAAGGCTTTCCTGCAAGGCCAGCACGTGGAAGTTGCCAAGGCAATGTTGAGCGTTGGTGTTCAGATGGCAGGACGCCTGGTTGAAGGCGAATTTGATAAGGAAGAGGGGCCACGGGTTCTTCATTGATCCCGCCCGTCGGATTTTGCGAATACCCCTACAGATCGGCTTCTCTATCCTTGGAGAAGCCCCGCGCTGCTCGGCGCGCATAGTGTTTTTCAGCTAACCCAGTCGAATATTCAGACTTTGCGCATCCCCAGTACGGGCGGCGCTGATCAGCTGTTGCCGCGAGGATGTACTCAGCGGGTTTAGCCAGCTGACGACCGTATGGCTGCGGCCAAGTCGCAAAGCTTCACAGGTCAGCTGCTGAGCGCTCTGTGTGCCGCGTGGTTGCAGCAGCAGAATGCGTTCACGGTTCAGGCCGGCGTCTCGCAGCCAGGCCTGGGTCAGGCTGGCGGGCGGGGCGATCAGAGTCAGCCAGCGAGCGTCCTGATCCTGGCTCAGCTCCCTGAGGATTGGTGCCAGAAGGTTCAGGCAGTTCCCGGCCGCGCCACGCAATGACAGCTCGCTGAAGACTTCGGGTTCGGCGCTCCAGGGCGACTCGACCACTTCTTTCAGGATCGGCGCCAGCGGCTGCGCCATGAATGCCTCGAACAACGGCAGTTGGGCTTGCTGTGAAGTGTGTGGGAACTGCATAAAGCCTCCTTTAGCGGCGAATCACGCCGACGCTCAAGCCTTCGATCACCAGTTCCTGATCTTTCAGGTTGACTTCGATAGGGGCGAATTCAGGGTTTTCGGCAATCAGCCAGACTTTGCTGCCGTCGCGCTTGAAGCGCTTGACGGTCACTTCGTCGCCAATCCGCGCCACCACGATCTGACCGTTACGGGCTTCGCGGGTGGTATGGACGGCCAGCAGGTCTCCGTCGAAAATGCCGACATCCTTCATGCTCATGCCATGGACCCGCAACAGATAGTCAGCGCGAGGGTGGAAGAACGAAGGGTTGATGTTGCAGGATTCTTCGATGTGCTGCTGGGCGAGGATCGGAGCGCCCGCTGCCACTCGGCCGATGATCGGCAGGGTAGATTCGTCGGCCTTGGCTTCGAAGCCGGGGATGCGAATGCCGCGGGAGGCGCCCGGGGTCATCTCGATCGCGCCCTTGCGGGCCAGTGCCTTGAGGTGTTCTTCCGCCGCGTTGGGCGACTTGAAGCCCAGTTCCTGAGCGATTTCCGCGCGGGTTGGCGGGTAGCCGTTGTCTTCGAGGCAACGTTTGATGAAGGCCAGAATCTCTGCTTGGCGTGGCGTCAGCTTTAGCATATTGATCGCTCTGTCTTTTTATACAGTGACTGGGATTATATACAGTGAACCGGTCTTGGCAATGCCCCTTTTTTTGCCGGCCGCTGGACGGTCATTCAGCTCGCCGATTGAAGCGCCAGTGTTGTATGGTTAAATAGCTGACCGACCATTCCCAAAACGAACCGCCAGACTTGACAAGGCCTGGGCTGAAACGTATGTTTCAAACAAGTGTTTGTCAGGCGGAGTAGCCATGGCCCAGTCGGAAACCGTTGAACGCATTCTCGATGCTGCCGAGCAATTGTTCGCGGAAAAAGGTTTCGCTGAAACCTCGTTGCGTCTGATCACCAGCAAGGCCGGTGTCAATCTGGCGGCGGTGAACTATCACTTCGGATCGAAGAAGGCGCTGATTCAAGCGGTCTTCTCGCGTTTTCTCGGGCCATTCTGCCTCAGTCTCGATAAAGAGCTAGAGCGCCGTCAGGCCAAACCCGAGAACAAACCGACCCTCGAAGAATTGCTGGAGATCCTCGTCGAGCAAGCCCTGGTGGTGCAACCACGCAGCGGCAACGACCTTTCCATCTTCATGCGTTTGCTGGGGCTGGCTTTCAGTCAGAGCCAAGGGCACTTGCGTCGTTATCTGGAAGACATGTACGGCAAGGTTTTCCGCCGCTACATGCTGCTGGTCAACGAAGCCGCGCCACGCATTCCTCCGATCGAACTGTTCTGGCGCGTGCACTTCATGCTAGGTGCCGCGGCGTTCAGCATGTCGGGGATCAAGGCCTTGCGCGCGATTGCCGAGACCGATTTCGGCGTCAACACTTCCATCGAGCAAGTGATGCGTCTGATGGTGCCATTCCTGGCCGCGGGCATGCGTGCCGAAACCGGCGTCACCGACTCCGCCATGGCTACCGCACAGTTGCGTCCACGCAGCAAATCGACCCCGGTGGCCGCCAAGGTTTAACCGCACACGGGTGGGCGCGGCAGCTGACATCCGCTAAGCTAGCCGCCCATGCCGACTCTCGTTTTGAACCCCCTCATTGATATCGCCGACCTGCCGGGCTCAGCCCATGGCGGCGAATTCGTGCGAGCCGGGTTTATCATATTCAAGGAATTTCCATGACTGCTGGCCTGCAAGGCTCGTTGATGGTGGACGTCGCCGGTACCTGGCTGACGTCTGAAGATCGCCAATTGTTGCGCCAGCCCGAAGTGGGCGGCCTGATCATTTTTGCCCGCAACATCGAACACCCGCGTCAGGTGCGCGAATTGAGCGCCGCGATCCGCGCCATTCGTCCCGATCTGCTGCTGGCGGTCGACCAGGAGGGCGGTCGGGTTCAGCGGCTGCGTCAGGGCTTCGTGCGACTGCCCGCCATGCGCGCCATCGCCGACAACCCGAATGCCGAATACCTGGCCGAGCAGTGCGGCTGGATCATGGCGACCGAAGTGCTTGCGGTCGGTCTCGACCTGAGCTTCGCCCCGGTGCTGGACCTGGACTACCAACGCAGCGCCGTTGTCGGCACCCGTTCGTTCGAAGGTGATCCCGAGCGCGCAGCCTTGCTCGCCGGTGCATTCATCCGTGGCATGAACAGCGCCGGGATGGCTGCCACCGGCAAGCATTTCCCCGGTCATGGCTGGGCCGAGGCCGATTCCCACGTTGCGATTCCCAATGACGAACGCAGCCTCGAAGAGATCCGCGCCAACGACCTGGTGCCGTTCGCGCGATTGAGCAAGCAATTGGCCGCCGTCATGCCGGCCCACGTTATTTATCCACAAGTCGATTCCCAGCCTGCCGGTTTCTCCCGTCGCTGGTTGCAGGACATCCTGCTCGGCGAGCTGCAGTTCGATGGCGTGATCTTCAGTGACGACCTGTCGATGGCCGGTGCGCACGTGGTGGGCGATGCCGCCAGTCGCATCGAAGCGGCATTGACCGCCGGTTGCGACATGGGCCTGGTGTGCAACGACCGCGCGGCTGCCGAGTTGGCTTTGAGTGCCGCCCAGCGGTTGAAGGTCAAGCCTTCGGCGCGTATCGCGCGGATGCGTGGGCAGGCGTACGCCAGCACCGAATACCGTCAAGACCCGCGCTGGCTGACGGCCGTCGGCGCGCTCAAAGAAGCTCAATTGATTGATTAAGGACTTTTCGTTATGACGGTTTACGCGATTATCGGTGGCACCGGCCTGACTCAACTCGAAGGCTTGAGCATTCGTCAGTCATTGGCGGTGGACACCCCTTACGGTGCCCCTTCGGCCGAGGTGCAGATCGGTGAGTACGCCGGCAAGGAAGTGCTGTTTCTCGCACGTCACGGCCACCCGCACCGCTTCCCGCCGCATCAGGTGAACTACCGCGCCAATCTGTGGGCCTTGAAGCAGGCCGGAGCTGAAGCGATTCTCGCGGTCAACGCCGTGGGCGGGATTCATGCCGCGATGGGCACCGGGCATTTCTGCGTGCCGCATCAATTGATCGACTACACCAGCGGTCGCGAACACACCTATTTCGCCGATGACCTGGAACACGTTACACACATCGACTTCAGCTATCCCTACAGCGAACCCCTGCGTCAGCAATTAATCGCGGCGTTGGCGGCTGAAGGCGTCGGCTATAGCAGTCATGGCGTGTACGCTTGCACCCAGGGGCCGCGTCTGGAAACGGTCGCTGAAATCGCGAAGCTGGAACGTGACGGTTGTGACATCGTCGGCATGACCGGTATGCCGGAAGCCGCATTGGCACGCGAGCTGGAACTGGATTACGCCTGTCTGGCGCTGGTGGTGAACCCGGCGGCGGGCAAATCGACGGCTGTGATTACCATGGCCGAGATTGAACAGGCACTGCATGATGGCATGGGCAAAGTGAAGTCGACGTTGGCGCGGGTATTGAAAGGCTAAGCTCGACACTCTCGAGCGCCAGTCTCGACGGGCTGCTGGCGAGCAATCGGTTGTTGATCGATGCGGCGATGCCGGCCATCGACTATCTGGCCGATCGCCAAGGCAACGAAGGGCTGATCATCCTCGCCAATTCCGACGCCACCATCCTCGCCGTCGAAGGTCGCGCCGACCGTCTCAAGGGCAGCGGCCTGCAAGACATCACCCTTGGCGCAGGGGCATGGTCTGGCCGTCCGCGGCCTCGACCCAGTCTCCGCCGATGAGCATGCGCGGTGCGCGCTGGATGAACGCCGAGGTGGCGGGAAGCAGATAAGGGAGGGGCATGGCAAGACCTCTTGTTGTGCGTGAAAACGGGGGCTTGCTCACTGTTTGGCAATGGCTGTGCCAAGTGTCGGGAAGGGGCTGATAGCTTAGTGACAGCCGGGTTTTGAGTGATGCGAGGGGAGGGCGAAGCCCTTGGAGGTGTCGCAAATCGCGGCAGCCCGTTGAGACGACGAGCAACCTGTCACAGCCTTGAGACACCCGCTATTGAGGATTAGAATTTTCAAGCTAAAGGGTGAAATGACGGAACATTTGCCCGGCATCCATCTGGCGCGAGGGAGGTAGCGATGTTCCTATCACCCCTGGAAATCCAAAACATCATCGAGCAAAGTTTTCTGCCCGCCGTGTGCACCTGCAGCATGGAGGCGGACCAGTTCCTGACGATTCGGGTCTGCGATTGCATGACCGGCAAAGTGGATCTGGTGGCCACTCACATTCCGGTGTGGACACTGGACAGCCCCCATGCAATTGCTTCGCTGGTGGCTGATATGCGGTTGGAAATCGAGGCTCACAAAGGCGTTCACCCGACGTTCTACAGCTGAACCGATGTCACGCCGCACCTGTCGATGGTGCGGCGTGCGTCTGTCATGTCAGGACGGGATTTTTCGGGAAATCTCATCGAACGTGTCGCTGTCTACAGCCGCCAGCAACCTTCTTCCATCCTTGAGTGTGGCCAGAAAGGTTACCTCGGTTTCCTTGCCAGCCAACATGAAGCCGGCAATTGCGCCGATAGGCCCCAGCAACATGGCCCCCGCCACGCCGAAGCCGATGACATCCTTGATGTTGTTGATCGAATCCTCGTTGGCCACTTCTACACTCTTGAACAATGAGAGCGGGAGGGTGATGCCGGGCCACGGGTGAAGCGACGTCCTGAGCGTGAAAACGCCGTCTGTGTACTCTCCATCACCCTGCAGAAAGTCCCCCGCCAGGACCGTTATGCTTGCCATGTTCTTACCCTCTGACTGGCAATCGGTGAACCCACATTTCGCGCCTGCACTGCAGCATCGTCAATCGCCGGGCGATGAAGTGTTCCGGCCGGGGGCCTCTATGCTTGTCTCACACTGCAACAGGTATCGCGATATTAGACGCGGGCGATCTCGTTCAGACGCGCCCATAAGCCAGTTATTTCAAGTAACTGATTGATTTTTATAGTGATCGTTAAGCTGGCACGCGGCGGCATCAAGAACGCCGCAGCATCAAGCCTCAGGCACCGGGCAACTCAAATCCCCTTCCTTACACTTCAAGTAAGTCTTGAAGGCTTCGACCCGCGCCTTGGTCAGCGCCGTGGTGCAGTTGCTATAGATCAGCGGGTAAACACTGCCTCCCTCCACTCCGGACGCCGAGAACTTGCACTCGGCATCGCGAAACGCAATCCATGAGCGCTGGGCACCGACCAACAGCTTCTTGGCGTCAGGGCTATCCTTCAATCGCGTGGTGATCTGCTGGTAAAGCGCATTCAGCTCCTTGTCGGCGGCCTTGTTCTGCTGCGCTGCGCACTGATTCATCGTCGTCTGGTCGGTGGCGTTGTCGCAGTCGACGGCATGCGCAAGAGGGGTGAACAGCAGCGGCGTCAGTGCCAGGAGCAAGCGTGGGTGCATGGGAGTTCTCGCTGTGACAAATGAAAAGATGAGGTTGCAGTGTAGCGAAGACGCGGGCTTCAGCTTGTAGAAAGGACGCCTGAAGCCGCGAGTAACTGGTCCGCACAAGCCTGGATGTCAGCGCGCCTGTGCAACTTCGCCAGCCAGCCTTCAGGGATGGCCTGCACACCATAGTGAGCCCCGGCCAACTGACCGACGATGGCGGCAGTGGTATCGGCGTCGTCACCCAGGTTCGCGGCTTCGAGGATGGCGGCTGCAAAACTGTCAGTGTGGTGAAAGCACCACAAGGCCGCTTCCAGTGATGCAACGCAGTAGCCGCTGCCCCGGATATCGTCTTTGGACTTGTCGAGGTAGTCGCCTCGGGCGATGGCCAAGACTTTCGGTTCCAGGAATATTGTCTCTGGCAGGCGCTGCAAATCCGGCTTGGTGGCGCCTAGCAATGCCTTGCGGAGCAGTTCGGCCAGCAACTGACAGCATTCAAGTGCCTCCGGCGCGGCATGGGTAGTACGCGAACTGTCTACGGAAAACGTCCTGATCCGGTCGTGGTCGGGAAAGTAGTACAAAACGACCGGCGCCAGCCGCATCAGCGAACCGTTGCCCGCCGTGTCGGGATCGGAGGAGCCAGCGAATGGCTCGCCGGTTTCCTGATAACGAGCCAGCGCTTCACGTACGGTCATGCCAATGTCGAAGCATTCGCCGGTCGAACTCAGGTAACCCCATTGCCACCAGTTGAGGTAACGGCCCATCTGGTCAGCCGCATCAAAACCTTTTTTGTTCAGCAGACTTTCAGCCAGGCAAAGTGCCATGGATGTGTCATCGGTCCATTGCCCCGGCTTCAGATTGAACGGGCCGCCGCCAACCATATCGGTCAGGGGATCGAACGAGCCGCGTGGCTGGAATTCGACGCTGGTGCCGATAGCATCTGCGCAAGCAAGCCCTAACAGGGTTGCGCGATAACGCTCCGTGAGTGAAGGCTGCATGAATCTTCCTTGTAAGGTTGCACGTCGTTGCAAACGTTAGCAGTTTCAATCCGTTGACTGTGCCTTTCAAACCAGAACTTATGGCCAGAATCGAGGCCGAATATTTCAGGTACGGTTGATTGCGGCACCTGTTTGATACAACTTTTAGGTTGGTCTTCTGGTCTTTACGGGCCTACTGTTCAATACAGGAGGTGACTTATGAACCCAGCATCAGATCGCATCGAAAGGAAGATCCTGCTCAAGGCGCCGCGCTCGCGGGTCTGGCGCATGCTGGCCAATGCCGAAATGTTCGGACAATGGTTCGGCGTGGCACTCGAAGGCAAGCGCTTTGTCGCCGGCGAGTGGACCCAGGGGCAGATTACGTATCCTGGTTATGAGCACTTGTTGTGGAATGTACTGGTGGAGCGGGTCGAGCCGGAGCGGGTGTTTTCGTTTCGCTGGCACCCGTATGCGGTGGAGCCGGAAGTCGATTACTCTCAGGAGCCCACCACGCTGGTGAAATTCGAACTCCAGGACATGGACGAAGGCACGCTGTTGACGGTCGTCGAGTCCGGTTTCGATCACATTCCTCAGTCGCGCAGGCTCAAGGCTTTCCGCATGGACAGCCGTGGCTGGGATGAGCAGATGAACAATATCGAACAGTTCCTGGCAGAAAACACCAAGGCCCACGAGCGTCAGGGAAGTTGATGGCTGCAAGCCGCGAAATTCGCGGCTTCGGCCCATGATGGTGGATACGTCTAAGGGTTTTCGGAAGGGCGGCTATGGCGAATGTCTTACACGTGGTAGTAGCTATATCGTCTATTGCTGATTGGATCCGAAGCGTAATCTAGCCCCATCAACTGAAGCACAGGAAGTGCTCAGGGTCACGGATGATCGACCATAAGCAAGGATTGCTGCCGACAGGGAGTCGATATGGTCTTGGGAAAACCCGCTTCGGCGGGTTTTTTTTCGTCTGCAGAGAACTGCGACCGATCTCCCGTACCTGTACCCGTACTAGTAGCAGCTGCCGAAGGCTGCGTTCGGCTGCGAAGCAGTCGTAGACCATACAACCCCGGTGTACCTGAAAGACCGCAGCGCCTGAGTTTGCGACTGCTTCGCAGCCGAACGCAGCCTTCGGCAGCTGCTACAGGGGCTGCTTTCAGGTGCTGAATGGTCAATGGCTTACACGCAGCCGCTGTTAT
The DNA here is from genome assembly GCF_016861935.1 of Pseudomonas sp. 008. Taxonomy (NCBI): domain Bacteria; kingdom Pseudomonadati; phylum Pseudomonadota; class Gammaproteobacteria; order Pseudomonadales; family Pseudomonadaceae; genus Pseudomonas; species Pseudomonas sp. 008. The sequence goes on along the minus strand of NZ_BOMA01000011.1, from coordinate 43,936 downwards.
GTCGTCTTTTGAAGCTTCGTCGATGTGTTTAATCTGGATCCATCAACTGAACACAGGACGTGTTCAGGATCACGGATGATCGACCATACGCCAGGATGGCTACCGACAGGATGTCGTAATGGTCTTGAGAAACCCGCTTAGGCGGGTTTTTTTATGGGTGTCCGAAAAGTCCGTCAGATGTCCACGACTTCACGCAGAGTCTCCAGGGCGCGCTTCAACACGTCGAGGCTGATCGATCCCATGGCCACCCGCAGTGCAGGAGGCACATGAGTGGTCGTGGCAAAGGGATCGGCGCTGGTCACCTGCACACCTTTACGTTCCAGCTCGGCAACCACCGTTTCGGCCCGCAAGCCTTCGGGCAATCTGAGCCAGAGGTAGTAGGAAGCGGGATGCGCCACCAGTTCGCAGCTTTTCAGGATCTGCCGAGCCAGGTCCTGTCGCTGCCGGGCGTCCAGGCGCTTTTGCTCTTCGAGGTTGTCGACTTCGCCGCTATCGATCCAGCGGCAGGCCAGCGCGACGGTCAGCGACGGGGTGCTCCATGTCGACACGCGGATGGCTTGCTCCAGCGCCGGCATCATCGCTTTCGGTGCAACGATGAAACCGATGCGCAGGCCCGAGGCAACGCTTTTCGACAGGCCGCTGATGTACAGCGTGCGCTGCGGGGCCAGGGTAAACAGCGGTTTGGGTGCCGGTTCTGCGAGGAAGGCATAGGCGCCGTCTTCGATGATCAGAAAGTCGTATCGTTCGGCCAATTGCACCAGGCGCTCACGGTCGGCGATGGACATCACCGTCCCCAGCGGATTGTGCATCGTCGGCATGCTGTAGAGCGCCCGCACGGGACGCCGCTTGCACAGTGCTTCCAGGGCGTCGAGGTCGGTGTGCCCGGCGATTTGCGGCAGGGCTTCGAGGTCCAGCCGATGGGCCTGGGCCAGGGTTTTCAGGCCGGGGTAGGTGAGGGCGTCGAGGGCCAGAATATCTCCCGGCTTGAGCAGTGCCATCAGCGTCACGGCAAGACCTTGCTGGGCGCCGTTGACGATCAGCACCTGATCGCCCCCCACCCGAATGTCCCGATTGCGTAAATGCCGGGCCGCCGTCTGCCGTTCATGCGGCCGCCCGCCCTGAGGCGCGGAATGCAATAGCGCATCGATATCCCCGGAGGCGGCAATCGCTCGCAAACCCTCGCGCAATAACTCGTCCTGACCGGGTACCGACGGGTAATTGAAGGTCAGGTCCACCATGCCGGCGCCCAGTGGTTGCTGTTCCAATCCCAGACCGCGTGGCAAGGATGTGTCGCGCACAAAGGTGCCACGGCCGGTCTCGCCGACCACCAGGCCGATCGCCTCCAACTCGTGATAGACCCGCAATGCCGTGGCCAGGGCGATCCGTTCGCTCTGCATCAGCGCGCGAATGGTCGGCAATTGCGTGGCGGGTGGCAGTTCACCGCTGCGAATCTTCCCGGCGAACTGATCCACCAGGCGTTTGTAGCGAATACGGGTCATGGGCGAGCGCTCTTTGTATCTGGATCAATTTTTTGTTTGTATCAGATTGGCGCCCTAATCTACAGGCTTTCCAGGACGGAGACTTCGCTGTGATTGACCCTGCGACCTTATCGATTTTCGTCGGCGCGGTGATGCTGTTGCTGCTGTCACCCGGACCGAACATGGCCTTCGTCATCAGCCATGGTGCCAGTTATGGCTGGCGCGGCGGTGTGGCGTCGGGATTGGGCATTGGCCTGGCCGATCTGATCCTGACCGCGCTGACCGCGATGGGGGTTACGGCACTGGTTGCCAGTTGGCCGCCGGCCTTCGACCTGATCCGTTATGCCGGCGTCCTGTACCTGCTGTGGCTGGCGTTCAAGGCGTTGCAAAAGCCATCGGCCAGCGGCACGTCGGATGTTGCGCAGGTGCCGCTCAAGACCCTGCTGATCCGGGCGATGCTCAACAGCCTGCTGAACCCCAAGGCCTTGCTGTTTTTCATGGTGTTCCTGCCGCAATTCGTTAACGCGCAACGAGGCTCGATTGCCGTACAGCTGGTGCTGCTGGGCATGGTGCTGACCCTGGTCAGTGGCGTGTTTCACACCCTGCTCGGGGTTTTCGGCAGCACGGTCAGCCGGCGTATTTCCAGCACGTCGACATTCGCCAAATGGCAGTCATTGGGGCTGGCCGCGGTATTGCTGTTGCTCGCCGTCCGGTTGGCCCTGATGACGCGTCCGGCCTGACTCATTCGCTGAAAAGGAACCTCTGCATGTACATCGCATCGTTTATCTACAAACCCGGGCAACGGGACGAGGAGTTCAACCGGTTGAGCACGTTGATCGACGAAGTCGCGATCAGCATCGAAGGGTTCGTCGGTACCCAGTCCTGGTGCTCGGCCGATGGCGAGCTAGTCAACGCCAGTTACTACTGGCAGGACGAAGCCTCTATCCGGGAATTCGCCAGCCATCCCAAGCACCTGGAGGCCAAGCGTCAGTACCGCAAGTGGTATGCGGGTTATCAAGTGGTGATCGCTAAAGTGGAGCGGGCTTATGGCGATGACTCGTTCGAGCTGTTTGTGCCGAATGGCCGGCGTGCGGCGAATGCTTGAGCGAGGTTTTCCGCGACGGATTCCCGGCGTGAGTGACTGGCTGCGGGGGGATAGCCCCCCGCGGCCATCTCTTTCACTGGAGGTCGAGTTTCGCCGCTGCACGTTCGGTGATTTCCGTACGTAATTTCAACGACCCGGCAGCGCGTTTACGGGCTTCCTCCAGCACGCTGGCTGGCGCTGTCTCGGGGCTGCCCGACGCAAACGGTGGTGCCGGGGCGTATTCCAGCTGCAATTGCACCAGTTGCGCGGTGTCCTTATCGAACAATTCAGCGGCCAGGGTCAGGGCAAAATCGATCCCTGCGGTGATCCCGCCACCGGTCAGCAGATTGCCGTCGCGCACCACCCGATCCTTCACCGGAATCGCCCCCAACAGCCCGAGCAACTCGTGATACGCCCAGTGAGTGGTGGCGCGCTTGCCCTTGAGCAGCCCTGCCGCGCCAAGCACCAGGGCACCGGTGCAGACCGAGGTGACATACCGCGCCGTGGCGGCCTGAGCCTTGATGAAGGCCAGGGTTTGTTCATCTTCCATCAATGGCCCGACACCACCGCCACCGGGAACGCAGATCACATCCAGCGGCGGGCAATCGTCGAAGGTGATGGTCGGTTTCAACACCAGCCCGGTACTCGCGGTGACGGGCACCAGATCCTTCCAGATCAGATGCACCTTCACGTCCGGCAGCGAGGCCAGCACGTCATAAGGGCCGGTCAGGTCCAGTTGTTGAACCTGTGGAAACAACAGTAAACCGATCTGCAACGTCATGGCGTTCTTCTCCTGATTGGGGTGGACGGCTTCACTGTAGGCTCGTAGGATTTGGCGAATACGCCAATAACCCCACGAATTACGCCAATCATGCCGAACCACCCGAAAACCATTCATGTGCTGGCCTTCGCCAACGTGCAAGTGCTCGATGTCACCGGGCCGTTGCAGGTGTTTGCCTCAGCCAACGACATTGCCCGCCAGCAAGGTCTGCCGCCGCCCTATGCGCCGTCAGTGATTGCCAGCGGTGGCGGGGCGGTGATGTCGTCGGCGGGGTTGGCACTGTTGGCGGAGCCGCTGCCGGATCGGGGCAGCGACACCTTGATCATTGCCGGTGGCTGGGGCGTTTACGCGGCAGCGCAGGACGCGTCGCTGGTGGGGTGGGTGCGTGAGCATGCGCGAGATTGCCGGCGGGTATCGTCGGTGTGTACCGGGGCGTTTTTGCTGGCGGCCAGCGGCTGGCTTGATGGTCGACGGGTGGTGACGCACTGGACCCGTTGCGAGCAATTGGCGCAGCAGCATCCCAAACTGCAGGTCGAACCCAACCCGATCTTCATCAACGACGGTCCGGTCTGGACCTCGGCCGGGGTTACCGCAGGCATTGACCTGGCGCTGGCCATGGTCGAACAAGACCTCGGCCGAACCATGGCCCTCGAAGTCGCCCGGCAACTGGTGGTGTTTCTCAAGCGTCCGGGGGGCCAGTCGCAGTTCAGCGTGACCCTGTCTTTGCAAAAAGAAGGCAACCGATTCGACGAGCTTCACGCCTGGATCAGCGAAAACCTCACCAAGGACCTCGGCATTCCGACCTTGGCCTTGCAGGCCGGGATGAGCGAGCGCAGCTTCGTCCGTCACTACCGCGCCGACACTGGCCAGACCCCGGCGCGGGCCATTGAACTGATTCGGGTCGAGACCGCGCGACGACTGCTCAGCGACACCGGCGTACCGATCAAACGGGTCGCGGTGCAATGCGGGTTTGGCAGCGAAGAGACCCTGCGCCGCAGTTTTCTGCGGGCCATGGGTGTAACACCGCAGGCCTATCGCGAGCGGTTTTCCGTCAGCCCTTCAGCAGATCCAGTATTGCCCTGAGCGTCGCTTCGGGTGCTTCCTCGGGAATGTTATGCCCGACGCCCGCCAACACTCGGCGTTCGTAGGGGCCGGTAAAATGCTCGGCGTCTTCATCGACTTCAGGCGCGGGCCCCACACCGTCATCGGCCCCGCACAGGGAAATTGTCGGCACGCTGATTGCCGGTTGTCGGGTCAGCGCTTCTTCCATCCACTCCAGCGCCGGGTCGCCAGGCGCATACATGAACCGGTGCCGGTACGAGTGAATTACTACGTCGACGAAATCCGGATTATCGAAGGCTGGCGCGCTCAAGGGATATCGTTCGGCATTTTGCGCCCAGGTCGGTGACCACAGGCGCCAGAGCAGTTCGCACAGCGCCCGACGGTTTTGGGTCAAGCCTTCCACGCCGCGCGGGGTGTGGAGGTAATACTGATACCAGAGACGATGTTCGGTCTGCGGATCCAGAGGCTGGGTGGAGCGGGGGATGTTCTGCAGGTTGTAACCGTCCCCGGTCACCAGGCAGCGCACCCGCTCCGGCCTTAGCGCCGCGACAATGCACGCCGCCCGACCGCCCCAGTCATAACCGCACAGCGCGGCCTGTTTGATGGCGAGGGCGTCCATCAGGTCCAGCAAATCCTGGGCGAGGGCGGCCTGCTGGCCAGAGCGCAGGGTGGCGGGGGAGTTGAAACGGGTCGGGCCGTAGCCGCGCAGGTACGGGACGATCACGCGGTAGCCCTTTGCGGCGAGGGCTGGAGCGATGTCGTCATAGGCGCGGGGGGAGTAGGGGAAGCCGTGCAGAAGAATGATCGGGTCGCCGGTGCTGGGGCCGTGTGTTTCGCAGGCAATATCGAGGTTTGGCGTCAGGACATGTTGGGTCTGCATTCGATGCTCCATGGGCTGTCTATCAACGGCTGATTCAGATCGACCCGGGCCCGTTCCTCAGGTTTCCACGTCCATCTGATTGAAGTACTTCGACCGGTCCGGCGTATACGTCACGACCATTTTGGTCCTGGAACAGGTCAGCGCCCGTTCTGCGCTCAGATCAATATCCAGATCATCCCCGCGTAACCCTTGCCATTGGGCGAGGTATTTCAGGGATCCGTATTTTTCAAGTTTCTTCAGGCTGCGGCTGACGCCACCTTTCCAACCCAGCACCGGGAGTTCGCCGGTGAGGCATTGGTGGGCGAGGTCGGGGAAGCGGGCGGCGCGCTGACGGCCGATTTCCCAGCATTTGATCAAGCCTTTGTCGGGGCCTTCCCACAGTTCAGTCCGATTCAGGCCTGATCGGAGTGGGACGTTGATGCTGCGATGGATGCGCTGGGTCATTCTGGTTCCTTGAATTCGGGTTTTGTTGGACAGCTCCGCTGTGCCCGTTGAGCGTGGATGGTAGGGATGGATGTAGGTGCTGGCAACAAGGTATTTCCGGATGTAGGAATCAGTTACCAGGTGTTGATTGGGCTGGTTTGTTTAGTGAATGTAGGCGATTGGCCTACACACTGTTGTGGCGAGGGGGCTTGCCCCCGTTCGGCTGCGCAGCAGTCGCTAAGCCAGTAAATACGGTGCTTCTGGAGGAATGTGGTTGAGCATTCGAGGGGCCGCTACGCGACCCAACGGGGGCAAGCCCCCTCGCCACGGGAGGTCATTCCTGCCAGGCAGAGTGTGTTTAAGTTCATCGCGGGTAGGTCTTGATCCTACAAAAAGTGTCGTAAAAGTGGATATTTCCGACGAGTTTTGGCGGTGGTCACAACGGCGATGCCGAAGCCAGCGCCCCCCACAGTTGAACGGTATACATCTGTAGGAGCGAGGCTTGCCCGCGAAGCAGTCACCTCATTCTCAAGGCTGCCAGACGTTTTTCTCCCCGCTCAGCTTCCTGTTCAGAAAGCTCGCCGCGCTGATCAGCGCCAGATGCGTCAATGCTTGCGGAGTGTTGCCCAAGTGTCGGGCGTGGCTGTCGAACTCTTCGGCGTACAACCCCAACGGGTTGGCATACTTCAGCAATTGCTCGAACTCCAGATGCGCTTTTTCTACCTGGCCGGCCCGGGCCAGGCATTCGACGTACCAGAACGAACAGGCGGCAAAGGCGCCTTCGGTGCCGGGCAGGCCGTCGATCTGGCTGTCGTCGTTGCGGTAGCGGTAGACCATGCCCGCGCGCACCAGGTGTTTCTCGATGGCTTCGAGGGTCGCGATCCAGCGCGGATCCTTGGCGCTGACGAAGCGCACCAGCGGCATCAGCAGCATCGAGCCGTCGAGGCCGGTGCCGCCAATGTGCTGGACGAAATGCCCGTGTTCTTCGTTCCAGAAGTTGCTCCAGATGTCGGCGTAGATCGCTTGACGGGTCTGGTCCCAACGGGCGAACGGGGCGGGCAGCGAGCGTTTGGAGGCCAGCCGGATGGCCCGATCCAGCGCCACCCAGCACATCAATCGCGAGTGCAGGAAATGATGCTGCTCGCCGCGCATTTCCCAGATGCCAACGTCCTTTTGCTGCCAGGTTTCGCAGACCTGATCGACCACTTCCACGGTGTGTTTCCAGCCTTCGTGGGAGATCGCCTCACCGTACTTGTTGACCAGGTAAACCGCGTCCATCAGCTCGCCGAAGATGTCGAGCTGGATTTGATCATAAGCCTGATTGCCGATGCGTACCGGCGTCGCGCCGCCATGGCCGGACAGGTGCGAAAGTTCGGTTTCCGGCAGTTCCTGGCGGCCATCGATAGCGTAGAGAATATTGAGTTTCATCGGTTTACCACGGCAATCACTGACCCTGCCACGCAGCCAGCGCATGTAGGCGTTGGCTTCCTCGACGAAGCCCAGGCGCATGAAGGCGTAGACGGTGAACGAGGCGTCGCGGATCCAGGTGTAGCGGTAGTCCCAGTTGCGTGTGCCGCCAGGTGTTTCCGGCAGGCCGAAGGTGGCGGCGGCGAGGATGGCGCCGTGTTTGCGCGAGGTCAGCAGCTTCAGCGCCAGGGCCGAGCGATTGACCATTTCCCGCCAGCGCCCGCGGTAATTGGACTGGCCGATCCAGTCGCGCCAGAACTTCAAGGTGCGCTCCAGGCACAGATCGGCGGCGCCTTCCTTGAAGCGCGGATCGTCAACGTCGCCGAGCAGAAATTCGGCGCTCTGGCCCTGTTCGAGGGTGAAATCGGCAATCGCTGCATTGCCTTCGACGCGCAAGGGCCGATCCGAGCACAGTTGCATGGGAGGCTGACCGGTAGCCTCGAAATACACACTGCGGCCACGCGACCGAGCCTTGGTGTCAGCCCGCGCATAGTCATGACGCAGGTTGCACAACATCTGAATCGTCGCTTGACCGCTGACCACGCGCACCCGGCGCATCAACATCGGCAAATCATCCTCGCTGTCGCCGATGGGCAGCAGGTCGGTGACTTCGACCACCGCATGATCGCTGAGCCAGCGGGTTTGCAAGACGTTGGTGTCGGGCAGGTAAATCTGCTCGCGACGGGCGTCGGGCAGGTCCGGAGCCAATTGGAAGATGCCGGCTTCGGGGCTGTCCAGCAGCGCGCAGAAGATCGACGGACTGTCGAATTCCGGCCAGCAGAAAAAGTCCACGCTGCCCTTGTCGTTGACCAGCGCCGCGCTGCGCATGTCGCCAATGATGCCGTGGGCGTCGATCGCGCTTTGTCGTTCGGAATGATCAGCCATTGCCGCAGAACTCCGGGAATCGAGGGCCTAACCAGCTGACTGGTTTAAGCCACAGAGAGTTCATTTGGCGGCGAACCGGCGTTCACACTCAACCTACAATTCGACGCTTTCCCGCAGACCGACGCTGTGGCAAGTTGCAGGCCCTTGTTGAGGCCCGATCCCATGGCAAACCCCTACCGCGAGCTGTTCCACGCCCCAGGCGCACGTGCCTTTGTGCTGGCCGGGATGATCGCGCGCATGCCGATTTCCATGACCGGCATCGGCCTGATCACCATGCTCTCGCAGCTCCAGGGCGGTTATGGCCTGGCGGGCTCCATCGCGGCGACTTTTGCCCTGGCCACGGCGTTTTGTGCGCCGCAGGTTTCGCGGCTGGTGGACCGTTTTGGGCAAGGCCGGATCTTGCCGGTGTCGGCGCTGGTCGGCGGCGGGGCGCTGTTGATGCTGTTGCTCTGCACCCGCTTGCAGGCGCCGCACTGGACGTTGTTTGCGTTTGCCGCGCTGGCCGGTTGCATGCCGAGCATGTCGGCGATGGTGCGGGCACGCTGGACCGAGTTGTATCGCGGTCGCCCTGAGTTGCAAACCGCCTATGCGCTGGAGTCGGTGCTGGATGAGGTGTGTTTTATCGTCGGGCCGCCGCTGTCGGTGGGGTTATGCGTGGTGGCGTTCCCCGAGGCGGGGCCGTTGGCGGCGTTGCTGATGCTGGCGATCGGGGTCACGGCGCTTGTGTTGCAGCGCGGCACCGAGCCGCCGGTGCATCCCCATGAAGAACACCATCAGGGTTCGATCATCCGCTCGAGCGAGATCCAGTTGTTGATGCTGTTGATGGTTGCCATGGGCACCATTGTCGGTGTGGTGGATGTGGTCAGCGTTGCCTTCGCCGCGCAGCAGGGGCAACCGGCGGCGGCGAGTATTGTGCTGTCAGTGTATGCCATCGGTTCATGCCTGGCCGGGTTGGCGTTCGGCGCGTTACGCTCGAAACTGCCGCTGCCGTTACTGTTTCTCTATGGCGGGGTAGCGACGGCGGTGACCACGTTGCCGTTGCTGCTGGCGGCGAATATTGTCGGCTTGTCGCTGGCGGTGTTCGTTGCCGGGCTGTTCTTCGCTCCGACCCTGATTGTGGCGATGGCGCTGGTGGAGCGCATCGTGCCGCCGGCCAAACTCACCGAAGGCCTGACCTGGCTGGTCACCGGTTTGAGCATCGGTGTGGCCCTCGGCGCGGCCAGTTCCGGCTGGCTGGTGGATGCGTTCGGGGCGCGCAGCGGGTTCTGGGTGTCGATTGCCGCTGGCGCCGTGGTGTTGGGATCGGCGGTGCAGAGTTTCCGTCATTTGAAATAGCCCGCTGCTCCCATAAGGGATTACCAGCCTCTTCCCGAATTCACCCAGAAATTCACCGACAACGATGTCGAGACCGATTCCACCTGATGGAACCAGCCTTCGGGCAGAAACAGCAGGTCGCCGGCCTCCAGGGTTACTCGCAGAAACGTCACGTCTTGCGCGCCGGGGAAGCGCTGGTAATCCGGCGCATCCGGGTTGAAATCACAACCGTCGAGCCCGCCCCGTGGGGCTGTCGACCAGGTGCCTAGGGCTTCGCGGTGATGGGGGGCGGCGAGGGTGAAGGTTTTCTGGCCCCAGACCTGAGCAAACAGGTTGTCGGTATCGTCGCGATGCAGCGGTGTCAGCGTGCCCTTGGGGCCGATCCAGATGCGGGGCGGGATGAACAGCGCTTGATCGAAGTAGGGCGGGTACTTGATCTGCTCCATCAACTGCGCAGGCAGGATGTTATTGCCCATGTACGCCGGAGGTTCGCCATCGGCGCTTTTCACTGCCGGGGTATCCAGCGATGCGATGAACTTGGCCATGGAAGTGGAGCGGAAATCCCGTTCCGTGGAGAAGGTTTTCTTCACGTAATCGCCGTGACGGGTAATGCCTTGCAGTTCGGCGAAATGCACCAGTGATTCTTCGCGGCTGAGCTTGAACAGGGGCCAGTCTTGCAGGGCATCGCTGATCACCAGCGGAATGCCGTGGGGCAGGTAGCGAGTCTCGAACTCCAGCACCGACAGCTCGCTGCGTGGCCGGCGCTCCACCGAGCGTTGGGGCGGCAGGCTGGCGGAGACCTTTTCGCTGAAACGCGGCGGGGTCGGGTAGCGCTTGTTCATGTCGACCTTTTCCACCACGCCGCCACCGTGGCGGGCGTGATCGATGATCTGCGGCAGCATCGTCGCCAGGCCCATGTTGCCGCCGATTTTCAAGCGGCCGCTGGCGAACAGTTCCTCGACATTGGCCATGCCGCCCATGATCCCGAGAAAGTCCTGTTCCGCGACTTCGATGGTCACGTCGGGGCTGGCATGACGGCCGGCTTCGGTGCGGCTGCTGGCCTTGACCTCGGACCAGTACGCCTGATGCGGGCCGAACACGAATTGAAAAACCCCTTCGATGCCGACGGCACCGGCATTGGCGAACAGTTTGCCCAGGATGGTCTGCAGGTCCACGGCGACGCCTCTTGTTGGTTTTGGTCTGAGCTGGTTTTGGTTTGAACTGATTCTGGTTTGAAGAGAAACGAGCACCTGCAGCGGAGATTTAACCGACGCTGACTAATTTGCGCTGCTGGCGGGTCGTCTTCCCATACAGACGATTTTTTGAGGTAAACGTGGTGACCAAGCTGACCCTGCTGTGCCTGCCGTATTCTGGCGCCAGTGCCATGGTCTACAGCCGCTGGCGGCGCAAGTTGCCGCAGTGGCTGCTGTTGCAACCGGTGGAGCTGCCGGGGCGGGGCGCACGGTTCGGCGAACCGCTGCACACCGACATGCGCGCGCTGGCGATGCAATTGGCCAGGGAGTTGCGTTCGACGCTCAATGCGCCTTACGCCTTGTTTGGTCATAGCTTGGGCGCCTTGCTCGCGTGTGAGTTGGCTCACGCCTTTCGTGCGCTGGGTTGCCCGGAACCGGTGGCGCTGTTTGCCTCGGGAACGGCGGCGCCGACGATGCGGGCCGACTACGATCGCGGCTTTGCCGAGCCCAAAACCGATGCGCAGTTGATCGAGCAACTACGCACGCTCAATGGCACCAGCGAAGAGGTGCTGGCCAATGAAGAGCTGATGAGCCTGACGCTGCCGATTCTGCGTGCGGACTTTCTGTTGTGTGGCCGTTTTCAGCCGGTGCAGCGGCCATTGCTCAAGTGCCCGGTGCATGTGCTGGGTGGCAAGGCCGACAAGGCCACCACCGAACAGCTGATCGGCTGGAGCAAGGAAACCCACGGCAGCTTTTCGGTGGACATGCTGGCCGGTGGGCACTTCTTCATTCATGAGCACGAAGCCAAGGTACTGCGGGTGATCAAGGATCAGCTGGAGGCTCACCATCGGCGGCATGCCTTGGCGGCTGTCGGTTAACACGATGCTTCAGTTTGGTGATCTCTGTGGCGAGGGAGCTTGCTCCCGCTCGGCTGCGCAGCAGTCGTAAAACAGCGAATGCGGTATTTCTGACACAGCGACGTCGCAGGTTTTAGGGTCGCTTCGCAACCCAACGGGAGCAAGCTCCCTCGCCACAGGTCTGTGTTCGGCCGTCATTTCTTCGCCGCACCGCCGATTCCAGCCGCTTCGACCTTCCTTCCTGATACTTGTTCTCAAACGCTAATTTTTCCGGTCTGCATTCGTTTCATAGGGACGACGTGCCTTTGTGCTTCCTGCCTACTGATCCGGATGCTAAGAAATGAATGCTGAAGACTCCTTGAAACTTGCTCGCCGGTTTATCGGGTTGCCCCTGGAAAAGCGCCAGATGTTCCTTGCGGCCTTGCACAAGGAGGGCGTGGACTTCGCCCGTTTTCCGATTCCGCAAGGGGTCGAGGCCGAGGACCGGCAAGCGCTGTCCTACGCCCAGCAGCGCATGTGGTTCCTCTGGCAACTGGACCCGCACAGCGGCGCCTACAACTTGCCGGGCGCAGTGCGCCTGACTGGGCAACTGAACCTGCCGGCCCTGGAGCAAGCGTTCACCAGCCTGGTGGCGCGTCATGAAACCTTGCGCACGGTGTTCCAGCGTCAGGCCGACGAGTCCCTGCAACAAGCACCTGCCAGTGCGCCGCTGGTGATCGAGCAGGTCGATTTCAGCGTGTTGCCGGCCCTTGAGCGCGAGCAGGCCGTGGCCGAGGCCGCCCAGCAGCAATCGTTGCTGCCGTTCGATTTGGCCGTCGGGCCGCTGCTGCGGGTCAAGCTGCTCAAGCTTGCCGAGCAGGAGCACGTGCTGCTGCTGACCCTGCACCACATCGTTTCTGATGGCTGGTCGATGAACGTGTTGATCGACGAGTTCATCCGCTGCTACGACGCCCATGATGCCGGCGTGCAACCGCAGCTCGCGCCGTTGCCGATTCAATACAGCGACTATGCCTTGTGGCAACGCCGCTGGCTGGAAGCCGGGGAGCAGGCGCGGCAGCTGGAATACTGGCAAGCCCAATTGGGCTTCGAGCATCCGGTGCTGGAGCTGCCTACCGATCACCCGCGCCCGGCGATGCCCAGCTATCGCGGCACGCGTTATGAGTTCGGCGTCGACGGCCCACTGGCCGAGCAACTGCGAGCCACCGCGCAGAAGCACAACATCACCTTGTTCATGCTGTTGCTCGGCGCATTCAACGCGTTGCTGCACCGTTACACCGGGCAGACCGACATTCGCGTCGGCGTGCCGATCGCCAACCGCAATCGCGGTGAAATCGAAGGCCTGATCGGTTTCTTCGTCAACACCCAAGTGCTGCGCACCCGGCTCGATGGCCAGACCCGCGTGGCGGATTTGCTCCGTGACATCAAGGAAACCGCCCTCGGCGCCCAGGCCCATCAGGACTTGCCATTCGAGCGGCTGGTGGAAGCGCTAAAGCTGGAGCGCAGCCTCAGCCACACGCCGTTGTTCCAGGTGATGTACAACCATCAACCGCAGGTGGCGGACATTTCCACGGTGACCACCGCCTCGGGCCTGGAGCTGGGCGTGATCGAATGGGAAGGGCGCACCACCCAATTCGACCTGACCCTGGACACCTATGAAAAGGCCGGCACACTGCACGCCGCGCTGACCTATGCCAATGACCTGTTCGATGCGCCGACCATCGAGCGCATGGCGCGGCACTGGACCCATTTGCTGCACGGCATGGTCAACGACAGCCAGCAGCGCATCAGCGATTTGCCGTTGCTTGAAGCCGAGGAATACCAGCGCATCGTCCATGATTGGAACCGCGCTGACGAAGGTTTCGCCGATGATCTGTGCATTCATGAGCTGATCGCCAGGCAGGTCGCGGCCATGCCGGACGCGCTTGCGGTGACCTTCGCGGCCAAGCAACTGACTTACGCCGAGCTCGACAGCTGCGCCAACCACCTCGCCCACAAGCTGATCGAGTTGGGTGTGGGTCCGGAAGTGCGGGTCGGCGTGGCGATGCAGCGTTCCGACAGCCTGTTGGTAGCGCTGCTCGCGGTACTCAAGGCCGGCGGCGCCTATGTGCCGCTGGACCCGGATTACCCGGCCGACCGCGTGGCCTACATGCTCGAAGACAGCCGCGCTTTGGTGCTGCTGACCGAGCAGGCTGTTGCTGAAACATTGAGCGTAATGGCGGGCACTCAAGTGCTGTTGATGGACAACGCCGAGCCATGGCTGGCCACTTACCCAAGCAGCGCACCGGTGACCGGCGTCACGCCGGATAACCTCGCCTATGTGATCTACACCTCCGGTTCCACCGGCAAACCCAAAGGTGTGGCCATCGCCCATCGCAACGTGCTGGCGCTGATCGACTGGTCGCAATCGGTGTACAGCCGCGACGACATTCAAGGTGTGCTGGCCTCGACCTCGGTGTGTTTCGACCTGTCGGTATGGGAGCTGTTTGTCACTCTGGCCAACGGCGGTTCGGTGATCATCGCCCGCAACGCCCTGGAGCTGCCGCAACTGCCGGCCCGCGATCAAGTGCGTCTGATCAACACCGTGCCTTCGGCGATCAATGCGTTGCAGCGCGACGGGCAGATCCCGCCGAGCGTGCGCATCATCAATCTGGCCGGTGAACCGCTGAAGCAGAGCCTGGTGGAGGCGTTGTATCAGCAGCCGACCATCGAGCACGTCTACGACCTCTACGGTCCATCGGAAGACACCACCTATTCCACCTGGACCCGCCGCGCGGCGGGTGGCACGGCCAACATCGGCCGACCGCTCAAACATACCGCCAGCTATTTGCTCGATGCCGATCTGCAACCGGTGCCGCAGGGCGTATCGGCCGAGTTGTACCTGGCCGGCGCGGGCATCACCCGGGGTTACTTGGCGCGACCGGGCATGACTGCCGAGAAGTACGTGCCGAACCCGTTTGCCAGCAACGGCGAGCGTCTGTATCGCACCGGTGATTTGACCCGCTATCAGGTCGACGGCGCGCTGCAATACGTCGGTCGCATCGACCATCAGGTCAAGGTTCGTGGCTTCCGGATCGAACTGGGTGAAATCGAAGCGCGGCTGTTGCAGCAGGACGCGGTACGCGAACTGGCGGTGCTGGCCCAGGACGGCGCCAGTGGTCAGCAACTGGTCGCCTACATCGTGCCGACCGATGCCGTGGTGTTGGCGGACAATGCCGATGCTCAAGCGAACCTGCGCGAAACCCTGAAAGCCGCGCTGCGCCAACACTTGCCGGACTACATGGTCCCGGCGTATCTGCTGTTCCTCGAACAATTGCCGTTGACCCCCAACGGCAAGCTCGACCGCAAGGCCTTGCCTGCGGTCGACGGCACTCAGCAGCAACGTGAACACGTGGCGCCACGCACGGCGCTGGAAAAGTCGCTGGCGGCGATCTGGCAGGACGTTCTGGCCATCGACAACATCGGCCTGGAAGACAACTTCTTCGAACTGGGCGGCGACTCCATTGTGTCGATGCAAGTGGTCAGCCGCGCGCGTCAGGCGGGCATCCTGTTGAGCCCCAAAGACCTGTTCCAGTACCAGACTATCCGCAGCCTGGCGCAAGTGGCCCGCAGCGGCGAACAGACGCTGATCGATCAAGGTCCGGTTGTTGGCGCGGTGGCCTTGGCGCCGGTGCAGCACTGGTTCTTCGAGCAAGCCATCCCTGAGCGTCATCACTGGAACCAGTCGCTGCTGCTGGTGCCGCGCGAAGCGCTGGATGCCGGGGCGCTGGATCAGGCGTTGGTGCAGTTGCTCCAGCATCACGATGGGTTGCGTCTGCGTTATCAACAGACCGACGCCGGTTGGCAGCAGGCCTATGGCGCAGCGTCTGTTGAGTCGGTGCTGTGGCAACGCTCGGCGCAATCGCTCGAAGAGCTGAATGCGTTGTGCGACGAAGCCCAGCGCAGTCTTGATCTGGGCAACGGCCCGTTGCTGCGAGCGTTGTCGGTGCAGATGGCCGATGGCACTCAGCGGCTGCTGCTGGTGATTCACCACTTGGCGGTGGACGGTGTGTCGTGGCGGGTATTGCTGGAAGATCTGCAGCAGTTCTATCGCCAGGCACGCGACGGCTCGACGCTGACGACGGCGGTGAAAACCAGTTCATACCAGCGCTGGGTGGCGCGTCTACAAAACCACCTGCCAACGTTCCACAACAGTGTCGATTATTGGCAGGCGCAACTGCGCGATGCGCCGCAAACCGACTTGCCGTGCGACCGCCCAGACGGTGCACTGCAAAACCGTTTCGAGCAGAAAGTCGAACTGACCTTCGATGCCGAACAAACCCGCAAACTGCTGCAACAGGCGCCGGCGGCGTATCGCACTCAGGTCAATGATCTGCTGCTGACCGCATTGGCGCGGGCCGTGTGCCGCTGGAGCGGGCAGGGCAGCACGCTGATCCAGCTCGAAGGCCACGGCCGTGAAGACCTGTTCGACGATATCGATTTGACCCGCACTGTCGGCTGGTTCACCAGTCTGTTCCCGGTCAACCTGAGCCCGTCCGGCGACCTCGGCGCATCGATCAAAACGGTCAAGGAGCAACTGCGCGCGGTGCCGGACAAAGGACTGGGCTACGGCGTGCTGCGCTATCTGGGCGACTCGCAGGTTGGCGCCGCACTGACAGCCATGCCGCAACCGCGCATCACCTTCAACTACCTGGGGCAGTTCGACCGTCAGTTCGACGAAGCGGCGTTGTTTGTGCCGTCCAGCGAAGGCAGCGGTGTGGCCCAGGATCCGTCGGCGCCGTTGGCCAACTGGCTGACGGTCGAAGGCCAGGTGTATGGCGGCGAGCTGTCGATGAGCTGGGGCTTCAGCCGCGAGATGTTCGACACCGTGACCATCCAGCAGCTGGTCGATCAATACGCCGCAGAACTCAATGCGTTGATCGAGCATTGCTGCACCCTCGAAGCGCCACAGGCCACGCCGTCGGACTTCCCGCTGGCGCGCATCACCCAGGCACAACTCGATGCATTGCCGGTGGCCATCGGCCAACTCGACGACCTCTATCCGCTGTCGCCGATGCAGCAGGGGCTGTTGTTCCATACCCTGTACGAGCAGGCGGCGGGTGAATACATCAATCAGTTGCGAGTGGAGGTGCAAGGCCTCGAACCGGAGCGTTTCCGCGCCGCCTGGCAGGCCACGGTCGATGCACAGGACATCTTGCGCACAGGTTTTGTCTGGCAAGGCGAACTGGAACAGCCGGTGCAGATCGTGCACAAGCAGGTGCAGTTGCCGTTCACCGTGCTCGACTGGCGTGAGCGTGACGATCAGCTTCAGGCCTTGAATGAACTGGCCAATGCCGAGCGCCAACAAGGATTCGACCTGAGCCAGGCGCCATTGCTGCGACTGGTGCTGGTGCACACCGCAGACGATAGCTGGCAGCTGATTTACACCCATCACCACATCCTGATGGACGGCTGGAGCAACTCGCAGTTGCTCGGCGAAGTCTTGCAGCGTTACAGCGGTCGCCCACCGATAGCTACCGGCGGGCGCTATCGCGATTACATCGCTTGGTTGCAGCGTCAGGATATACAACTGAGCCAGGATTTCTGGCGCGAGCCATTGGCCTCCTTGCAAGAGCCGACCCGACTGGCGCGGGTGCTGTCCGGCAACGAAAGCCTGAGCGGGCATGGCGACCATTTCCAGACCCTGGACGTCAGTCGCACCCAACACCTTGAAACTTTTGCCCGGCAACAGAAAGTCACCCTCAACACCCTGGTGCAAGCCGCGTGGCTGCTGTTGTTGCAACGCTACACCGGTCACCAAACCGTGGCGTTCGGCGCCACGGTGGCCGGGCGTCCGGCAGACTTGCCCGGCATCGAGCAAGCGGTCGGCTTGTTCATCAATACCTTGCCGGTGATCGGCGCGCCGCGTCCGGACCAAAGCGTCGGCCACTGGTTGCAAGCGGTACAGGCGCAAAACCTCAGCCTGCGCGAGTTCGAACACACGCCGCTGGCGGACATTCAACGCTGGGCCGGGCAGGGTGGCGAAGCGCTGTTCGACAACATTCTGGTGTTCGAGAACTACCCGATTGCCCAGGCGCTGCAACAGGGCGCGGAGCAAGGCGTGGTGTTCGGCGACGTCGCCAACCTTGAGCAAACCCATTATCCGTTGAGCGTCGCCGTGACATTGGGCCAGACCCTGGCGCTGCATTACAGCTTCGACCGGGCGCATTTCTCAACGCCGGCGATCGAACGCATCGGTGCGCACCTGCTGCAACTGCTGGAGCAGTTCGCCGAGTCGGCCGAACGCAATCTTGGTGAAATTGCCCTGGCCAGCGCCGCCGAACGGGCGCAGCAACAGGCCGATAATCAGCCGCAGCCGTACCCGGTGAATGTCGCCGTGCACCAGCGCATCGCCGAACTCGCCGCCCAGCGCCCCGAGCGCACAGCAGTGATCTTCGCCGGCCAGCGGTTCAGCTATGGCGACATCGACCAACGCGCTAATCAATTGGCCCACGCCCTGATCGCGCGGGGTGTCGGCCCGGAAAGCCGGGTCGGCGTGGCCTTGCCGCGCAGTGAAGGGGTGATCGTCGCGCTGCTGGCGGTGCTCAAGGCCGGCGGTGCCTACGTGCCGCTGGACACCAGTTACCCGCGCGAGCGTCTGGCTTATCTGATCGAGGATTCGGGGCTGGCGTTGTTGATCACCGATTCGTCGGTTTCTGCGCAGTTGCCGGTGGATGATGCGATCCCGGTACTGGAGCTCGACCGTCTCGATCTGCGCAGCCAATCCCTTACCGCGCCCAAGGTGCCGCTCGATCCGCAGAACCTCGCTTACGTCATTTACACCTCCGGCTCCACCGGTAACCCCAAAGGCGTGAGCGTCGCCCATGGCCCGCTGGCGATGCATTGCCAGGCCATCGGCGAACGCTATGAAATGCGTGACAGCGACTGCGAATTCCACTTCATGTCCTTCGCTTTCGACGGCGCCCATGAGCGTTGGCTGACCAGCCTGACCCACGGCGCTTCGCTGCTGATTCGCGACGACAGCCTGTGGACCCCGGAACAGACCTACAACGCCATGCGCGAACACGGCGTGACGGTGGTGGCGTTCCCGCCGGTCTACCTGCAACAACTGGCCGAACACGCCGAACGTGAAGGCCACCCGCCGAAGGTGCGGATCTACTGCTTCGGCGGTGATGCCGTGCCCAACGCCAGTTTCGAACGGGTCAAGCGCGCGCTCGATCCGGACTACATCATCAACGGCTACGGCCCGACCGAAACCGTGGTCACGCCGCTGATCTGGAAGGCCGGGCGCGACGTGCAGTGCGGCGCGGCCTACGCGCCGATCGGCAGTCGCATCGGTGACCGCAGTGCTTATGTGCTGGACACCGACCTGAACCTGCTGCCCCAAGGCATGGCCGGTGAACTGTACCTGGGCGGCACCGGCCTGGCCCGGGGTTATCTGAACCGTCCGGGCCTGACGGCTGAGCGGTTTGTTGCCGATCCGTTCAGCGCGGTCGGTGGCTTGCTGTACCGCACCGGCGACCTGGTGCGGCAGCGTGCCGATGGCACGTTCGATTACCTGGATCGCATCGACAATCAGGTGAAGATTCGCGGTTTCCGCATTGAGCTGGGGGAAATCGAAGCGCGCCTGCAAACCCTCGATGGGGTACGCGAAGCCGTGGTGGTTGCCCAGGAAGGCACCGCCGGCAGCGGCAAGCGCCTGGTGGCTTATGTGGTCGCCGATGCGCTCAATGCCGAACAGGCTGATTTCGCCGACAGCTTGCGCGAGCAACTTAAAGTCGCGCTGCCGGCGCACATGGTCCCGGCGTATTTGCTGCTGCTTGAGCGCCTCCCGCTGACTCCCAACGGCAAACTCGACCGCAAGAACCTGCCCAAGCCGGACATCAGCCAATTGCAGCAAGCCTATGTGGCGCCGCAAAGCGCACTGGAGCAGCAACTGGCGACGATCTGGCAAGACGTGCTGAAACTCGATCAGGTCGGTTTGAGTGACAACTTTTTCGAACTGGGTGGCGATTCGATCATCTCGATTCAAGTGGTCAGCCGCGCCCGTCAGGCCGGCATCCGCTTCACGCCAAAAGACCTGTTCCAGCACCAGACCATCCAGGCACTGGCCACGGTGGCGCGGTTGGGTGAACAGGCTCAGGTCATCGATCAAGGGCCGGTGACCGGCGAACTGGCGTTGTTGCCGGTGCAACAGGCGTTCTTCGAGCAGGCCATCCCCGAGCGTCAGCACTGGAATCAGGCGGTGATGCTCAAGCCGACGCAAACCCTCGACGCTGCGCTACTTGAGCAGGCGTTGGGCGCACTGGTTACTCACCACGATGGCTTGCGCTTGAGCTTCGTCGAACAGGCGGACGGCTGGCAGGCACAGTACCGTGCGCTGGGCAGCCAGACCGAGGCGTTGCTCTGGGCGGTTGACGTCGCCGACGCCACGGCACTGGAAGCGGTGGCCAATGAAGCGCAACGCAGCTTGAACCTGCAACACGGGCCGCTGCTGCGTGCGGTGCTGGCGAACCTCGATGACGGTACTCAGCGCCTGTTGCTGGCGATCCACCATCTGGTGGTGGACGGCGTGTCGTGGCGGATTCTGTTTGACGATCTGCAAACCGCTTACCGTCAACTGTTGAGCGGCGAGCCCCTGCAATTGCCGGCCAAAACCAGTGCGGCCAAGGTCTGGGCCGAGCACCTGCAAACCTACGCCCGCAGTGCTGAATTGCGCAGCGAACTGGCCTGGTGGCAACAGCAGTTGCATGGCGCCGACGTGGCGTTGCCGGTGGACAATCCCGAGGGCGGGCAGCAGAACAAGCATGCACTGACAGTGCGCACGCGACTGAACAAGGAAATGACCCGGCAACTGCTGCAAGACGCCCCGGCGGCGTATCGCACGCAGGTCAACGACCTGCTGCTGACCGCTCTGGCCCGCGTGATGGTGTGCTGGACCGGGACCGACAGCGCGTTGATCCAGCTCGAAGGTCATGGCCGTGAAGAGTTGTTCGACGGCGTTGACCTGACCCGCACCGTCGGCTGGTTCACCAGCCTGTGCCCGGCCAAACTGACGCCGGTCGCTGACCTCGGTGGCTCGCTGAAACAGATCAAGGAACAGCTGCGCGCGATCCCGAACAAGGGCCTCGGTTTTGGTGCGCTGGCCCATCTGGGGGATGACGCTGCACGCAAAGTCCTCAGCCAATTGCCGGTGCCGTGCATGACCTTCAATTACCTGGGCCAGTTCGACGGCAGCTTCACCGAAGCCGACGGCGCCTTGTTCGTACCGTGCAGTGACGCGGCCGGTGATGAACTGGACGCCCGGGCGCCATTGGCCAATCAGTTGGCCCTCAATGGCCAGGTGTATGGCGGTGAACTGAACCTGGGCTGGACCTTCAGCCGCGAACGGTTCAATGAGTCGACCATTCAGGCGCTGGCCGACGATTACGCCCAGGAACTGCAAGCACTGATCGCCCATTGCTGTCAGGCCGGGCAGCACGGCGTTACTCCGTCGGACTTCCCGCTGGCGCGCTTGAGCCAGGCCCAACTGGACGGCTTGCCGCTGGCACCGCAATCGATCGAAGACCTCTATCCGCTGTCGCCGATGCAGCAGGGCATGTTGTTCCATGCCGTGTACCAGGAAACCACCGGCGATTACATCAACCAGATTCGCCTGGACGTGGAAGGGCTCGACCCCGAGCGTTTCCATCAGGCCTGGCAAGCGGCGGTGGAGTCCCACGACATTCTGCGCACACGCTTTGTCTGGCAGGGCGAACTGGAAAACCCGGTGCAGGTGGTCAGCAAACACGCGCAGATGCCTTACAGCCTGCATGATTTACGCGCCCATCCGCAGCGCGATCAGGCCTTGCAGACGCTCGCCGACACGGAACGCCAAGCCCTCAACTTGAGCGCACCGACCTTGTTGCGGCTGGTGATTGCGCGCATCGACGACCACCGTCATCACCTGATCTACACCAACCATCACATCCTGATGGACGGCTGGAGCAATTCGCAGTTGCTCGGCGAAGTGCTGCAGCGTTACAGCGGCCAGTTCAACGGAGCTCACAGCGGACGTTACCGCGATTACATCGCCTGGCTGCAACGCCAGGACGCGGCGGCCAGCGAAGCGTTCTGGACCCCGGCGCTGCTGGCGCTGGAAGAGCCGACGCGCCTGGCCCAGACCGTCGCAGTGCCGCAAGCGTCTACCGAAACCCAAGGTTACGGCGATCACTTCCAGGTGCTGGAGGCCGATCAAACCCTGCGTCTGGGCGAATTCGCCCGGGCCGCGAAAGTCACCGTCAATACGCTGGTGCAGGCGGCCTGGTTGCTGTTGCTGCAACGCTACACCGGCAAAACCACTGTGGCCTTCGGCGCGACGGTCGCTGGTCGTCCGGCGGACTTGCCGGGTGTCGAGCAGCAGATCGGGCTGTTCATCAACACCTTGCCGGTGATCGCCAGCCCACGGGCCGAGCAATCGCTCACGAGCTGGCTGCAAGCGGTGCAAGGGCAAAACCTGGCCTTGCGCGAGTTCGAACACACCGCGCTGTTCGATATTCAACGCTGGGCCGGGCAGGGCGGTGAAGCGCTGTTCGACAACATTCTGGTGTTCGAGAACTACCCGATCGCCCAGGCCCTTGAGCAGGGAGCCCCGCAAGGGCTGCGCTTTGGTCCGGTGGCCAGCCGCGAGCAAACCAATTATCCGCTGACCCTGCTGGTGAGCCTCGACGCGCAACTGTCGCTGCACTTCAGCTATCAGCGCGGCAGTTTTGCGCAGGCGACAGTGACGCGACTGGCGGCTCATTTGCAGCACCTGTTGAGCCAGATGATCGACGCCGGTGAACGCTGTCTCGGCGAGTTGGTGCTGCTGGATGAAACAGAGCAGCAACAAGTGTTGCTGGACTGGAACCCTGCTGACGAAGGTTTCGCCGATGATCTGTGCATCCATGAGCTGATCGCCAGGCAGGTCGCGGCCATGCCGGATGCGCTGGCGGTGACCTTCGCGGCCAAGCAACTGACTTACGCCGAACTCGACAGCCGCGCCAACCAACTCGCCCACAAGCTGATCGAGTTGGGCGTGGGCCCGGAAGTGCGGGTCGGCGTGGCGATGCAACGTTCCGACAGTCTGTTGGTGGCGCTGCTGGCGGTGCTCAAGGCCGGCGGCGCCTATGTGCCGTTGGACCCGGATTATCCGGCCGACCGCGTGGCCTACATGCTCGACGACAGCCGCGCGTTGGTGCTGCTGACCGAGCAGGCTGTTGCGGCAACATTGAGCATCGCTGCCGAGACACAAGTGTTGTTGATGGACAGCGCCGAGCCATGGCTGGCTGCTTACCCGAGCAGCGCACCGGTGACCGGCGTCATGCCGGATAACCTGGCCTACGTGATCTACACCTCGGGCTCCACCGGCAAGCCCAAAGGGGTGGCTATCGCCCATCGCAACGTGCTGGCGTTGATCGACTGGTCGCAATCGGTCTACAGCCGCGACGACATTCAGGGTGTGCTGGCCTCGACCTCGGTGTGTTTCGACCTGTCGGTATGGGAGCTGTTTGTCACCCTGGCCAACGGCGGTTCGGTGATCATCGCCCGCAACGCCCTGGAGCTGCCGCAACTGCCGGCCCGCGATCAAGTGCGTCTGATCAACACCGTGCCTTCGGCGATCAATGCGTTGCAGCGCGACGGGCAGATCCCGCCGAGCGTGCGCATCATCAATCTGGCCGGTGAGCTGCTGAAGCAGTCGCTGGTCGACGCGCTTTATAGGCAGCCGACCGTTGAGCATGTCTACGACCTCTACGGCCCGTCGGAAGACACCACCTATTCCACCTGGACCCGTCGCGAAGCGGGTGGCACGGCGAACATTGGTCGCCCGCTCAAACACACCACCAGCTATTTGCTGGATGCCGATCTGCAACCGGTGCCGCAGGGCGTATCGGCCGAGCTGTACCTGGCCGGTGCCGGCATCACCCGGGGTTACCTGGGGCGGCCGGGCATGACCGCCGAGAAGTACGTGCCGAATCCGTTCGCCAGCAACGGCGAGCGCCTGTACCGCACCGGCGATTTGACCCGCTATCAGGCCGATGGCGTGCTCGAGTACCGAGGCCGAATCGATCATCAAGTGAAGATTCGCGGCTTCCGCATCGAGCTGGGTGAAATCGAAGCGCGCCTGCTGGAGCAGCCAGCGGTCCGCGAAGTGGCGGTGTTGGCGCAGGAAGCCTTGGGCAATCAGCAACTGGTGGCCTACGTGGTCGCTTCACCACTGGAGCTCGATGATCAGCAGTCCCTACGCGATGAACTCAAGGCACGGCTCAGGGAGTCTTTGCCGGAATTCATGGTCCCGGCGCACCTGCTATTCCTCGAACAATTGCCGCTGACGCCCAACGGCAAGCTCGACCGCAAGGCGTTGCCAACGCTGGAAACCAGCCATTTGCAGGGCCGGTATGTCGCCCCGCAGAGCGAGCGGGAGCGGCAGGTTGCGGCGATCTGGCAGCACGTACTGCAAGTCGAACGTGTCGGCCTGCTGGATCACTTTTTCGAACTGGGCGGCCACTCGTTGCTGGCCGTCAATGTGGTTTCACGCCTGCAACTGGAACTGGGCTTGAAACTGACCCCACAACTGATTTTTCAACACCCCGTACTCACGGATTTCGTCAGCAGTCTGGCAACCGCAGGTGAGCAGGTCGATACGTTGAAACTGAGCAAGCTGGACGCCCTGCTTGACGAAATGGAGGAAGCTTGATGGATACCAATGTCGCTTTGAAGATCGCCCGGCGCTTCATTACTTTGCCGCTCGACAAGCGCAGGGTCTATCTGCAGAAGATGCTCGAGGAGGGCGTTTCACCGGCGAACCTGCCGATTCCCGAAACCCAGTCGCAGTTCGATCCGGTGCCGCTGTCTTTTGCTCAGGAGCGCCAGTGGTTCCTCTGGCAGATGGACCCCGACAGCGCCGCCTACAACATCCCCAGTGCCATGCACTTGCAGGGCGAGCTTGACATCGCGGCGCTCGAACGTGGTTTCAATGCGCTGATTGCCCGTCATCAAAGCCTGCGCACCACGTTCCGGCAGCAGGATGAGCAAGCGGTGCAGGTGATTCATCCGCACATGAACCTGACCGTCGCCGTGCATGAACTGGATGAACGCCCCGATGCCCTGTCGCCAGAGGCACAGATTCAAGCGTTCGTTGCCGAACAGACCGGGCAACCGTTCGACCTGATCAACGGGCCGCTGTTGCGCGTCAGCCTGCTGCGCCTTGGCGCGCAGGAGCACGTGCTGACCCTGACCCAGCACCACATCGCCTCGGATGGCGCGTCGATGCGGGTCATGGTCGATGAACTGCTGCAACTGTACGGCGCCTACCGCCAGGGCCATGAACTCGATTTGCCGCCACTGTCGATCCAGTACGCCGACTATGGCATCTGGCAACGGCACTGGATGGAAGCCGGGGAGCGCGAGCGGCAACTGGACTACTGGCAGGCGCACTTGGGCAGCGAACATCCGGTGCTGGAGTTGCCCACCGATTACCCGCGTCCGGCGGTGCAGAGCCTGCGTGGCGCCCGTCATGAGCTGGCATTGCCGCCAGCACTGGGCGAGCGCCTGAGGGCCTTGGCCAAAAGCGAAAACGTCACCCTGTTCATGCTGTTGCTGGCGTCGTTCCAGACCTTGTTGCATCGCTACAGTGGCCAGGCCGAGATTCGCGTCGGCGTGCCCACCGCTAACCGCAACCGGGTCGAGACCGAGCGGCTGATCGGCTTCTTCGTCAACACCCAGGTGCTCAAGACCGAGTTCGACGCTCAGGCCACGTTCAGCACGCTGCTGGCCCGGGTCAAGCAGACCGCGATGGCCGCCCAGGCCCATCAGGACCTGCCTTTCGAACAACTGGTCGAGGCCTTGCAGCCGGAACGCAGCCTGAGCTACAGCCCGCTGTTCCAGGTCATGTACAACCATCAGAGCACCGGCGCCAGCCAAAGCCGCCAGGGCACGGGCGAGTCGGCGCTGACGATCCGCCACTTGCATCAGCCCTCGCGCACCGCGCAATTCGACCTGACCCTGGAAACCTTCGACGGCCCCGAGGGCCTCGGCGCACAGCTGACCTATGCCACCGACCTGTTTGACGGCGCGACCATCGAGCGTCTGGCACGGCATTGGCAAAACCTGCTCGGCAGCCTGGTTGCCGATCCGCAGCAACGGGTGGGCCAACTGGCGCTGCTCGACGAAACCGAACAGCAGCAGGTGCTGGTCGACTGGAACCGCAGCGCCGCCGAATACCCGACCGACCGTTGCATTCATCAATTGATCGAAGCCCAGGCGATGCGCACGCCAGAGGCCACGGCGCTGGTGTTCGACGGGCAATCCCTGAGTTATGCACAACTCAATCGCCAGGCCAACCAGTTGGCCCATCGGCTGATCGAACGGGGCGTCGGCCCGGATCAGTTGGTCGGTATCGCCATCGACCGCAGCCTGGAAATGCTGATCGGGCTGTTGGCGATTCTCAAGGCGGGCGGTGCCTATGTGCCGCTGGACCCGCAATACCCTGAAGACCGTCTGGCGCACATGATCGAGGACAGCGGTTTGCAACTGCTGCTGACCCAGGCGCATTTGACCGGGCAACTGCCGATTCCGGCCGGCGTGCAGACCCTGTTGCTCGACCCGCAAGGCGAACACGCTCGCTGTTACAGCGAAGCCGATCCGCAGGTAGCGCTCAGCGGTGAACACCTGGCGTATGCGATTTACACCTCCGGTTCCACCGGCAAGCCCAAAGGGGTGATGGTGCGCCATCAGGCGCTGGTGAACTTCGTGGTGAGCATGGTCAAGGCGCCGGGCATTGAAGCCCGGGACCGCATGCTGTCGCTGACCACGTTCTCGTTCGATATTTTCGGCCTGGAAATCTACGGCCCGCTGCTCAGCGGTGCCCGCGTGGTGCTGGTGGACAAGCACACAGCCCAGGATCCGCAAGCGCTGCTGGAGATGATCCGGCAGCAGCAAGTCACGGTGGTGCAAGCCACGCCGTCGACCTGGCGCATGCTGCTCGACCATGAACAGGCGCCCACCCTCCAGGGCTGTAAATTCCTCTGCGGCGGTGAAGCGCTGGCCGATGACCTGGCCCAGCGCATGCTCGGCCTGGCGGGGCAGGTCTGGAACCTTTATGGCCCGACCGAAACCACCATCTGGTCGGCGGCCTGGCAGCTGACCCGCGAGCAGCGCCAGCCGTACCTGGGCAAACCGATTGCCAACACCACGCTGTACATTTTGGGTGATGACCTGGCACCGAACCCGGCGGGCTCGATTGGCGAACTGCTGATCGGCGGCGACGGCCTGGCCCGTGGGTATCACGACCGAGCGGCAATGACCGCCGAGCGCTTCCTGCCCGACCCGTTCGGCAACGGCGCGCGGCTGTACCGTACCGGCGATCTGGCACGCCATCGTCATGACGGCGTGCTCGAATACATGGGGCGTATCGACCATCAAGTGAAGATCCGCGGTTTCCGCATCGAACTGGGTGAAATCGAAGCGCGCTTGCTGGAGCAGCCAGCGGTCCGCGAAGTGGCGGTGCTGGCGCAGGAAGCCCTGGGCAGCCAGCAACTGGTGGCCTATGTGGTCGCGCCGCAACTGGACCTCGATGCCGCCGACGAGCAACTGCGCCTGCGCGATGAACTCAAGGCTCGGCTCAAGGAATGCCTGCCGGAATTCATGGTCCCGGCGCATCTGCTGTTCCTCGCCAACCTGCCGCTGACACCTAACGGCAAACTCAATCGCAAGGCGTTGCCAGCGGTGGACGCGAGCCAGTTACAGGCGCGTTATGTCGCCCCACAGAGCGAGCGGCAACAGCAAGTCGCCGCCATCTGGCAGGACGTACTGAAGCTGGACCGCGTGGGCCTGACCGACAACTTCTTCGAGCTGGGCGGGCACTCCCTGTTGGTGACCCAAGTGGTGTCCCGGGTGCGGCGGGTGCTGGACATCCAGGTGCCGTTGCGCAGCCTGTTCGAGCACAGCACCCTGGAGGATTTCGTCCAGGCATTGGGCGCCGAACCGGGCGAACAGTCACCGCCGATGACCCGGGTCGACCGTGACCAACCGCTGGCGCTGTCCTTTGCCCAGGAGCGCCAATGGTTCCTGTGGAAAATGGACCCCGACAGCGCCGCCTACAACATCCCGACCGCGCTGCGGATGCGCGGCGCGCTGGACAAAAACGCCCTGCAATGCAGCTTCCAGGCATTGGTGGAGCGCCACGAAAGTTTGCGCACGGCATTCGTCGAGGAAGATGGCCGCACCTGGCAGGTGATCCGCCCGCAAGGCCGCATCAGTTTTGTCGAGCAACGTCTGGCTGCCAGCGATGAAGCGAGCATCAAGGCCTTCGTTGAACAGGAGACGCAACGTCCGTTCGATGTACTCGACGGCTCGTTGGTGCGCTTCGTTCTGCTGCAGGTGGGCGAGCAGGATCACGTGCTGATTCTGACCCTGCACCACATCGTCTCCGACGCCTGGTCGTTGCAGGTGATGATCGACGATTTGATGGCCCTGTATGCGGCGATCAGCCAGGGCCGGCCGGCCGAACTGCCGCCATTGCCGGTGCAGTACGCCGACTACGCGGTGTGGCAGCGTCAGTGGATGGCCGCCGGCGAACGGGATCGGCAGTTGGCCTACTGGCGCGAAAAACTGGGCAGCGAACAGCCGCTGCTGGAGCTGCCATTGGATCATCCGCGCCCGGCGCAGCAAAGTTTCCGTGGCGCGCGTCTGCCGATCACCCTCGACGAATCCCTGAGCAATGCCCTGAAGGCCTTGGCCCGGCGCGAAAACGTCACGCTGTTCATGCTGTTGCTCGGCTCGTTCCAGACCTTGCTGCATCGCTACAGCGGCCAGGCCGATATC
Source organism: Pseudomonas sp. 008 (assembly GCF_016861935.1). Taxonomy (NCBI): domain Bacteria; kingdom Pseudomonadati; phylum Pseudomonadota; class Gammaproteobacteria; order Pseudomonadales; family Pseudomonadaceae; genus Pseudomonas; species Pseudomonas sp. 008. The sequence continues at coordinate 15,673 of NZ_BOMA01000011.1, read as the reverse complement.
CGCGTCGGCGTGCCGATTGCCAACCGTAATAGGCTGGAAACCGAGCGTCTGATCGGCTTCTTCGTCAACACTCAAGTGCTGCGCGCCGAGTTTGACGGCCAGCTGACGGGCGCTCAATTGCTGCAACAGGTGAAGCAGACGGCCATGGCGGCGCAGATGCATCAGGACCTGCCGTTCGAGCAACTGGTCGATGCGCTGCAACCGCAACGCAACCTGAGCCACAGCCCGTTGTTCCAGGCGATGTTCAACCATCGCAGCGAAGCGGCCTCAACGCTGGCCGAATCCTTGCCGGGCATCGAGCTGGTAAACCTCAGTTGGGAACACCGCACCGCGCAGTTCGACCTGACCCTGGACACCAGTGATAACCCGCAAGGCCTGGACGCGTCGCTGACCTACGCCACTGATTTGTTCGAGCCATCGACCATCGAGCGCATGGGCCGGCACTGGCTGAATCTGTTGCAGGGCCTGGTCGAGAACATCCACCGCCCGGTCGGGCAATTGGCATTGCTCGATGAGCGGGAGCGGCAACTGACGGTCGTCGACTGGAACGCCACCGCCGTCGACTACCCGTTGCATCGCAGCGTGCAGGCGCTGATCGAAGAGCAGGTCGGTAAAACCCCGCAGGCGTGTGCGCTGGTGTTTGCCGAGCAACGCTTGAGCTACGCCGAGCTCAATGGCCGCGCCAATCAACTGGCTCACGTGCTGATCGAGCAGGGCGTCGGCCCGGATGTACTGGTGGGCATCGCGGTCGAGCGGTCGGTGGAAATGGTCGTGGGCCTGCTGGCGATTCTCAAGGCCGGCGGTGCCTATTTGCCGTTGGACCCGGAATACCCGCAGGAACGCCTGGCCTACATGTTTGAAGACAGCGGCATCCAATTGCTGCTGACTCAGAGCCATTTGCTTGAGCAATTACCGATTCCGGCCGGCATTCGCAGCCTGGTGCTGGATCAGGACGGCGACTGGCTGGAAGGCCGCAGCGATGCCAACCCTGGCGTTGATCTCGACGGGGAAAACCTTGCCTATGTGATCTACACCTCGGGCTCCACCGGCAAACCGAAAGGCGCGGGCAACCGTCATTCGGCACTGGTCAATCGTCTGTGCTGGATGCAACAGGCCTATCGACTCGACGCCACGGACAGCGTGTTGCAAAAAACGCCGTTCAGTTTTGACGTGTCGGTCTGGGAGTTCTTCTGGCCGCTGCTGACCGGTTCGACCCTGGTGGTGGCCGCGCCGGGTATTCATCGTGATCCGGCGCAGTTGATCGAGCTGATCACCGCGCAACGCATCACCACGCTGCACTTCGTGCCGTCGATGTTGCAGGCGTTCCTGCAAGACCCTTCGGTGGGCCAGTGCGCCAGCCTGACCCGGATCGTCTGCAGTGGTGAAGCCCTGCAAGTGGATGCGCAGCAGCAAGTGTTTGCCAAGCTGCCGAATGCCGGTTTGTACAACCTCTACGGCCCGACGGAAGCGGCCATCGACGTCACGCACTGGACGTGCATCGAGGAAGGGCGCGACAGCGTGCCGATCGGCCGGCCGATCGCCAACCTGGGCACTTACATTCTCGATCACGAGTTGTCGCCGGTGCCGGTGGGCGTGATTGGTGAGTTGTACCTGGGCGGCGAAGGCCTGGCCCGGGGTTATCACCGTCGCCCATCGCTCACGGCAGAGCGCTTCGCGACCAGCCCGTTCGGTGACGGCCAGCGTCTGTACCGCACCGGCGACCTGGCGCGTTATCGCGCCGACGGGGTGATCGAATACGCCGGGCGCATGGACCATCAAGTGAAAATCCGTGGCCTGCGCATTGAGTTGGGCGAGATCGAAGCGCGCCTGGCCGAACACGACGAAGTCCGTGAAACCGTGGTCATCGCCCAGGACGGCGCGCTGTTGGTGGCGTATGTGGTGCCGACCCGCGACGCGTTGCTGCACGCCGACGATGAAACTCGCAACGCCTTGCAGCGCAGTCTCAAGGAACACCTGAGCCAGACATTGCCGGACTACATGGTCCCGCAGCGTTGGCTGTGGCTGGAAAACATGCCGGTCAGCCCCAACGGCAAACTGGAACGCAAAGCGTTGCCCAAGGCCGACACCACAGCCAGCAGCAAGGCTTACAGCGCCCCGACCAGTGCCATCGAACAAGCATTGGTGGAGATCTGGCAAAGCGTGCTGGGGCGGCCGCAGGTGGGGATCAGCGACAACTTCTTCGAGCTGGGCGGCGATTCGATCATCTCGATCCAGGTAGTCAGCCGGGCGCGTCAGGCGGGGATTCATTTCAGCCCCAAAGACCTGTTCCTGCACCAGAACGTGCAAAGCCTCGCGGCGGTGGCGAAGGTCGGCGACAGTGGCTTGCGCATCGACCAGGGCCCGGTCACTGGCGATACGCCGTTGCTGCCATTCCAGCAGTTGTTCTTTGAACGCGAGATGGCCGAGCCGCACCACTGGAACCAGTCGGTGCTGCTCAAGTCCGCCAAACCTCTGCACGCCGAACACCTGGAGCGTGCGTTGCAGGCACTGGTCAGCCATCACGACGCGTTGCGTCTGGCCTTCACCCGTCAGGGTAATAAATGGACCGCGCAGCATCGCTCCCTGGCCGAGCAACAGGCGCTCTGGCAACAGTCGCCGCTGCTGTGGACCGCCGAGGTTGCCGATGCGGCGGCACTCGAACAGTTGGGCGAACAGGCACAGCGTAGCCTCGAACTGGCGAGCGGTAATCTGCTGCGCGCGGTGCTGGCGAACATGGCCGATGGCAGCCAGCGACTGTTGCTGGTGATCCATCACCTGGTGGTCGACGGCGTGTCCTGGCGCATTCTGCTTGAAGACCTGCAACAGACCTATGAGCAGTTGCAGGCCGGCCAAACGCTCACATTGCCGGCCAAGACCAGCGCCACCCAGGCCTGGGCGCGACGCTTGCAACAGCATGCTGACAGCCCGGCGATGCAGGCTCAGCTGAGGTTCTGGCAAGAGCAATTGCAGGATGCGCGCAATGACTTGCCCTGCGATCGACCCCAGGGCGAGTTGCATAACCGCCACGCCTTGCATGCGCACACCCGACTGGACAAACAGCAAACCCGCCAGCTGCTGCAGGAGGCACCGGCGGCCTATCGCACGCAGGTCAATGACCTGTTGCTGACGGCGCTGGCGCGGGTGATTGCGGACTGGACGGGTGAAGCCTCGACCCTGATCCAGCTTGAGGGCCATGGTCGCGAAGCGCTGTTCGACGAGCTCGATTTGAGCCGCAGCGTGGGCTGGTTCACCAGTCTGTTCCCGGTCCGGCTGACCCCGGCGAGCACGCCGCAGGACTCGATCAAGACGATCAAAGAACAACTGCGGGCGATCCCTGATAAAGGCCTGGGTTTTGGCGCGCTGCGCTATCTGGGCAACGACCGCACCCGCCAGGCGCTGCAAGCCTTGCCCGTGCCGCGCATTACCTTCAACTACCTCGGCCAGTTCGATGCCGGGTTCGGCGACGAGGCGGGCGCACTGTTCACCCCGGCCAGCGAATCGGCGGGCGCGGAGCAAAGTCCGCTGGCGCCGCTGGACAACTGGCTGACCCTGAATGGCCGGGTGTATGGCGGCGAACTGAGTATCGGCTGGACGTTCAGCGGGCAGATGTTCGATCAATCGACCATCGCCCGATTGGCGCAGGCTTATGCGCAGGAACTGGGGCTGTTGATCGAGCACTGCTGTGAGGCTCGGCATCAGGGCCTGACGCCGTCGGACTTCCCGCTGGCCGGGTTGACGCAACGCCAGCTTGATTCATTGCCCGTGACGCCACGCCAGGTCGAAGACATTTACCCGCTGTCACCGATGCAGCAAGGCATGCTGTTCCATACCCTCTACGAGCAGCAGGCCGGCGATTACATCAATCAGCTGTGCGTGGATGTCGAAGGCTTGAACGTCGAGCGTTTCCGCGAGGCCTGGCAAGCGGCAATGGATGCGCACGATGTACTGCGCAGCAGTTTTGTCTGGGACGGCGAGTTCAAGCGTCCGTTGCAGGTGATTCACAAGCAACTGGCCGTGCCGTTCACCTTCCATGACTGGCGCGACCACAGCGATGTGGCCCTGGCGCTCAGCGAACTGGCGGCCGCGCAGCGCCAGCAGGGTTTTGATCTTGCCGCCGCACCGTTGCTGAACCTGACGGTGGTGCGCCTCGACACCGCGCGTTTTCACCTGATCTACACCAGCCATCACATCTTGATGGACGGCTGGAGCAATTCGCAGCTGCTCGGGGAAGTGCTGCAACGCTACAGCGGCCAGGTGCCGACGAACACGGCGGGGCGTTATCGCGACTACATCGAATGGCTGACGCAACAGGACGCGCAGGTCACCGAAGGTTTCTGGAAGGGCCAGTTGGCCGGGTTCGATGAGCCGACCCGGTTGGCCAAAGCGCTGGTGTGGACCGGCAGCGATGCGGCCAACACCGCTCAAGGCGAGCACTTCCTGACCCTGGACCAGGCGCAGACCGCCGGGCTCAATGGCTTTGCGCGGGAACAGAAAGTCACCCTCAACACCCTGGTGCAGGCAGCCTGGCTGCTGTTGTTGCAACGCTATACCGGGCTGGACACGGTCAGCTTCGGCGCCACGGTGTCCGGACGTCCGGCGCAACTGGCCGGGGTCGAACAGCAGATCGGCCTGTTCATCAACACTTTGCCGGTGGTCGCCAGCCCACGGGCCGAACAGCCGTTGGCGCAGTGGCTGCAACAGGTGCAGGCGCAGAACCTGGCCTTGCGTGAGCAAGAACACACCGCGCTGTTCGACATCCAGCGTTGGGCCGGGCAGGGCGGCGAAGCCCTGTTCGACAACATTCTGGTGTTCGAGAACTACCCGATCTCCGAAGCCCTGCAACAGGGCGCACCGCAAGATCTGCGCTTCGGTGAAGTGGGTAACTTCGAGCAAACCAATTACCCGTTGACCTTGTCGGCGAACCTCGGCGCCGAGTTGTCGTTTCAACTGAGTTTCGATCGTCAGCAGTTCGATGACGCTGCGATTGAACAACTGGCCGGGCATCTCGCGCACCTGCTGTTGCAGATGGTCGAGGCACCTGCCGCCAGTGCCGTGGGCGATCTGGCCCTGGTCTCGACCGCTGTGCGCGAGCCGCTGGCGCTGCCGGTCGATGAGGTGTGCGTGCAGCGTTTGTTTGAACGGCAAGCCGAACGCACGCCGCACGCGCTGGCGTTGATTTTCGACGAGCAACGCCTGAGTTATGCCCAGCTCAATGACCAGGCCAACCAATTGGCCCGCGTGCTGCTGCAACACGGCGTCGGCCCCGAAGTGCTGGTGGGCATTGCGGTCGAGCGTTCGACGCAGATGATCATCAGCCTGCTGGCGGTGCTCAAGGCCGGTGGCGCCTACGTGCCGCTGGACCCGGAATACCCGGCCGAGCGACTGGGCGCGATGATCGAGGACAGCGGTCTGCGTGTGCTGTTGACCCAAAGCCACCTCGTGCCGAAGTTGCCAGAAGCTGCGGGTGTGACCGTCCTGAGCCTGGATCAACTGGATTACCCGACCCAGACCGACAATCTGCCTGAGCGCAGCGGCCCGCAAAACCTGGCGTATGTGATGTTCACCTCAGGCTCCACCGGGCGCGCGAAAGGGGTCGGCATCACTCAATCGGCGCTGACCCGTCACACCCAGGTTGCCCGGGATGCCCTCGGCCTCACGCCGCAGGACCGCTCGCTGCAATTTGCCACGTTCAACTTCGATGCCTTTGTCGAGCAGCTTTACCCGGCACTGATTTGCGGTGCCTCGGTGGTGCTGCGTGGGCCGGACATCTGGGACAGCGAAACCTGGTATCGCGAATTGCTCGACAAGCAGTTCAGCATCAGCGACCTGACCACTGCCTACTGGAATATGTTGGCCAAGGACCTCGCGGCGGCGGGTCATCGTGACTATGGCGCGTTGCGCCAGGTGATCGTCGGTGGCGAAGCCATGCCGCCGGAAGGTGTTGCCGCCTGGGGCCAGGCCGGGCTGGGCCATGTGCGCCTGCTGAACACCTACGGCCCGACCGAAGCCACGGTCAGCGCCACGCTGCTCGATTGCAGCGACTACGTGTCCGGCCGCAACCCGTTGCCGGTGACCATGCCGATTGGCCGGGCGTTGGGCGGTCGGGCGATTCATGTACTCGACACCCAGGGCCAACCGGCGCCGGTCGGTGTGGTCGGTGAACTGGTGATTGGCGGTGAGCTGCTCGCACGGGGCTACTTCCAGCGCCCGGAATTGACCGCCGAGCGCTTCATTCCCGACCCGTTCGATCCACTGGGCGGTGGCCGCGTGTACCGCACCGGCGACCTCGCGCGTTATCGCGCCGACGGCGTGATTGAGTACGTCGGGCGGGTCGATCATCAAGTGAAGATTCGTGGTTTGCGCATCGAGCTCGGAGAGATAGAAACCCATCTGCTGCGGGTTCCTGCGGTGCGTCAGGCACTGGTGGTGGCGCAACCGGGCGCCATCGGTCAGCAATTGGTGGCGTACGTGGTGTTCGACGATCCGGCGCAAGCCAGAGCCGATTCATCCAGGCTGGCGGCGTTGCGCAATGACATCAAGGCACGCCTGAAGGCCAGCCTGCCGGATTACATGGTTCCGGCCCATGTGCTGTTCCTCGAAAGCCTGCCCCTGAGCCCGAATGGCAAGATCGATCGCAAGGCCTTGCCGGGCGTCGATGCCAGTCTGCTGGCGTCGGACTTTGTCGCGCCTGAAGGTGCATTGGAACAGCAGATCGCTACGGTCTGGCAGGACGTGCTGGAACTGCAACAGGTCGGCCGCGACGATCACTTTTTCGAACTGGGCGGGCACTCCCTGCTCGCGACGCAAGCAGTCTCGCGCCTGCGCAAACTCACGGCCTGTACGTTGAGCCTGCGCGACCTGTTCAGCCATCCGCGACTCAAGGACCTGGCGGCGTGGATCGCGCAGCAGCAGGGCACACCTGAGCCGAACGGCCACCACGGTGTGGTGCTCAAGGCCCATGGCACCCGGCACAGCGCACCGTTGTCGCTGGTGCAGCGTCGCTTGTGGATCGCCGAGCAATTGTCCGGCGGTGCCGCGGCCTATGGCATGCCGATGGCCTTGCGTTTGCGCGGTGAGTTGTCGGTGGAACGGCTGATCAGCAGTTTCGCCGAGGTGGTGCGCCGCCATGAAGTGCTGCGCACCGCGTATACCCAGGACGATGAAGGTGACCCGATTGCCGTGATCGCCGAGCAGGTTGAACTGGATTTCCCGGTGATCGATTTGTCCGGTCTGTCCCGCAGTGCCCAGGAAGAACGGGTGGCACAAGCGGCACTGGAAAACGCGCGCATGCCGATTGATATGGAACACGCGCCACTGTTGCGCGGGCGGATCCTGCACCTGGGGCCGACCGAGCATGTGATGCTTTATGCGATGCACCACATCATTTCCGATGGTTGGTCGATGGGCTTGCTGGTCAACGAACTGGTGCAGATTTACCACCGCACCAAGGCCGGTGACCTGACCCCGTTGCCGGCGCTGGAGGTGCAGTATTCCGACTTCGCGCTGTGGCAGCAGGAGCTGGAACAGCAAGGCGTGCTGGCGCGTCAGGCCGAGTACTGGAAAGCGCGGCTCGCGGGCTATGACGGGCAACTGAAGTTGCCATCGGACAACCCCCGTGGCTTGACACCGTCCTATGCGGGTGACTCGGTGCAGTTCCAGCTCACCACGCCACTCAGCACGGCCTTGCGCCAGTTGTCGATGGACGCGGGCGTCACGCTGTACAGCACGCTGCTGGCGTCGTTCCAGGTGTTGTTGCACCAGGTCAGCGGCGTTGCGGATGTGTTGGTCGGTGCCGACGTGGCCGGGCGTGAACAGCCGGAGCTTGAACGGTTGATCGGCTTCTTCGTCAACGTCTTGCCGTTGCGTTCGCAGTTCGACGCCGCCACACCGTTCGCCCGATTCCTGGGCCAGACCCAGGAATCCCTGCTCAGTGCCCTCGAGCATCAGGACCTGCCGTTCGACATGATCGTCGACGCCTCGGACGTGCCGCGGCACAAGGGCATGAACCCGCTGGTGCAAGTGTTGTTCGTGATGAACAACCTGCCGGGACGCACCCAGGCCATGGGCGGTTTGAGCGTGGAATCGCTGCCGGCGCTGGAGACCCATTCTAAATTCGACATGGCGTTGTTCGTTGACGATGAAGCAGGGCAATTGCTGGGTAATTGGCAATTCGCCACAACCTTGTTCGGACACGAGCGCATCCAGCACCTGGTGAAGGCCTGGATAGCCCTGTTGGAACAGATCGTCGCTGATCAGGACATTCTATTGGGAGCTATCAGCATGCCAGTCGACAATTTAGCGGTGGCCGCCAAGCCTGCCGTCCCCGGACCCAAGGCCGACAAACTCGGCAAGTTCCTCAAGCGCGGCGCCGCCCCGGCGGCCAAGGCCCGACCGGCGCCGATCCGCGAATCGCTGATCGCCGCGCCACAGCCGTTCCCGCTGCTGCTGGAACCGAACGAGCCGCACCTGGACTTGATCGAGTGGATCAACAACAACCGGCCGCTGATCGAAGAAAAACTCGCCAGGCATGCCGGGATTCTGTTCCGTGGTTTCGAACTGGATGGCATTCAAGGCTTCGAGGCGTTTGCCGAAGCGATCCAGCCAGGGCTTTACGGCCAGTACGGCGATCTGCCGAAGAAAGAGGGCGGCAAGAACACCTACCGCTCCACGCCGTACCCGGAACGCAAGATGATCCTGTTCCATAACGAGAGCTCCCATCAGGATCGCTGGCCGCGCAAGCAGATGTTCTATTGCGAGCAAGCCGCGTCCATTGGCGGTGCGACTCCAGTGGTGGATTGCCGGTTGATGTACGAAAAACTGCCGGCGGACCTGCGGGACAAGTTCGAGGAAAAAGGCCTGCTTTACGTGCGCACCTTCACCGACAACCTCGACGTGTCCTGGCAGCATTTCTTCAAGACTGAAGACCGTGCCGAGGTGGAGGCCCGTTGCCGGGCCGGTGGCATCGAATGGCGCTGGCTCGACAACAACGAATTGCAAACCCGCACCCCAGGCCCGGCCATCATTCGTCACCCGGTGACCGGCGCCAAATCGTTCTTCAACCAGGTGCAACTGCATCACATCTATTGGCTGGAGCCGGACGTGCGGGAAGACCTGTTGTCGATGTTCGGCCTGGACCGCTTGCCGCGCCACGTGTTCTACGGCGACGGCACGCCGATCGAAGACGAAGTGATGCAACGCATCGGTGACTTGTACGAAGAATGCGCGGTGCGTTTCGACTGGCAAAAAGGCGACGCCATCCTGCTGGACAACATGCTGGTGGCCCACGCCCGTGATCCGTTCGAAGGCCCGCGCAAGATTGTCGTGGCCATGGGCGACATGTTCGACCGCAGCGCCCTTGAACGCGTAATGAACACCGAGGAAACCGGAGCATGAACGAGGTATCGATGGACCAGCAGGACCTGGGTTACGCCTTGACGCCTGAACAGCAACGGTTGCTGGAGCAGTTGCCCAAGGCCCCGGCCTGTGGTGATGCGCTGCATTTCCTCGAGGTCGAGATCAGCGGCGCCCTCGATCCGCAACGGGTGCAAAACGCACTGGATCGCTTGCTGGCGCAACAGCCGATGCTGGTTACGCGGCTGGGCAAGGCGCCGGGTTTCCATGGTGTCCGGCAGTTCGTCGGGGGGGCGGAGCGCTTCCCGCTGAGCGTGCAGGCGAGGGTCGATACCCCGGCCGGTATTCAGGCTCAGCTCAGCGAATGGGCGGAACGTGCTTTTGTCGTCGGTGAATCCGAGGGCGCGCAAGCGGTGCTCTATCGCCTGGCCGATGATCAATGGAAATTGGTCTTGGGCCTGGCCCGGCACAGCCTCGATCAAAGCGGCGTGCGGTTGCTGTATCAGCAATTGGTGCGGGCCTATGGGCAACCAGCGGCGGCGGACGATGATGAAGAGACCGGTGAATTCACCCAGTACCTGGAATGGCGCAGTGAAGTGGTGCTCGACGAAGACGCGGCCGGCGCACGTACTTACTGGCAGGAACACCTGCAGGGCGCCGATCCCGATTTGAGTACTCCGTGGCTGGCCTATCGCGACGGGAATCCTGGATTGTCGTCGGTCACTGAATCGCTGGCGCTCACGCTCGATCCGGCACTGCGCAGCGGTTTGCAGCAAGTGGCCGGGGCGTTGGCGCAATCGCCGAGTGTGGTGCTGCAAGCGGCCTGGTGGCTGTTGCTGGGTCGGCTCAGCGGGCATCAACAGGTGCTGGTCGGTGTGCGGCATGACAGTCGCACAGATTACGAATACTTCAGCGATGCCGTGGGCGTGTTCGAGAAAACCCTGCCGCTGAACCTGTCACTGACGGCGAATGCAGGGTTCAGCACTTGGGTGGTGGAGTTGGCGGCGCGTCTGGATGAGCACCGTACGTGGCAGGAGTACTGGTCGCCTGAACTGGCGCCGACGGCGGCTCGCCCGGCGTATGGTTTTGCCGTGTGCCGGGCCATGCAAGCCGCGACGTCCGCTGATCTGCAATGGACTCCGCGTTCGGCAGTGCGCGAAGCACTGTTTGAATTAATGCTTGAACTGGAAACGGACGAGGCGGGCAACGCCCACGCGTTCCACCTGCATTACAACGCGTCCCGTTACTCGGTCCAGGCGATGGAAGGGTTGCTGGTGCAGTTGCGCGTATTGCTCGAAAACATCGTTGCCAATCTTCACGCCGAACTCGGTCAACTGAACGTGTTGGGAGCCGCCGAACAACAGCGCTTGCTGTCGATCAACCCGCCAGCGCGAGCACGGGTCGATAGCCGGTTCTTGCCGCAGCGCATTGCCGACTGGGCCCGGACCACGCCGCAAGCCATCGCCTTGACTGACGGCGATCAACGCCTGAGTTACGGGCAGTTGCAGGCGAAGGTCGAGGTGTTGGCCCAGGCATTAAAAGCCCAGGGGGTGGCGCCGGGGGCTATCGTCGCGCTGGCCTTGCCACGCTCGGCGGAGCTGGTGATCGCCATGCTCGCGGCGTGGCGCATCGGCGCCGCGTACCTGCCGCTGGACCCGCAATGGCCGCAAGCCCGTCAAGCCTTGATGCTGGAACAGGCCGGCGCTGCGTTGCTGCTGGTCGACGCCGGGCATATCGCGCAATGGCACGATTATCCGTTGCCTCTGGCGACCGTGGATCGTGTGCTGCAATCGACCCCGGCGAGCACGTCGGCCATCACCCTCGACACACAGGGCGATCAGGCGGCGTACGTGCTGTTCACCTCCGGCTCCACCGGTATGCCGAAAGGCGTGGTCATCGAGCATCGGCAATTACTTAATTACACCGCTCACGTCAGCCAGGCCCTGGGGCTGGATCAATGCCAGCAGTTCGGCTTCACCTCCACGGTGGCGGCGGACCTGGGCAACACGGCGCTGTTCGGCGCCTTGTTCAACGGCGCCGCGCTGCATGTGGCCAGCGATGAGCAAATGCAGGACGGCAATTTGTTTGCCGATTTCCTGCAACGGCAGGCCATCGATTGCCTGAAGATCGTTCCGTCGCACCTGGCCGCGCTGCTCGACAGCGAACGCGCGCAACTGCCGCGCACGCTGGTGCTGGGCGGCGAGCCGATTGCCCAGGGATTGGTGCAACGGATCGCCGGTTTGCGCAGTGATTGCCGGGTGTTCAATCACTACGGCCCGACCGAGGCCACGGTCGGCGTGCTGGTTCATCCGCTGCATCTGGATGCGGAGGTGCCTGACGCCGGCGTTCTGTCCCGGGTGTTGGGCAACAATCAGGTGTTTGTACTCGACGATAACCTGCAACTGGCGCCGGTCGGTGTGCTGGGCGAGTTGTACCTCGGCGGCGCGCAGTTGTGTCGCGGCTACGTGAATGTCGAGGCCGATTCGCAAGTGTTCATCCAGAGCCCGTTCAATCCGCAGGAGCGCCTGTACCGCACCGGCGACCTGGCCCGCTATCGCCCGGATCTGGCGATTGCGTTGCACGGTCGGCGCGATCAGCAAATCAAGGTGCGGGGTTTCCGTATCGAACTGGCAGAGATCGAAACCGAGTTACTGCGTGTGCCGCAGGTCGCGCAAGCACTGGTGTTGCCGGGGCCGTCCGCGCAAGACGGGATGCTCGCGTTCATCGTGCCGCATCAGGCGCCTTCGGCGACTTTACTCGATGCCGTTCGCGACGAACTGGCGCGGCGTCTGCCCAGTGTGATGCTGCCGCAGCACTTGCAGTTGATCGACAGCTTCCCGCGACTGGCCAACGGCAAGGTTGACCGCAAGGCCTTGCAACAACTCGCGTCCACCTCGGCTGACGATGAAGGCATGCAGCCCCGCGATGCTCTTGAGCAATTGCTGGTGACACGCATGGCGCAGTTGCTGGGGGTTGAGCGTCTGGGCATCGACCGGGACTTTTTCGCCGCCGGGGGCCATTCCTTGCTGGTGATCAAACTGGTGGCCGGCATTCGCAAGTTGTTGCAGTGCGAAATCCAGCCGGGCGTGGTGTTTGACCATCCGACCGTGGCGGGTCTGGCGGCGGTGTTGCGCTCCCGGGAAAGCAGTCCGGGTCAGTTGGAGAAAATCGCCCAGGCGCGGTTGCGTCTGGACAATATGAGCCCCGAAGAAAAAGCGTTGCTCACCGAAAAAGCCCGGCAACTGCAAAACGCCAAGGCTGCACAAAACGGTTGAAGTAGCAGAAAAAAAGGCCGACGCCCAATGCGTCGGCCTTTTTTTTGAATTTTTGCGTAAATGATAAATAAACTCATTCCGGTTTTTGCACGGTGCTGCGTCTTACTTACGTAAGCAGATAAATCGAGCCGGGCAGGGTAGCCACAGGGTTCAGTTTTCCCAGCCGTACACATTTTTACCGCTGCCCGGACAAACGATCGAGCCCGGGGAGGGGCCGGTCATCGACTTGCGACGTGTTGCCCGAGAGGGCAGCCGATCCAGGCGGTTCACAGGTCCAGGCAGCGGCAGGGCACTCGGTTGCCCATGGATCCTATCCATTTCAATTAAAAATAGAGAGCACGATGTCAGCAATTCATGAGTTGAAACCTCTGTTCAAGGCCTTGGTCATTGCCCGAACCCTGCGCTCGCGTCGCTCGTTGGCCAGTCTGGGCATGGCTTGCCTGCTGCCGCTCAGCGCGCAGATCCACGCCGAAGACTTCACCCTCGACATTCCTGCCCAGCCTTTGCCCCAGGCGTTGCAGGCGTTTGGCACGCAGACCAATCAGCAGGTGATCTACAGCGCCGATGATATGACCGGCCTGCGCAGCACACGCGTCAGCGGCAAGTTGAGCAGCGAAGCGGCGATTGCCCAATTGCTCAAGGGCACGGGCGTGCACTACAGCTTTGAAGGCAACACGCTGATGGTGGTACGCGGCAGTTCGACCGAGGGGCTGGAACTGGGCGCCACCACCATCAACGCGCAACAGGTGGGCGCGACCACCGAAGGCTCGAATTCCTACACCTCGAATGCCGTGACCATCGGCAAGGGCACCCACACCCTCAAGGAAATTCCGCAGTCGGTCACGGTGATGACCCGCAAGCAAATGGATGATCAGGACATCGTCGATCTCAAGGACGCCGCCAACAAGACCACCGGACTGGTCGGTGCCCAAGGCGTTGGCAGAGGTTTGATCCTCTCTTCGCGCGGTTTCCAGATCGATGACTGGCAGTACGACGGTGTGCCGATTCCGCGCAACACTTACGCGCTGGGCAACTGGGCCACGCAGGACTTGATTTTCTTCGACCGCATGGAAGTGCTGCGCGGTGCGTCGGGCTTGCTGCAAGGCACCGGCAGCCCGGGTGGCGCGGTCAACCTGGTGCGCAAGCGCGGTCAGGCCGTACCGACCGTGACCCTGACCGGCAAGGCCGGCTCCTGGGATCACTACGGTCTGCAACTGGACGCCGGTGGGCCGTTGAACCAGAACGGCACCATCCGTGGACGTTTCCTTGCCGACCAGGACGACACCCACACGTTCGTTGATTCCGAATGGTACAAGACCACCTCGCTGTACGGTGCGCTGGACTTCGATCTGAGCGAAGCCACCACCGTGGGCGTGGCGGTCAGCCAGTCCGACGGTGAATCGCGCTCGAATGTCCGCGGCTTCCCGCGTTACTCCGACAGTAAACCCATCGACCTGCCGCGCAGCACGTACACCGGGGCGAAGTGGAACCATTCGGATATCGACGTCACCACGCTCTACACCGATCTGGAACACCGTTTCAACGACGACTGGGCCTTCAAGATCGGCGCCGTGCGCATGACGGAAACCAACAAGGCGAAGAACCAGCGGGTGCAATCCACCGGCGATGGCATCAATCCCGATGGCAGCGGCGTGCAATACGCGGACTTCGTGACGGACATGGACTCCACCAAAGTCGCTCTGGACATGAACCTCACCGGCAAGTTCGAAGCCTTGTCCATGCCGCAGGAAATCATGGTGGGCGGCAACTATTCCAAATACACCTCGGACGACAAATACGCCCGAACCTTCAATGACAGCTCCGACAACATCTTCGACATTGATCACAACCGTCCGGAGATCAGCTACGAAGGCTTGATCAATAGCCCCGGTGGCCGTGGGACTCCCAGCCAATACGACATCCGCCAGAAAGGCCTGTACGGCAGCTGGCGGGTCAAGCCTGTTGAAGACCTGACCCTGGTGCTCGGCTCGCGGGTCAGTTGGTACGACTACAATTACAAGTCTTCGACCCAGACCGCGAGCGGCATTACAGAAGATCCAAAAAGCACCGCCACTGAAACCGGAGAAGTCACGCCCTATGCCGGTATCGTCTATGACCTGAGCCGCGAATGGGCGGTCTACGCCAGTTACACCGACGTATATACACCGCAAACCGAACGCGATACCGCCGGCTCGGTACTTAAACCGATTGTTGGTACTAACTACGAGATCGGTCTTAAGGGCGAGTTGATGGATGGCCGGATCAATACCTCCGTGGCCCTGTTCCGTTACGACCAGGAAAACCGTGCCGTTCTCGATACGCAGGGTGCACAAACCTGCGACGGTTGGTATTGCTCGACGGCATCGGGCAAAGTGCGCAGCCAGGGTCTGGATGCCGAAATCAGCGGCGAAGTGATCGACAATCTGCAACTGTTTGCCGGCTACACCTACAACACCACCAAATACCTCGACGACCCTGACAACGAAGGCAAAATCTTCAGCTGGTGGACGCCTAAACACATGCTGCGTGTGTGGGGCAATTATCAGATGACCGGCGACTGGAGCCGTGTGAGTACCGGCCTGGGCTTTACCGCACAAACCCACACGATAGGTTTCGACCACTCCGTCAACGTTCCGGGTTACACCGTGTGGAATGCTCGCGTCGGTTATCAGCTCACCCCGGAAATCGAGCTGGCGATGAATGCCAACAACCTGTTTGACAAGACCTACTTCGCAGCGGCCTACAACCAGATTAACGGCAACAACAACTACGGTGATCCACGCAACGTGATGTTCAGCGTGAAATACACACCGCAGTTCTGAGTCCTTTGCACTAGCGTCAAAGTCCCGGCCCGCGCCCTTTTACCAGGGGCGCGGGCTAATCTTGTAGCAGCTGCCGAGCAGCGCGAGGCTGCGAAGCAGTCGTGAAATCAGGCACTGCAGTCTGTCAGATACACCGTGCATTCAGGGTTTACGACTGCTGCGCAGCCGAACGCAGCCTCGCGCTGCTCGGCAGCTGCTACGGTATTACCTGAAGCACAAACAAAA